>CAJLWO010000033.1 GCA_905210435.1 uncultured Bacteroidales bacterium
TATCGGGGCGCGCTCGGGACTTCCACCCGTTAGATTATGCCCATGTCGGGCAAACTATGAAGGGCGGCTGCCCGGATGCCGGGAGCCGCCCTTTATGATGGGGTTATGACTGCGGTTTAGACAATCTCTTAGAAAATCGAGCTGAGATTGAAGTTGGCGAACTCGAGGTCGTTCTTGGCGCGCTTGATCATGTTTTTGTCGAGCTTGGCGGCCTGACGGAGATTTGAGCTTATCATCTGGTCGTTGTTGGTGCGTGCACCGAGTATGGCGAGCAGATAGTAGGTTGTGGCGTCGGGATTCGTGATGCCGGCGAGTGTGGATTTGGCCTTGCTGTAGTCCTTGGTGAGAATCTGGGCGAGGGCGGCATTGTTTGACTTGGTGTTGCCGAAAGCCTTGACGGCAGCGGCGTTGTCGCCTGTCATGATGTAGTATGTGCCGAGCGCTCCGCCGACTTCATCGAGACCTGCGGCATTGCCGAGCTTCTGGTTGGCCTGACGGTAATCTTTCTTGAGAAGGGCTACGAGGCCGAGGTTCATCTGAGGCTCTGCTGCCGAGGGGTTGAGACGCGATGCGGCTGCGAAGTTGGCTTTTGCGGCGTCAAAGTCGCCGGTAGCGTACTGCACTACGCCGAGGTCGTTGAATGCGCGGTAATCGTTGGGATAGATTGACGCTGTGGTGTTGTAGATGTCGAGCTGCTCTGCGGGCTTGTCGGTGAGAGTGGCTGCGTAGAGGAGTTCGTCGACGGTGAGCGATTTGGGATTTGATTTGTAGATCTGCTGTATTTCCTCGTCGCTCTTGCCGATGATGTTGATTGACGCGGTGATGCGCGATTTACGCAGCTGCGGGAGAATCTGGTCGGCGAGCTGGTCGAAAATCGACGAGAGGTTGCGTATCTGTTGTTCGCGTTCCTCGGGGTCCTTGAAGCGTGAGAGCACGTTGAGGATGAGCTCTTTGTCGGCTATGTCGGAAGCTGCGACGAGTTGCTGGAAGCCTTCCCAGTCCTCGGCGGTGAACTGCGCGGTGAGTTCGCCGAAGTCGGTGATATTGTCCTTGGAGAGCTGTTTGCGGAGATATTCGGTTGTGGCTTTCTCACGGCCTTCGGCAAGACGGGTGTTCAGGTCGAGGGCACCTTCGGGCGAAGCGTATGACGAGATGTTGATTTCCTCGATCTGACGGTCGGGGGCTGCGTTGGCGTTGACAATCTCCTGGTTGAGGTTCTTTACAGCGTCTGACGACAGTTCGCTCTGGCGCAGATTTGACTGGTTGATGAGGAAGCGGATGTCGGCGGCGTATTTCTCGTTGATGATACGCTGGAACGCGTCGGGGGCGATGGCGGCGCTGACGGTCGATGCGTCGGCGAGAGCCGCGGTGGCTACGAGGCCTTTGGCCACTTTGACGCGGGGAAGTACATATTGCTTGTTGCCCTGGGTGACATTGAATGCAAGCTCAAGCTCGCTCTTGTTCATGTCGGGCTGATAGTCGAACACTACGGGGATGGTGACTGTGCCGCCCTGCTCGAAAGAGATGACGGGATTGTTGCCGCGCACCTTCTCGCCCTGGAAACGATATGACTGCGAAGCCACTTCCTGTCCTTCGAAAGTGAGGTAGGGAGTAACGGTCACTTCGGCATTCTTCACAAAGAATTTTGCGGGGATATGGCCTGTGACAGTGGCGGGAACACGCTGACCGACAACTTCAAGCGGATCGGGATTCACATCGAAATAATCGGCACTGAACTGATTGAGTTTCTTGGAGCAACCGGTCAGTATCACTGTACCGGCGGCCGAAAGCATAATGATGGATTTGAATTTCATATTTATGGTTAAATTGGATTAGTCGGTATAATACACTTCAACAGTGTAGCAAATATACTGATTAAAATCAAATTGACCAACAATTAAAGAAATTTTAGCACTAATTATCTCATCGGGCGACTATTCAGCGAACGCACTTATTGGTTCCGATGCAATCGAGAGGTTTCATCAGCGAGAGTGTTGCAGAGCTATAATTAGCTATCAAAAGTCACAGCGAATCGCATCCCAATGCCGTTTACTTAAGGAATGTTGATACAGAGAGCCTCCGATTATGCTCCTGAAAATGATTTGGGAGGTTGGGCATTTCGGGTGATGATTTTTATTCGTATTGCTTTTTAACATTTCAACCGGGTTTTGCTGCTGACCCTAAAAAAAATGAAATAAGGAAAAAGCATAAAAAAGAGACTTCCTCACGGGAGCCTCTATATTTTTTAAACCAATCATTATCACATTTTCTATGTGGAAAAACATTTGTGCTTTCTGTGTGTATAACATCACGATGATTGAAAAAGTTTTTCAATGCCTGATATTTTAACACATATTAACTTAAGCGTATTCACGACACACCTAATAATAAATAAAAAACCGTATCTTTGCGAAAGAACTCTTATTGTCCAACACATCTTATTTACATTTTATTAATCAACCAATCATTTTTCCAATGCACAAATTTTTCAGATGGTTCACGGCCGTGTGTCTGTTACTGAGCACTGCCGTGGCAATCAACGCGCAAAGCGTTGAACCGACCAAGGGCATTGTGCGAGTGAAGCTGCAACCTGAAGTTGCCGGCCGTATCGGGCAAGCCCCGCGACGGGCCGCCAACGGACGGCTTTCGACGGGCATCACGCCTCTCGACCGCGCTTCGTCGCAGATCAAGGCGTCATCTATCCGCCCCATGCTTCCGCCCAATCCGAAATTCGCGGCACAACGCGCACGCTACGGGCTCGACCGCTGGTACGTGGTAAATTTCGACGAAAGCGTACCTGTGGAACAGGCCCGCAAAATCCTCGCCTCCACCCCCGGCATCGAGCTGACGGAAGCCGTCACCCCGATGACGCTAAAAGAGGGTAACGGCACATTCCGTAAGGTTAGCGGCCCGACGGCAAAGGCCGCCGGATACCCGTTCAACGACCCGCGCCTCCCCGACCAGTGGCACTATCAGAACTTCGGCAATATCGGCACCGCTGTAAAGGGCGCCGACATCAATCTTTTCGAAGCATGGATGTCGACTACCGGCAGCAGCGATGTGGTAGTGGCCGTCATCGACGGCGGTATAGACTACCGCCACGAGGACCTCGCCGCCAACATGTGCGTGAACCTCGCCGAACTTAACGGCGAACCGGGTATCGACGACGACGGCAACGGATTTGTCGACGACATCTACGGCTACAACTTCTGCACCAACAGCGGAGAGATTTATCCCCACAACCACGGCACACACGTGGCCGGCACTGTCGGTGCCGTCAACAACAACGGCATCGGCGTGGCAGGTGTGGCCGGAGGCGACGGCACTCCCGGCTCGGGCGTGAAGATGATTTCGTGCCAGGTGTTCGACTCGCGCCAGGGCGCACCCGACGGCGATTTCGCCGCGGCGATAGTCTATGCGGCCGAACGCGGCGCCACCATCGCCCAATGCTCATGGGGCTGGAGCGAGCCTGAATACTACGAAGAGGCCGTACTCGCCGCCATCGACTATTTCACCGAGACGGCACGCTCCGACAACATGACCGGCGGCCTGTGTATCTTCGCGGCCGGCAACGACGGAAATACCGGCAACTACTACCCTGCCGCCTACGACAAAGTGCTTGCCGTGACAGCCATGACCAACGAACTGACTCCCGCAAGCTACTCCAACTACGGCACATGGGCCGACATAATCGCACCTGGCGGTCTGCTCGACTACGGCGAGGCCGGCGGCGTGCTTTCCACCCTCCCCAACAACGAGTACGGATTCAATGAAGGCACCTCGATGGCTACGCCGCATGTATCGGGTATCGCCGCACTCATCCTGTCGAAATACGGCAGCCCGACATTCGTAAGCTCAAGTCTGCGCACACAGCTCGAGACTTCGGTCAACGACTTCTACGGCTACGGCGACAACGCGCAGTACCGCGGACTCTACGGCACAGGCTACATCGACGCCGCCAAAGCGCTCCTCATGGGCGACGGCGGCGCACCCGAAGCTGTGGGCGCATTCACGATGGCCGCCGCGCAGGACTACCTGTCGCTCACGTGGACCATCCCCGCCTCGTCCGACAACAATGTGCACCACCACATAATATATTACAGCGAGACGCCGTTCACCGCCACCGACAATCTGAGCGGACTGCGCACTTCGGTGGCCGACACCAAGTTCTTCTCTTCGGGCGACACCTACACCCACGAAATTACCGGTCTGAAACCGCTCACCACCTACTATGTGGCAATATCGGCCGTCAACCGCTGGGGCGCCGCCTCTCCCCTCTCGGAAGTGAAGCAGATAAGCACCAACGCCGGTCCGAAGATGACGGTCGACGTGGCTGAAATCCTGCTTCAGTCGACCGTTGACGCTCCTCTCGCAAAAGCTATATTCAATATCGGCAACGACGACGAGGGCATACTCAAATGGAACGTATACAAACGCACCGCCTCCGTGATGCCCGCATCGGCATCACGTCCCGCACCGGGCCGCGTGAAGCCGTACAATGGCACTGTCGGCGGCGCAAAGGTGGCGCAATACGCAGCCGTTACACCCGAATATGTGGCCGAGGACTATCCCAAGGAGATGAAACGCCACTCGCAGATATGGGCGTATGTCGGCGACACCGACCGCACCAAGCCCAACTCTATGGCGCAATGGTTCAGGGTCGACCCTGCCGAATATCCCGACGGTTTCAACCTCACCCATATCAACATCGAGGGAGCCAACGGCATGAACCCCGTAATACAGGTGTACAAAGGCGATGCCGCCATATCGTCGGCCGCGCTGATGCAGACTGTCGAATACAATTTCTTCGCCTACGGCTACCCCGTCGCACTCAACGAGCAGATTAATTTCGCTCCGGGCAAATCATTCTGGATTGTAGTCCACTTCGAAGGAAATCAGGAGGGCTATCCACTCGGTATGGGTCTGGCTTCTTCGGAAGAACTCGGACAGTACAGCTACATGAGCAACGACCTCGGCAAGAGCTGGACCCAGCTTGCCGCCGCCCTCAAAGGCAGCTCTTATGAATCCATGGCATCGCAGATGACATGGGCCATAACCGCCCGCTCGGCCAATCCCGACTGGAGCGAGGCGCTCGTGCTCAACCCGTCGTCGGGCACAGTGCTCTACGGCGAGTCACAGCCTGTCGAAATCAGCGCCGACGGCTCACGCCTCATCAACGGCACCTACAACCTCAACCTGCACCTCACCTCCAACGAAACCGAAGGCGGAGAGGCCCTTGTTCCGGTGACATATTCGGTATCGGGCAACACTCCCGACATCGTGACACCCAAGATTGTCAACTTCGGCTCGCTCCTCGTAGGCGAGAGCAAGACGCTCACGGTAGAGGTGTTCAACCGCGGCTACGGCAAGTTCGCAGGCTCACAGTGGGGCAACGGTCTTTACGACAACAATATCGAGTCGACATCGCCCGATTTCAAGGGACCGTCCAACGGCATACAGCAAGGCTTCCCGGCCCGCACGCGTGTAAGTTTCGACCTCACCTATGCTCCTACCGAGGCAGGAAGCCATACCGGAAGCATTATCTTCACCGATGCCGACGGACGCCAGGCACGCATCACCGTGCAGGGTGTGGCGACCGAGCCGGCCAAACTCGTCATCGAGCCGGCTGCCATCGACTGCGGAACGCTCACAGTGGGCGACGAGGAGCAGAAACAGTCGTTTACCATCTCCAACGCCGGCAAATATCCGCTTGAATTCGTATTCCCGAAATTCTCGCAGGAGAGCATCGACGGCCTGTCGGCCAGACTGCACAAGTTCGGCTACACCGTGTCATCGACTCTCGAGGGCTACAGCGAATTTGCCTACGACGGCAATCCCGCGCTCATCGGCGCCGCCGACATAGCGTCGCAGTTCACCGACGACAATGTGCTGTCGCGTCCCGTAAGCCTCGGATTCGCCTTCCCTTACTACGGTAAGACCTACGAGAAAGCCTATATAACCAGCTTCGGCGGCATCATGTTCGCTCCCAACGAAGAGATATTGCGCACGCCCCTCACCCCCTCGTCGTCAAGCATCAGGGGCACGGGACTTATCTCGGCCTACGGCCAGCAGGTATACATGGGCCCGCAGTCGCGTGTGGAATATTCGAAAGCCGACGGCAAATTCGTGGTGAAATTCATCGATGTGCTCGCCACGGTATATGACAACGAGTATATCCCCGTCAGCTTCCACATAGCGCTCTCCGGCAACGGCGACATCGAGATACACTACGATGACTACATGGCCGACGCGGTGTTCCAGCAGGGCGCGGGACTGTTCTGCGGCATCAACGACCCGGAATGCGCCGACCCTGTCACCGTGACAAGCGCCGACCAGGCCGACCAGTGGGGCTATGAGGAACCGACTCCCGACAACCAGCGCTACCACAGCTTCGCTACCGGCACGGCAGTGAAATTCGAGGCTCCGAAGCCTTCGTTCGTGCGCGGCCTCAGCATACCCTACGGCATGGTCAACCCCGGCGAGAGCGTCGAAGTGACCGCTACCGTGGGTGCCGACGCATCGCTCAATGCGGGCGCCACATTCAATAACCTCGCCATAGTCACCAACGACCCCGCTCCCGAGCATTCGTTCGTGCGCTTCGACGCTGTAATCGAGGGTGAGGAACTCGTAGCCGAAGCCGCGCTCGAGGATACGTCAATCGACCTCGGCGACGTATTCCGCACCTCCGCGCAGAAAGTAGCCGTAACGGTGAAGAACAACGGACACCGCGCAATGGAGGTTACTGCCGTAAGAGCTGAAAACGGCATCGTAGCCTGCGAGGCCGGGGTACCCTTCACTCTCGAGGCCGGCATGGCGAAAGATATTGTCGTCACGGTACCCACCGCAACCGAGGGTCGCGTGGCCGACAAAGTCACCGTCGAGACATCGGCCGGCAACCTTTCGGCCGACATCACGGCCAATGTAATCGGATGCCCGGCCATCGGCATGAGCCTTACCGAAATCAACGAGACCGTGGAGAGCGGCACGCCCGTCGCCAAAGAACTTACCGTGACCAACAACGGCAACGAGACGCTGCGCTACGCCATCAGTCCCGACCCGCTGGTGCGCATGACGCTCCCCGACAACGCCGATGCTGCCACAAGCTACGTATATACATTCTCGGGCGACGACCCGTCGGTGAAATTCGACTGGGTCGACATCGAGACCAACGGCCTCGGCGAGCAGCACACCATGAGCTACTATCAGCTCCATGACTATGTGGCTGTCGACCTGCCGTTCGAATTCCCGTTCTATGGCCGTAAATACAGCCGCATGTACATCTACAACACCGGTTTCGTATCGTTCACCGAACGCCATGACGACCGTATCTGGCCCGAACCCCCGGCCGAATTCCCCGCCGGAACCGTCTACACCAACATCATCGCCCCCTACTGGGGCATGCACTCGATGGACCAGACCCGCACCGCCGGCACATTCCACTATGTCACCGACGACCGCGCCGTAATCTCGTTCATCGAATACGGCAACTCGATGAATATCGGTGTCGACTTCCAGCTTATCATGGAGAAGGACGGCACATTCCGCTTCCAGTACAAGGGCGCGTTTGACGATGCCATAATATACGACATATTCGGTCTTGCCGGCATAGCCAATGCCGACGGCTCGCAGAGCATACGTCTGCCCGAACGCATGGTATCGTTCAACAACGCCGTGGCATTCTCGCCCGTAGTCGAATCGCCGCTCGCTCCGGGCTCCTCGGAGACAATCGCCCTCGACCTCGACACCCGCCGCATGGCCGGCACTTACAGCAGCGCGCTCAAAGTTGCCACCAACGTGCCCGGCTCCGAAAACCTCGAGATACCCGTCACGCTCGACATCACCGGCGCATCGGCTCCGCAATGGCCCGATGACATCGTGGTGGAACATGTAATCGGCTACCGCAGCACCGACTATTCCGACCCGATCGTGCAGATGGGCGCCATGTATGCCGCACCGTTTACCGTGGCCAACACAGGCACCGCGGCGTTCACCATCGACATGGTGACTGTCGACGGCCCGACTGTCTACGACGAATGGTTCGATGAATATATCAATGTGTTCAACCTCTATGTCAATCAGCCCGAGATAGACTGGATAACCGGCGAACCTACCGGCAACAAGATGTGGGGACAGTATTACGGCGACCCGATTGCCGTGACCGACTCACCCGTCGAGTTCTCGATACCGATGATTGAAAACGAGTTCGCCTACACTCCCGGCGAATACGACATCAAGCTCACATTCACCTACACGACCGAAAACGGCACCTCAAAGCGCGACGTCAACGTCAGGTTCATCGTCACTCCGGCGCCCGTAATGACACTCGACCGCGAGGAAATCCGTGTCAAGGCCACCGGCGAAAACGACACATTCACCGAAACGGTCAACCTCGGCAACGACGGCGAATACAAGCTCACATACAGCCTCGCCCTCGACCCGACCGGCGTCGGTGAACAACCCGAAGAGGGTGACGGTGGCGGCATCGCACTCTGGAGCAAGGCTGTCAAAGCCCGCAGCGCCGCTGTCAAGGCCGACTCCGCCGCATGCGTGCTCAACGCGGCACGTGTGGCGAAAGCCGCTTCCGGCAATATCTACGATGCGCCTGATGACTTCGAATACCGCAACGCGCTCTACTATCCCGCCAATCCGTCCAACAACATGTCGTACAACTACGGAGCCAACTCCTACTACGACATCTACAAGGCGGCGACAGTGTTCACCGCTCCGGCCGAAGGCTTCAACGTGTCGCACATCTATCTCCCCGTCACCATCGGCACCGCCACCGACTACCGTGTCGACTTCGACATAATGTCGGGCAGCACACCGGGTGAGGGCGACGTACTCGGCCACGGCAAACTCATCATCGAGTCGCAGGATGACCCGCAGATGGGACGCTTCTTCGTCGTACCCCTCGACAAGCCCGTATTCCTCAATCCGGGCGAGGAATTCCATGTGCAGGCCACCTTCGCGGCCGGATGGCCCTTCCCGGCATACGTATGCGCAAAGGAGGAAGCCGTCGTATCGGGACGTTACATGGGCTGGACGGAAGAGTTCGGCTGGTTTGACGTCGCCGAGATTTTCGAAGACCAGTACGGCTCGCTCGGCTACATCATGTCGTGCCTCGAGACATCCGAAGGCTCTCCCTGGGTGAAACTTCTCACTCCAGCCGACGAGACATCGCTCGAAGTGGGCGACAATGCCGAGATAAAAGTTGAAATCAACGCGGCCGCAGCCCGCATGGAGAAGAACAACAAGGCTATGATAGTAATCAAGAGCAACGACCCCATGCAGCCCGTGGTCAACTTCCCCGTGGTGCTTGACAAGAACGGCGCTCCCGTAGTCGACGCTCCCGCCAACGTGGTCTATGCCAAGGAAGGCGAGACTACCGGCGTGGAGATTACTGTCACCGAGCCCGACAACGATGACCTGACGATAGCCTTCAACGACGCCCGCGGCAATGCCGCCGTCACTTCGGTAGAGGCCGGGACAGCCACCGTGACCGCCGACAACGGCGTCTACACCGTGACAGGCACCGACGGTCCCGTCCGCCTCAACGTAGCAATCACTCCTGACTATGGCAGCGCATCGGCAGGCAACGTGTTTGACATCACGGCCACCGACGCCCACGGCCTTTCCGCTGAGGTGTTCGTACGCTACAACATCGAGCATGTCAACCGTGCTCCCGTTGCCGCCGAGCCTGTGACCGCAGTCGCACCCGAAGGCGCCACATCGGGAGTATACAGCTTCGCCGACCTCTTCACCGACCCCGACGGCGATGAGCTCACATTCACGTTCAGCATGCCGGCAAATGACATCGCCGATGCCTATCCCAACGCCACCGGCGTCATATTCTACGGTAAAAAGGCAGGCACCGCTTCGGCTACAGTCACCGCCACCGACCCGTCGGGCGCCACGGCTTCCGTAGAACTGCCCGTCGAAGTCAAGGATATGTCGGGCATCAGCGACATCGTCAACGACAACAACGGTTTCCGCGTCACGCCCAATCCTGTTGACGGCGACATCAACGTCTACACCGACTTCAACGACAGCGATGTAATCTTCACGCTCTACGACGGTGCCGGACGCACGGTATTCTCCGTCAGCGCGGCATGCGACACGGCCAAAGCCACAGTGCTTCCCGGCGCATCACTCGTCCGCGGCGTCTACATCCTGACAGCGACAAGCGGCGACGGCATAACCCGCACAACCCGCATTGTGAAACTGTAAGCACCCCCATCCCCTTTCATACGAGGCGTCCGGACAAACTCCGGACGCCTCTTTTTTGTGCCGGGAAAAAAACATATACATGACACTATCGCGGAGTGATTTGTTACGATATAAAAAGAAAAGAGGCCGCCTCACGGAAGCCTCAGTGCTTTAAACCAATCATTATCACATTTCTTGCAATGGAAAAAGTAATTCTGCTATATCACTAAAACGCGGTTCACCACAATTGGTTCAACGTCCCCGCAATTTTAACATCGTTTAACAGCAATCGCTTCCTACGTAACTATTCGGTTGATAAACTTATTGATTACGAGCGTATTGTAGGGCTGCACCCCGGTGCAGCCGTTGATGATAACACCCGTTTGCATTGGTTTCGGCTGCACAGGGGTGCAGCCCTACACTGATAATTAACACCTTACATCGTACATATTCGCTGAATAGTAACCTTCCTACTGCTGCATACAGAAAAGAGCGTCCGGTACGGACGCTCTTTTCTGCTTAGAAAAATATTTCAAGATTGATATGCTTCGGGGATATCCCCCTCTGCGGTTTTTAATCATGCGTCCGACTCACGTCGTACACAATCTTCTACCTTAAATCATGAGATCAATAAAAATTGACTTAATTTGAAAAGCAGACTCACGTCGCCTTATTTATTCATTCCAGCCGATAATCTCACGACACATACGGCTGTAATTGTAAAACCTTGATTTATATTTATAACTTTAACCTGATTTGTTAAAAAGCAATCGAGATTATGGAACTCTTGTTGTAAAACAAAATCTCGAAATCTTCATTGCATGAAATATGTATGTGGATTAATATATTTACAACGACAAAATTACTGCCTGACGCTTTCAAATCATATCAATTTTGTGTCATTTTTTTGTCAATCTATATTTTATTTTTCTTTTTAAAGCTTGCTGGCGAATTTTTTCTATTTTATTGACACAAAAGTTTCATCATTTTGCGACACATTTTTCCCCAACGGCATCAAAAAATCACGAATGCATGCAAAAAGAAAGAGGCCGCCTCACGGAAGCCTCAATGCTTTAAACCAATCATTATCACATTTCTTGCAATGGAAAAAGTAATTCTGCTATGTACATGTAAAACGTACTGTGATGCAGATGGTTCATTAACTCACACATTTTAACTTACCTTAATAATTATCCTATGATATATTTACCGAACGGCAGTCGGGAAATCACCGTGGTGATGGCGTAGCAAACTATGTATGTCGTCACCGCTGTAGCTACAATCACCCCGTATACCGGCATCGTACCGGCATACATCGTGAACACTGCGGGCAGCAGCATCATGTGCATCAGATATATGCCGTAGCTCATCGCCGATATATGGCGCACGACACCGTACACAAGCCCCGAAGACACCCTGATAAGCCGTATCAGCAGAAACGCGCCGAAACTCATCACGGCAGGCGCGAACGACGACGGCTGCCAGCTCAGTTCAAGCACGCGTACCTCCTCGGCTACCCCCGACTGATGGTAGAACCACCCCACGCAGAACGCATACCCCGCCACAAGGCACGGCACACCCACCATAAGCGTTTTCTTCACGCCCCAGTCGACATATTTCCTTATATAATGCGCCAGCAGCACGAGACCGAACGACCCCGACACGTAATAGAACGTCGGATAGGGATTCCACCAGCATTCACCCGCCACATCGCCGACATATTCGTGCAGATGCCACGAAAACGTTGTCAGGAACCATATGCCGAGATAGAATTCCTCCTGACGGCGCGACACGTTTTTGAGCCACGGGGAGATTATCGGGGCTATCAGATAGATGCCAAGAAGCATATAGATGAACCACAGATGCGACCCGCGCGGATTGAAGTTAATCCACACGGTCGACAGATTGTCGAGCGACTGCGACCAGCTCCATTCGCCCCATGCGGCAGGAAGCACGGCATACAGCACGAGCCATACCGCAAACGGAATAGCCACCCTCGTGAACCTGCGCCGGAAGAATGTCGACACGTCACCCTTAAGCGGCAGAAGCAGAAACGACGACGCCATCAGAAACAGCGGCACTGCCGGACGCATAAGCCCGCTGATAAGAGCCACGCTCCACAGGCTTTCGGAGTCGGCGAAACTGAATGAATAGTCATTGGAATATACGCATTCGCACGCGTGCACCATTATCACCATAAGGCATGCTATGGCGCGCAGCCAGTCAAGCCATGTTATGCGCGCGGTGCTCACGCTTCGCGTCAACGGGGAAACTACCCCTGCGCCCCCACTCGTTGCAATCTGATTTTCCATGGTAATTTCACTTAATTGTACAATACAAAATTAGCGAATCTTACTATTTTTACATATAATCAATAAATCGAAAAATAGCACATTCGCTCACATACACCACAAAAAACAACCCGAATACGTCAGGAGCGGGGGCGTCTCGCCCCCATGGTAACTTTCTGTGACAAGATAATACCACGGGGGCGAGACGCCCCCGCCCCATTTTTTTTAACCGCCCGGGGTTATTCCGCGGGCGACATTGACATCTGCACGCGGTTGGCCGGGATGATGATTTCCTTTGCGAATGCGGCTACGTCGGCGGGGGTAAGATTCTCCACCAGTTCGGTATAGCCGTTGTGCATGTCGCGGCCGAACTTGTCATACATGTGGAGCACGGTGAGCCAGTAGCTGTTGTTCTCCATATTCTGCGAGTATGATTTGAGCATGTACTGCTTGATTTTGAGCAGGTCGTCGTCGGAGATATTGGCAGGGTCGGCAAGCATTTCGGCTGTACGGGCCACGATGTCGAATGTCGAGTCGGCATTCTCGGGAGCCACACGGATATACACCGGCATGATGAAGTTTGACGGGTCATTGCCGTTCATGCCGGCACCGACACCGCCGTGGGCTTTGATTGAATATGTCCAGCCGCGGTTCTCGCGCAGGTCTTTCAGGAGAGCCGACTGCACCAGTGAGCCTAACGCATGCCCTTTCACCACGTTGGGAAGGTTGTAGTCGCAGGGATAGTTGTAGAATGTATATGCGATTGTCTGAGGAGTCTCCATCGGAGTGGTGAAGCTCATGCGCTCGCGACCCTTGATGTAGTGATAGCCTATGTCGGCCGGCTGCTCGCGGCGTCCGGCGGCGGGGAGCGAAGCTATGTAGCGCTCGGTGAGCATGCGGAGCGTGTCGGTATCGAAATCGCCGAGGATATAGAAATCGAAATCGGTCATGTCGCCGAAGCGGTCGCGGTGCATCCCGATGATACGGTCGTAGCTCACCTTGTCGAGGTCATCCTTGCTGAGCTTCGCGCCGAGCGGATGGCGGTCGTAGACATAATAGTGGATTGAGTCGGCCATGGTGAACGTCGGGTTGCTGTTCTGCGACGACAGCTTCATGCGGTGGTTCTCGATGATGGAGGTGAATGCCTGGTCGTCGCGCGTGGGTTGCGTCGCCTTGAGATACATCAGCTGCAATGCCGTTTCCAGATCGGAAGTGGCGGCTGAAGCGAGCAGACGTTCCTCCATGTTGTCGATTGACACGTCGACACGCACATCCTTTCCGGCGGTCATGCGGCGCAGGTCGGTCGCGGTGTGGCCGCCGTATGCTCCGGCAGCAAGCACGTCGTTGACAAGATGGTATTCCGGAGCGAGGGCGGGATTATATCCGGCCGAGAAGCCGCCGGGCGAATATCCGGCAATAACGACATGGTCGGGATTGTAGTCGGTCTTTTTCAGATGCACGCGTATGCCGTTTGACAGTGTCCACACGGTCGAGCCGAAGAGGCTGTCGGCCTTCTCCGACACTATCTTGCCGGCGACAGGTATCTCGGCGAGCAGCGGTTTGTCGAGGTCGTGCACCACATAGGGAGCAAGCGATGCCTCGTCGACCGAAGCGTATGCCTCGGCAAGGGCGGCATCGGTCAGCACGATGTCGTTGTTGCCCGGCAGATATGCCACCAGTACCACGTTACGGCAGTCGGGGCTTACAACCGAACGCACGTAGTCGTTGACCTGCTCCGGTCCGACCTGGCCGAGCACCCCCTTCATCATCTTATAATACTGCTCCTGCGAGGGAAGCGCGCCGCCGTCAAGGTAGTGGCGCACGTATGTGCGGGCATATTCCGTATTTGTCGTCTTGGTACGGGCGGTAAACTGACGGTCGAGTTTGGCGCGCTCGTCGAGCTTGGCGCGCTGCAGTTCCACGTCGGTAAATCCGTGGCGCGCCGCACGGCGCAGTTCGGCGGCGATTGCATTGACGCATTCCGCCTCACGGCCCGGCGATGTCCCGGCACGTACCATAAGTGCGTCGCGCGTACGCGACAGCAGGAACGGACGGTCGCCGATACCTACGTTCGACATCAGCGTGCCGGTCGATGTCTCGAGGTCGGTAAGACGCTCGGCGAGCATGTCCACCACGAGGTCGCACGCAAGGTCGCGGCGCAGCTCGTTGATTGTGTTGACATCGCTGTCGGGAAGATTGTCATGCTTGAGATATATCTGGACGAACGGAGTCACCTGCTCGGGGTCGGACTGCACGGTAGCTATGATTTGGTCGTTGTCAGGCACCTCGACCTTTGCGGGGGTCACATTGAATGCCGGACGCTCCACGTCGGCCCATAGTTCCTTGATTTTGGCCTCTATGACATCGGGATTGACATCGCCCACCACAATCACGCACTGGTTTTCGGGATAGTACCACCGTTTGTAGTAATCTCGGAGCGTGTCGTAGGGAAAATTCTCCACCACCGACATCAGGCCGATGGGCATACGCTGTCCGTAGAGCGAATTGCCGTAGATTACGGGAGCGGCCTTCTCGAGCATGCGGTTGGCGGCGGTACCCTGACGCTGGCGCCACTCACCCTTGATGACACCACGCTCGGCGTCGATGTCGGCGTCGGCAAGCGTAAGGTCATGGCTCCAGTCGCGCAGTATCAGCAGGCATGAGTCGAGGCTCGACTGACGCGTGGTCGGCACGTCGCATATGTTGTAGACGGTCTCGTCGGTTGAAGTGTAGGCATTGAGATTGGCACCGAATTTCACGCCGATTGACTCTAAGTATTCAATCAGGGAGTTGCCGGGGAAATGCTTGGTGCCGTTGAAGCACATGTGCTCGAGGAAATGGGCAAGTCCGCGCTGGTTTTCCTCCTCGTTGACCGAGCCGACACGCTGCGCGATGAAGAAATCGGCGCAGTTGGCCGGAGTCTCGTTGGCACGTATGTAATATGTCAGTCCGTTGGGGAGAGTGCCGATGCGCACATCGGCATCGACCGGCAGTTTATTGAGTTTTGAAGCGCCCGCTGCAAGAAATACCAGGGCAAAGAGCGCAAGAAATGTAGTCAGTCTTTTCATTTTTTGTCCTTGTAAAAGAAAATTAAAAAATAAACGAAACGGCGATGTCGGCCAGGTCGGAATGTATGCCGGCCGTATAACTGCGCCGTGAATATGAGGCCGTGAGGCCGAAGGCATAACGGTCGTTGACCGCGCGTGTCAGATTGAGGCGCACTCCGGCCAGCGAATTTGATTTCGAGAGTATGTCGTAGCGGTCGGTGTCGACAGCCTGCATCCCCGCGGGGATACTGTTGTTGACAGGCAGCTCGCAGATATTGTCGACAGGTATCACGCATGCGAATATCGCCGAAAGCGACACGCGCCACAATGAGCCGAAGGTGCGCGCTCCCCTGACGGTGACGGAAGGCGTGACCGACGACAGCAGCAGCCTGCGGCGCGGGTCGGCATACGTCTCGTCGCTGCGGTTCCACTCCACACCGGGATTGACCGACAGGAGTGTCTGCCGCGACGCATGCCACTGCCACAGCATGTTGAGCCGGACTTCGGTAAGCGTATGGCGGTACAGTTCGAGCGAACCTATCTGAGGATAGACGCTTCCGGCCGGGTCGCCGAAGATATTCTCCGTGCCCGTACGTTTGCCGTAGGATAATTCGGCCATAGCCGCGAAATCGTGCACCGCGCCCGGCGCGAGCCATCCCGCCGTAGCCGACAGCCGGTTGTCGGTAGCCGACTCGAGCGGCAGTTTGTTCAGGCCCGTCAGTATATGGTCGAAGTTGAACGAAGTGAACTCCACCGACGCAACCGCACCGCGCAGCGTCGAGGGAAACAGGTTGGCCGTAGCGCCCCAACGGTGGCCGTTGTAGTAATGGCTGTAGCCGTTGCCGGCAAAACGCTCGTAGTGCGTGCCGAGACCTGTCAGATGCCATATACTGTTGTCGCTTAGTTCGTTGACAAACTCGATGTCGCACGACTGCTTGTATTTGCGGAAATTGGCCGAAACGCCGGCATGATAGTCGGAAGCACCGATACGCACCGCCCCTCCGGCCGATATGTCAAGCCGCCCGGTGGTGTTGCGCGGACGCGGATCGACATTTCGGTAATAGAGGCCAGCATTGTAGCTCAGCGTGACGCCCCACGCCAGACGCTCGGTGTGGTCGGCATATCCTCCGGCAAAGCTGTATGTCTCCATATGCATGTCGCCCCCGATGGAGTCGGCGGTGAAATAGGGATAAATCAGTGCGGCGTCAGAACTCTCGTTCCAGCGTATGTCGCGCAACATGCCGTTGCGATATGAAGCGCTTCCCCACAATGTCGACGACTTGTGCTTGATATAGCTGTCGGCTGAGAGTCCCCACGTCGATTCGCCGGTGCCCGACTGCACGTCGATGGCACGGCTGTCGGCCTCGCGACGGTAGCCGGCCGAGAGCGAACTGTAGCCGTAGGCCTGCTCCCACTGCTTCAGTGCCGGATTGGCATACGACTGCGCCGCCAGGCCCCGCATCATCTCCTCATGCAGGGCAATCCGCTCCGTCACTGTCGTGCCGACAGCGGCAGTGTCCGCCTCCAACCCGTAGGCCGGGGCGCTCACTGCTGACGCTATAAATAATATGAGAGGGAATCTCGTCATTTCACCGGTATGACGCCATCATAGGTGCGGGTGGTGCAGAGTGTTCCCGAAGCATCTGTGGCCGTACCCTGAAGCTCGATTTCCGAGGGAGTCACGCGGGGATTGAAGTCCTCGGTAGAGTTGTTGGTATCCTTGAACACGGGATTGCCTGCCTCATTGAGGTAGAGCATCTTGCGGCGCATGCCCTTGAAGAAACGGGTCTTGTCGGAAGAGTTGAGCGCCACATAGCTCCAGCCGCAGTCGAGCGCGGGCGAGGTGACGTTCCATGCATAGTTGTCCTGAGGCGACACGTTCACTACATCGAGCACCCACTCGTTGGGCACCATGTAGCAGCCGTCTTTCGTACGGTCGAATGTACCGGCGGCGGTGACAAGCTGGTAGGTTGCGGTGTAGGCGTAGTCCTCGAGGAATTTCTCGGCGGGTACCTGCAGACGGGCTATGCCGAACGCACGCTGCGACTGGTCGAGGATGGTGATGGAGCGGCTGTAGCTGAACACCTTGTCCATGTTGGGTACGTCGGGGTTGTCGGTATCCTGCTGCGAGGCCACCTGCGACTCGTCGTACCACTCCACGTCGGCGTGGGTGAGGTCAAACGAATTTTCCGACGCCTGATTGGCTCGGTCGCATATCAGGAAATACTCGCCCGGCTGCACGGGGAAACGGGTACCGTCGCCCGGCACGGTGAAAAGCGTGCGCACTACCACGTGCGTAGGCATCACATCGGGATTGTATTCATATTTCTGCACGGTCGAGAAGTCGGATTCAAACATCGTGATACCGTCGGCATAGATTTCCTTGTCGGTATTGTTGTAGAGCTTGATGTACGTGTCGCGGTTCTGGCCGCCGGTAGAGTTGGTGGTGCCGCAGTTGAACACCTCGACGATGATGAGGTCATCGGCCTCGATGGTATTGTAGGCGGTCAGGTTGATGGTGTTCTCGCCGGCCGTGATTCTGACACTCTGCTGCATGGCGCGCATGGTTGTGGCCACGCCGTTGGGCATTGTCACGCGGGCGGTATAGGTCACGTCGTAAAGGCCTTCGGTAAGCTCGATTTCGGCTGCCGACATGAATGTCTTGACCTCGTTGGTCGATACGTTCTTAAACCGGTACTCCTCGCTGTTGACTGTTGCCGAGGCTATCTCTTCGGGAAGATTGACGGTAACGCTCACGGGATAATATACCACGGGGTTATCATCGTCGGAACATGATGTCAGCTGCACTGACATTCCGCCGAGCAGTGCGGCGGCAAGGATAAATTTTGCAATTTTCATCTGTCGGTTATTTATTGGTTTATATTTATTGTTCTGTTTCATTCAATTGTAATAATGTCGCCTTGCGCTATATCGTCACCGTCGCCTCCATGCCGAAGTAGGCCTCCGACGTGCGGCGCACTTTAAGTCCGCTGTTGGTGTAGTAGTCGGGCAGATAGTCTATGATGCGGTTGACGAACGCCGAAATCCTCAGCCAGCGGCCTATCTGCTTTGTGGCCTTTAGATTGACATACATGGCCATCGGCACACGCTGTGTCTCGAACACCCCCGGGCTGTACGTATTGACGAGATGCTGAAGCATCGGGTCGCGGGTATCGGCATCGGTGAACGGATGCAGCAGGCCGTCGGCGGCCGAAAGGTAGCTTTCAGGCATCGGATTCTCTTCGAGGCGGCGCTGTTTTGTCCACCATGTTGTCTGAATCGTAGTGGTGAAAATAAGCCCCCACCGCGGTATCTGGGTATCGAACATGAAACTGGTCGAGAACCTGTCGTTGGCGCGTCCGTCGGTGGTGTCGTAAAGTCCGACATAAAGGTCGCTCACCGCAGTGTTGCCGATGACGGTGTTGACCGGCTTGTACAGCATCTGCGAGTTGGAATACAGGGTGTGGAACCATGCGCCGGTCACTGTCAGCGCCGTGCGCAGCGGTTGCCAGCGTGCGGTGGTCAGCTGCAGCTCGATGCCCTGCTTGTCGATGCGCGTGCCGTTGGTCACACGGCTGTAGCCGTCGAGGATGGTGCGGTCGGTGTAAGGCAGGTCGTCAAGCGACGGAGGCCCCGTCAGCGTCGACGGATTTATGGCCGAGGCGTCATAACGTCGGTAGGTGTATGTGTCGTAGACCGTAGAGTATCGGAATCCCGAGCTCAGGCGCTCGTCGAAATATGTCACCGACAGGCGGTTGCTACCCCAGGTCATTCCCAGGCGTATCTCCCACTTGCGGTTGCGCGCCGCACGAAGCTGATAGTTCGTGGGGTCGGTGATGTATGTGCGCAGATTCACTCTGGAATATTCCTCGGGGTGGCGCACGTCGTAGTATCCCAACTGCACGAAATCGGAGTAATGCACCTGTGGAAAGAGATAGTCGATTGTCGGCATACGTGTGGTCATGCCGTATCCGCCCCCTATCGACACTGTCATCGGCAGCTGTCCGACGGTGAATGACGGAAATGTCCATTCGGCATTCACGCGGGGGTCGATATACGGGCGTCCCGACAGATAATAGCGGCTGTCGAGTCCGGTGAGCGCTATCAGCCGTGCTCCGAGCTGAGCCTCCAGTTTGCCGGCTCCCGCAAGCACGGTGATGCCGTCCTCGACGTAGGCCGATACGGTGTTGAGCGCAGGAATGTCGCTGAATGCGCGCGGACGCGTGGTCCAGCCCCCCGACAGGGGACGCAGCAGGTCGTATATCTGTCCTTTGCCGTAGTTTTTGACAAATGTATATTCGGCGCCCGCTTTGTATTTATGGAGCCATACGCCCATGGCCGCGGAGCCTGCGGCACGGAGCCGCGCCGTGATGTCGACCGGACGGCCGTCGCTGACGAAATCGGCGATATAGGGCGACAGCAGATAGCGGCCGTCGTGCACCCCCTCCTCCATCGAAGTCGGCGCAAGGGGCGTGCCGTTGGGTGTCACCTGCTTTTGGCGCGTAAGCCTGTCGGAAGTGTAGCTGGCCGACACGCTCATGCCTGCTGACTCTATCCATGCGGTGCGAGGAAACGTGACATTGAGGTCTGACGCCACGCCGAAACGGTTATACCTGCTTTCGTACAGGTCGATTTTGCGCCGGTTGAGGTCGGGGTCGGCCTTGGCGTTGTCAAACGAACCGGTGTAGTCAGCCGAAAGATTCCAGTGGTACACGGCTGAAGGCCGCTCCCGACGCAGGCGAGCACGCACCGACGCGTTGACGCGCTTATAGTTCTCAAGATTGTCGCGCGGGTCGATTTTGGAGTCGAGATACCCTAAGTCCACGTTGATTACATTGCCCGCTCCGCCCACGGCGAAACCTTTGCCGAGCGAGAACAGTTTGCCGTATTCGTCGGCTTTGAAACGCGCGGTCCAGGGCGTCGCACGGCGTATGCGGCGTATGTTGACCACGCCCGAGGTCAGGTTGCCGTACTCGGCTGAAGGTATGCCGCGCATCACCTCAACGCTCTCTATATTGTCGGTCGAGATGGTACGCATGTCGACGCCACGGTTCACCGTAGTGCGCACATAGGCGGCATCGCCCGACGATGCGTTGGGCACTTCGGTCAGCGACGCGTCGGTATTGATGGCGACGCCGTCGACCACAAACGATGTTCCGAGCGCCGATATGGCATAGTCGGCCGATGCCGTCGTCGAACCCGACGGCGACGAAAAGCCCGTTTCGCGGAGCGCAATCGAATTGACCTGTCCCATCTCGGGCGTCTTGCTTATATTGCCGGGAAGCAGCTCGAGCAGATCGGTGAAACTTGTAGGCTGGAGGTGTGCCATCGCGTCGCGGTCTATGCGTGAGCCTGATGTGAGCGACCTGTTCTCGCTCGCGGTCACCACGACCTCGCCCAGCGAATTGCCTCCGGCCGAAAGTGCCGTATTCAGTGTCCTGTCGGCATTGAGGTCGACCGTCACCTTTGCGTCGGCATAGCCGATATAGCTTATCGTGACCGTATATTTCCCTTCGGGAAGCCTGAGTGCCCAGCGGCCGTCGCCGTCGGCATGCGTTCCCTCCTTGCTGTCACCCACCTTCACCGAGGCAAACGGCAACGGTTCGCCGTCACCCTTGTCGGTAACAATGCCCGAAAGGACAAAATCCGTTCCTGTCGACTTTGCCACCGTAAAAATTATTATAAGTATAGTAAAAAAGAATTTACTCATCGGTTACAGAAATGTCTCTTTAAGGATTTGCAAAATTACCTCATAACCGATTTTCAGGGAATACCCAAATTCAAGTAAATTCACCCTCCCAATCCACCCTCCTCTACCTAAAATTAATTATCAACAGCGCCTGATACCCCTGATAAGACCAATTGGTTCAATCAGTCTTTCCGGTCATATTGGCCCTATTGACCCCATTGGTCATATCACCCCTACCTTCACACCACCCTCACAAAAAAGGGGCGCCACAGGCGCCCCTCAAAGAGTATATAAGTTGCTTTTACAGTCTTGCCTTGATAGCCTCGGTTTCCTTCTCGTAGCCGGGCTTTTCGAGCAGCGCGAACATATTGCGCTTGTAAGCCTCGACACCGGGCTGGTTGAACGGGTTCACATCGAGTATGTAGCCGCTGATACCGCAGGCCTTCTCGAAGAAATAAATCAACTGGCCGATGTAACGCTCCTTGAGCGCGGGAATTGTGACAATCATGTTGGGAACACCGCCGTCAACGTGGGCGATACGGGTACCCAGCTCGGCCATCTTGTTGACCTGGTCCACACGCTTGCCGGCGATATAGTTCAGGCCGTCGAGGTTGGCGTCGTCAGAGGGGATGGTGAGAGTGTGCTTCTGCTCCTCAACCGAAATTACGGTCTCGAAGATGATACGCTCGCCCTCCTGTATCCACTGGCCCATCGAGTGAAGGTCGGTAGAGTTGTCGACAGCTGCGGGGAATATACCTTTGTTGTCCTTGCCTTCGCTCTCGCCGTAAAGCTGTTTCCACCATTCTCCGAAATAGTGAAGTTTGGGATTGTAGTTGACAAGGATTTCGATTTTCTTGCCTGCATTGTAGAGCGCGTTGCGGGTGATGGCATAGAGCAGCGAAGGATTGCTGTCGTTGGCGGCTTCGGTTGCCTTTTCCATTTCGATTGCACCTTCCATAAGCGCCTTGATGTCAAATCCTGCGACTGCGATGGGGAGCAGACCTACGGGGGTAAGCACTGAGAATCGTCCGCCTACATTGTCCTCGATGACAAATGTCTTGTAGCCTTCCTCGGTGGCAAGCTGGCGGAGAGCGCCGCGCTTGGCATCGGTGATGGCGATGATGCGCTTCGATGCTTCTGCTTTGCCGAGTTCTGCCTCAAGCTGCTCTTTGAGCATACGGAAAGCGATAGCCGGTTCGGTAGTGGTACCCGATTTGGATATTACGATGATACCGAATTTCTTTCCTTTGAGGAAATCCTTGAGTTCATAGAGATAATCCTCACCGATATTCTGTCCGGCAAACAGCACCTTGGGTGCGTCGCCCTGACGGTAAGCGGCAAATGAGTCGGAAAGAGCCTCGATAACGGCCTTTGCACCGAGATACGAACCGCCGATACCGATAGCCACGACTACCTCGCAGCTCTCGCGGAGCGATTTTGCCACATTTTCGATATCCTCAATCAGTGATGCGGGTGTCGACGACGGGAGGTTGACCCAGCCTAAGAAATCGTTTCCGGCACCTGTGCCGTTCTGTACTTTCTCAAGTGCTGCAGCACCTGCCTTGTCGTATGACTTGATTGTCGCCTCGCTCACTGTAGCGAGCACATCCTTTACATTTACTTTAATCATAATTCTATAATCTTAATTTTTAATTTCCTATACGTAGCAGCTGTAGCAGCGGTGGTTTTCAACCGACGGAGTCTGTCAGTACTGAGTGGGAGGGGGCAAAACTTATGACACGCCATCTTGTAGGGCTGCTCTCCGGTGCAGCCGTCATTCAGCTGATGACCTTGCTATCGGCTGCTCCGGAGAGCAGCCCTACATCATGCATCCGTCAACCTCAATTGGGCAACACGCTCCGACTGTCAGCTTTTCCTGCCGCCCTGCAGGTACGCGATTCATCGCGTCTGCGCCAAACTGTCTTTAATGATAACACCACTGCCGCCGCAATGGCTTATATCTACAACCTTATTTAAGAAATATTGCAGCTATTTCACCATCAGTTTGGCAAGGTATTTACCTATGATGTCAAACTCGATGTTGACCTTGCTGCCGATTTTGATGTCACAGAAATTGGTGTGCTCGAACGTATAGGGTATGATGGCCACTTTGAACGAGTTGCGTTCCGACTCGCACACCGTCAGCGACACGCCGTTGACCGTCACCGAGCCTTTTTCCACCGTAGTGTAACCCTTTGCGGTCATCTCCGGAGCCACGTCATACTCAAACTTGAAGTATGTGCTGCCGTCAAGTTCCTTAACCTCGGTGCACACTGCCGTACAGTCCACATGCCCCTGCACGATATGTCCGTCAAGACGTCCGTTCATCAGCATCGACCGCTCCAGGTTCACCTTCATGCCGGGCTTAAGCTCTCCGAGATTGCTTCTGTCGAGAGTCTCCTGTATGGCGGTCACCACATAGCTTCCCTTGTCGCCTGTCGACACCACTGTCAGGCACACGCCGTTGTGGGCTACCGACTGGTCTATCTTCAGCTCGTCGGTGAAGCTGCATTCAATCTCCAGATTGACATTGCTGCCCCGGCGTTCCACGCTTTTCACCGTGGCGGCCTCTTCTACTATTCCTGAAAACATCCTGTATCCGTATCTGATTATTTACAGAAGAGAGGAAAGAGGGATTTATTCCTCTTCCTCCTCCTTCATGTTGTGGAACACATTCTGCACATCCTCGTCCTCCTCGAGTTTCTCGAGAAGTTTGTCGAGAGTGGCGCGCTGCTCGGCGGTGACCTCCTTGAGTTCGTGGGGGATGCGCTCGAACTCGGCGCTTACGATTTCAAATCCGTTGCCCTCGAGGTACTTCTGGATGTTGGCAAATTCCTCAAACTCGCCGTAGAGCACGATTTCATCCTCGTCGGCCTCGATTTCGTCAACGCCGTAGTCGATAAGCTCCAGCTCGAGGTCTTCGAGCGATACGCCATCCTTCGGTTTGATTTTGAACACGCTCTTATGGTCGAAAAGGAATGTCAGCGAACCCTGAGTGCCGAGCGAACCGCCATGCTTCGTGAAATACGAACGCACATTGGCCACCGTACGCGTGTTGTTGTCGGTAGCGGCTTCCACGAAGATTGCGATACCGAAAGGTCCGTATCCCTCGTAAGTGATTTCCTTGTAGTCGCCCGAATCCTTGTCCGTAGCCTTCTTGATGGCGCGTTCCACAGTGTCCTTGGGCATGTTGGCTGCCTTGGCGTTCTGCATCAGCACACGCAGGCGCGGATTGGTCGTCGGGTCGGGTCCTCCGGCCTTGGCCGCGATTGTGATTTCCTTACCTATGCGGGTAAATGTACGCGACATATTACCCCAACGTTTCAACTTTCTCGCTTTGCGGTATTCAAAAGCTCTTCCCATAGTGGTATTTTATTCTGATTTTATTATTTGAGTCTCTTTGTTTATATAATGCAGATTTTGAATATCCGCGCCTATCGCAGTTCGGCGCCGAGTTTCTTCTGCAGATTGGTCGTCACTTTGTCCATCACGGCCTCTATCTGCTTGTCCTGAAGGGTCTTTTCATCATCCTGGAGAGTGATGGCGATGGCGTATGACTTCTTGCCTTCGGGCAGGTTCTTGCCTTCGTACACATCGAAGAGCGTGATGTCGCGCAGCAGTTTGCGCTCGCTCTCGCGCACGGTCTTTTCAACCTCCTCCATCGTCACGTTCTTGTCAAGAAGCAATGCGAGGTCGCGGCGCACCGGCAGTGTCTTGGGCAGCGGAGTGTAGTTTACCGTATGCTTGAGCGACAGTTTCACTACCGCCATCCAGTCAAGTTCGGCGTAGAACACCTCCTGTCTGATGTCAAATTTCTTAAGCACTTTCTTCGACACGATACCCATGCGTCCGAGTTCCTTGCCCGAACGTGTCGCTATGGCTATCGAGGCGGCATAGAGGTCGTCGCCCGGCATCACCGTCATCGACAGCTGCTTGCCCCCTATGCCGGCACGCTGCAGCACCATCTCGACGTATGCGCGAAGGTCGTATACGCTTGATTGCTCGGCAGCCTTGTTCCAGTTGCCCGCACGGGTCGAGCCGGTAAGCCACATGGCCAGACGCTGTCCCTCGCTGTACGGGGCGAGAGGCGCCTCGGCGGTCGATTCGGCTTCGGGATTGAAGAAATACACGTTGCCGAATTCATACATCTTAAGATCGGCGGCCTTGCGGTTGATATTGTGAGCCAGCGACTCCAGCCCGCCGAACATCAGCGTCTGCCGCATCACCGACAGGTCGTTGCTCAGGGGGTTGAGCAGACGCACGCATTTGCCGAGCGGATAAGTCTCGTGTTCCGCATAATAGCTCTCGGCGGTCAGCGAGTTGTTGAGTATCTCGTTGAAACCCTGGCCCGTAAGCTGGTCAGCTATCTTGCGGCGCAAATCCTCGGCCGAGTCGGTCAGCGTCTTGAACGACAGCGACGAATGGAGCGTATCGGTAAGCTCCACATTATTATATCCGTATATTCTGAGTACATCCTCGATTACATCGCACTCGCGGGTCACGTCGACACGATAGGTGGGCACCTTAAGTGTCAGCGTGTTCCCCTCGCGGGCGGTAATCTCTATTTCGAGCGACTTCAGTATAGAGTCGATTGTTTCGTGAGGTATCTCCTTGCCTACAAGCGCGGTGCAGCGGTCATAACTGAATTCGACCGTGGCAGGCTCCACAGGGTTGGGATAGATGTCGACTACATCGCCGGTTATCTCGCCGCCGGCAAGCTCCTTTATCATCAGCGCCGCTAACTTGAGCATGTATATGTTGCAGTTGGGGTCGCAGCCGCGTTCGTAGCGGAACGACGAGTCGGTCGACAGCCCGTGACGGCGCGCCGTCTTTCTCACGCTCGTCGGGTTGAAATAAGCGCTCTCGATAAATACCGACGTCGTCGACTCGGTAACGCCCGAATCAAGACCGCCGAACACGCCGGCGATGCACATCGGCTCCTCGGCGTTGCATATCATCAGGTCCTTGTCCGACAGCTTGCGCTCCACGCCGTCGAGGGTAGTGAACGGCGTGCCCTCGGCACAGTTTTTCACTACGATTTCTCCGCCGGCAATCTTGTCGCAGTCGAAACAGTGGAGTGGCTGTCCGAGACCGAGAAGTATATAATTGGTGACATCCACTATATTGTTGATGGGACGCATGCCGATGGCAAGCAGACGCTCCTTGAGCCATTCGGGACTCTCCTTGACAGTGACACCCTTGATGGTGACACCGGTATAACGCGGGCACGCCTCGGTATTCTCCACGCGCACCTTGATTCCACCTTCAGGCACATCGGCCCTGAAAGCCTCTACGCTCGGACGATGCGGAGCCGAAGCCTTGGCATGGCAACCGAGCCATGCCGACAGGTCGCGGGCCACGCCGTAATGCGACGCGGCATCCACGCGGTTGGGGGTAAGGTCCACCTCAAGCACATAGTCGCTCTCCACGTGGTAATATTCCGCTGCAGGAGTGCCGGGAACCACCTCCTCTTCAATCACGATGATACCGTCATGGCTCGTTCCGACGCCAATCTCATCCTCGGCACAAATCATGCCGAACGACTCCACACCGCGTATTTTTGATTTCTTAATCTGGAATTCCTTATCGCCGTCATAAAGCTTCGTGCCGACAGTAGCGACAACCACAGTCTGACCCGCAGCCACATTGGGAGCGCCGCACACAATCTGCGTAGCCTGTCCGTCGCCCAGGTCGACAGTCGTCACATGCAGATGGTCACTGTCAGGATGAGCCTCACACGTGAGCACCTTGCCGATGACAAGACCGCGAAGTCCACCCTTTATCGTTTCTACCTCCTCGACACCGCCGGTCTCCAGACCTACGGATGTCAGCACCGACGACAACTCCTCGGCGTCAAGCTCAAAATCTATATAATCCTTAAGCCACTTGTAAGAAATATTCATAACAGAAAAAGATATACCGGGATAAATCACCTGAAACCGGACTGACAGCCCGAAATCGACAAAACTTCATGCAGTCTGCCTCATTATTTCCCGATTGGATTATCCCGCAATTTTTAATTATCTCGCAAATTTACTCATTATTTTAAAATTTTTGCGCTAAAAACATACAAAATCTCACCGCATTAAAAAAAATATCAAAGAAAACTCAAAAAAATCTTGCAAGACTGAAAAATTATCCCTACTTTTGCACCGTCTTAACAAACCGACCGCTTCGGCAACCCTACCGACAAGCCGAAAACAACAGCAACGGTCACCCTGCCAAAGACACCCAACAAAAAAAATGACTCCGTAGCTCAGTTGGTAGAGCAATTGACTCTTAATCAATGGGTCGAGGGTTCGAGCCCCTCCGGGGTCACTAAGAGGTCTATCAGACCGACAAATTCCTCTGAAAATCATTGATTTTCAGAGGTTTTTCTTTTTACCCCTATCCCCAATCGGCGCAGAATATTGAAACTGCGGGTGTGCAAGAAGGTGGCAATAAAAATTGCACCTTGTTTTGCCACCTCGAAAGGTTCTATTTCATTATTTTTCAAAGATATACGAAGAATAAAGCCATTGGGTATCTGCCACCTCGCATGGTGGTTGCAGGTGGCAAAGGGTAGTCCTGAACTTCAGTGGATACAGGCTGATGAAGCCTCCTTAAAACACCGTTGCCGCCATTTTTAACTACCGACAAAGTTAAAAATTGTTATGCAAAGGTGCCAATTTGAGGTGGCAATTCAACATTATTCGTTGAATTGGTCGTTTTGCCACCTCGCAAACCCGGATATTTCATTTGTCCTTCGGATGTGCAGTTTGTGTACCCGAAAAAAAATTTGTATCTTTAGTTTAACCATTAAAGCCACAAGTCAAATGAAATTATCCAACGAGAGCTACTTCTCACTGAACTTCATGGTCAGGAGAAGCCGCCCCAACAAAGAGGGCGAATTTCCCATTCTGCTGCGAATAACGATGAATGGGCAACGTGCGGAGGTATATACCAACAGGTATGTAGCTCCCAACAACTGGGATGCGTCCAAAGGTCAGTCGAAAGGCAAGACCAAGAAGGACCTTGAACTGAACCGCTATCTTGATACCATCAGAACCAAGATATGCGAAATCCACAACCAGCTCGTCATGCGCGATGAGATGGTCAATCCCGACACTCTGAAAAAGGCATTTCTCGGCAAGTTGCAAAAGCCGACGATGCTCTGCGAGGCGTTCCGCGAACTCAACAAGAAGGTAAAGGACCGCAACGAGCGTGGCGACATCTGCGAGGGTACGCGCCTGCGTTGGGAACGATGCGTCAAGTATCTGGAGGAATTTCTCATCGACAAGCACGATGTGAAAGATATTCCGATGAATAAACTGACATCCGGAATGGTTGACGACTTCGAGCATTTCCTGCGCATAAAGAAGGGATGCGCCAATAACGCCGCTGTCCGTTATATCCGCTATCTCAAAAGCGTTATACGCACCGGTATCGCAAACAAATGGATTGAAGATGATCCATTCGTGGGCAAACGCTATGTCCGCACCAAGCCAAAGCGAGAGAAGCTCACGGAAGCTGAACTTCAGCGCATCATAGAGCTTGACCTCAGCGAGCTGCCCCGTCTCGACCTCGTGCGTGACACTTTCGTGTTCTGCTGCTTTACCGGACTGGCTTTCGCAGACATATCTACCCTCAAGCGTGAACATGTCGTTACTGACGACAAGGGCGAGATGTGGATACGCAAGGCCCGCGAGAAAACGGATGAAATGAGCGTAATCCCAATGCTGGAGATTCCGCGCAGACTGATGGAGAAATACCGCAGTCACCCACGGGCTGTGGAAAAGGACGTCGTCATACCGGTTATCTCAAACCAGCGTATGAACTCGTACCTTGATGAGATAGCAAGCAAAGCGGAGATCAAGAAGCACCTGACAACACATATCGCGCGCCACACCTTCGCCACAATGTCGCTCAACAATCATGTGCCTATCGAGACGGTATCGAAGATGCTGGGGCATAAAGACATTGCCACCACACAAATCTACGCGACCATGCTTGACCAGACGGTATCGGAAGATATGGGCCGCATGAGAGACAAGTTCGACAGTCTGAAAGTTGACATCAAACCGTTGCCGGAGAAGCCGACAACATTTGAGCGTCCGCCTCAGCCTAAGCGCGGACGACCTAAAAAGACGAAATGACCCACTGCTAAATGAAAGAGCGACAATCGAGTATTTTTACTCAGTTGTCGCTCTTAAATTAGGGATATTCGGTTAATGACCTCAAACGAACTTTGAGAGACCGGCCGAGAGTGG
>CAJLWO010000034.1 GCA_905210435.1 uncultured Bacteroidales bacterium
TTACACACTGAAAGTTACCACGGGGGCGAGACGCCCCCGCCCCTATCAACTCAGCTTAAGTATACAGCATCGGGTAGCGACGAGGGTATTGCAGAACTAATATTACGGCAAAGTTTTGCACCATACGATGCCGCAGGCATCATCTGTATGATTAACCCGGTCATGGCGCGAAAGCGCCTTGGCCGGGTCAATGTGCTGACAGGAGACGTTGCCGCAGGCATCGTCAATCTACATCAGCTATCCTTACATAGTAACCATATATACAATAAAAGAATGGCGTGTTTTTCAACACGCCATTCCCCGTTTTAAACAAATACTACCGGTAACAATTGTTCTCTATTTGAACTCTTGCACTACTTTGTCCAAACTATTTAGATAACCTATATGTATGTGCTTGTCAGAACTTTTTGTTCAAGGGAACTGCAACCTTGCCGGTGATTGTACCCCACTTGTGCTCGATGGTCACGGGAACCATGAGGAAGCGGTTGTCCTGGAGAGCGGCACCACGGTTGACGAAGGTGAGGTCACCTGTTGTGGTATCAACGTTGGCCGACATGTTCAGGCTTTCGAGGCTTACAGCATTGCTGCCGTTTGCATCAGTTGCAAGCATTACGTTGCTGCCGAACTCGGGATCTTCAACTACGTAGTAGTCCCAAAGTTTCTGAGTCAGTTTGCCGTCATTGGTATGGGCAACTTCGTGTCCGTAAGCATCGGTGAGTGTCAGATTGTCGCTCAGGTTGATGGTTTGCGGGGTTGAGTCGTCGGTGATACCCTTGGCGAGCGTAGTGTTGAGATACAGCGGGTAAACCACGCGGAGGTAAGAAGTACCGAATACTACGTTGTTGACAGCGAGACCGTTGATATATGCGCTCCAGTCGAGAACTACATCCTTGCCGGCTACTACCTTGCCGCCTTCCACTTTCGCACCGGCTGCTACGAGAGCCTTACCGCTGGCGTTGTTGGCGATGTTATAAGTGATGTCATTAAGGTTGGCCTGGTTGGCTGAAGTAATCGTATGGTGGCCGTAACCTGACTGGAAGGCGAGTGCCTCACCCTGGTAGCTGCTCTTGTTGCGGTAATCTACATCGTAGGTTGCGCACGACAGGAGATTCTTGGCGTAGGGTTTGATGCGGCCCTGGAGTATGTTGGTAGAGTATTCGGCTGTTGCACCTGCGATATCCTCGAACGGAGTCGGGTAAACAAGCATTACCTCATTCTGCCACTTGATCGGGTCGGTAGAGCCGAGTTGCGGCTTGAGCGATTCAGGAGCGTTTACTACACCCTTGAGGTTGATGATGATAGTCGGGTTGATACCGGTTGCGTCAACAAACTTCACGGTTACAGTGAATGTCTTGGACTTGCCGAGGTCGATATGGCCGATGTGCTCGTTAGTGCCGGTCCAGTTGATTACAGTGTTTGCAGCGACGCCACCGTCGTTCAGGATATAGACGTTTACATCTTCGCCTGTAGTGTAATCGCAGTCAACGATCTGAACATTCTCTTTCTTGTAGATCTTCATGAAGTCATCCTGCGACATACCTGCGCCGCCGTTGAGGTTCTTCATTACGAGGTCAACCATCTGAGTCCAGCTCATATTCCAGTTGAAGCCGTCGCAATCGAGATCTGCTTCGAATTCGGGTACGTCAACAACCACGGGTTCTACTTTCTTCTTCACGAAAGCAACTTTGAAGTATACCTGCTCTACAATGTTCTTGTTGGTGACATCAACAAGAGTAGCCGCGATGATAGGCTGCTTGTCGATAATGGCCTGATTGCCGGTTTCACCTGTGGGAAGCACGGGAGTAAGGATATTGCCTTCAACCTTTGCATAACGCTGCTGGTCAGTCATATCATGGTTTCCTGCGGTATAAGCTGCGCCTGCTTTATGGAAGTAGACGTCGAAGCCATACTTACGCAGTTGCTCATAACTCATGGCATTGTGCTTGTTGGCGCTGAATGCACAGGGCTGTACCAGTGTCTCGAGGTCGAGAGTCTTGTCATACTGCAGTTCGTATGCGATATGAGTGTTCATTGCTGTCGCATAGATTGCAGTAGAGTCGTTGAAGTTAACGGGTATGTCAGATGCAACCAGCTTGCTCTTGTCAAGTTCCGGAAGGAAGTAAACTTCGTTCAGGCGGGTATATTCTGAGTAAACGTTAGCCTCTTTCTCACCCTGCTCGGTAAAGAGATGTTTCTGTGCGATAGGCACTTTGAGAGAAACGATGTTTATCTTGTTGCCGCCGAGGTTGAGAGTCTTGGTGTTTGACTTGCCGGCTTTCACTGTAAGCACGCCACTCTCGATTGAAGCTGAAGACACATTGATAAGGTCGTTTTCTACTTCAGCTGCACGGGCGGTTGCCACACGCGATACAAAGGCAAGACCACCCTTGTTGATATCGCCTTCACCTATTGTGGCGGGGTTGAGGCGATACTGTACCTCGGTTTCGTTGTTTGAAACGATGACGGCAGGTTTGGTCGAGGGCACCCAGTCGCCACCCTTCTTCATAGCGGGCACATATTGAGCCGATACGAATTCGATGGTAGGTATACCGTCGATATAGAGATCGGGCATAAGGGTTACGCTTGTCAGACGCGAGCTGATTACACCGGCGATTGTATTGATAGCGTTAGCCACCTCGGTAGTAATTTTGGCGCTGAGGTCGGTAAGTTTAGTGTTAACCGAAGCAAGCTCGGTATTGATTGAAGCTATGGCGCTGGTATTGGTGGCTACCGATGCAGTCAGTGTGCTTACTTTACCCTGAAGATCTTTGAGGTCTGAAGTAAGAGTCTCGATATTGCCCTTTACGGTGCTCAGTTCGGTCGACAGACCGGCTACTGTACCTTCGAGAGTCGACATCTTGCCTTCAATCAAAGTCTTGAACGAATCAAGAGCGGCGAGCTGCACGTTGACTGCCTCGAGTGCCTTGTTTGAAGCGGCGATCTGGTCGGCCAGGTCTTTCTGCAGCGTTGCTACTTCACTGATTATTTTCTCTACGTCAAGCGCTTTGAGCTGTGCCTCTACACCCTCGATACGGCCGAGAAGTGCGGCGATGTCCTTTGCGTTTGTCTCGATAGCCGATGAGTTGGCGCTGATAAGTTTCTGCAAAGCCTCGGCCTGTGCTTTGATTTCAGCGAGAGCGTCAGCCTTTGCCTGAGCTGCGGCCTGTTTGGCGAGCTCAGCCTGAGCTGCTGCTGCCTGTGCCTCGGCAAGTGCCTGGTCACCCTTCTGGGCGGCATCGGCGGCTGCCTTGATAGCGGCGTCGGCATTTGCTGCCGCGTTGGCAGCTGCGGTTTTGTTTGCGTCAATCGCCTCGCTGAGTTTTGCGATTTGCGAAGTTAAATCATTGGTCGTCTGGTCAAGCCTATCAATATCGTCATCGTTGTCCGAGCAACTTGTGAATCCGATTGGCATTGATACAGTCAACAATGAAAGAAGCGCAAGATTCAAAAAACGTTTTTTCATAATTAACTTTTTTAATTAAAAAAATATTGGATTTTAAAAATGTTTCCGTTGTTCATTATTTGTATATTATGCATTATTAATGTTATGAGTTGGAATTTAATGTGGTTTTATTTGTAAATTTGCATTAGTATGAACAATTTGATTGCAAATATCAAACATATTTTTGATAAAACCAAATATTTGCATGATTTTTTTTGAAAAATATTTATGGAAATTAATGACCGAATTAATCAAATTATTGAGCATGAACATCTTTCTGTGGCCGCTTTTGCAAGGAAAATTGGCATTGGAGACCAGACGGTAAGGTCTGTTTGTGTTTTACGGCGAAATAAACCCGGATTTGAATTTTTATCAAATCTCATTCAAACATTTGAGTGGCTCGACCCGAAATGGCTGCTGACGGGTGAAGGATCTATGGAACGGGCTAAGTGTGACTCGGCAGAACCGCACAACAACGGTTCGCTTATCGAACTGATAGAATATCTGAGGGAAAAAGATCGCCGCATAGAGCAGCTTATCGAAAAAAATACAGAATTGAAACTAAAATGGGAAATATATTCAGGCAGAACGCAATCCTGAACGGCTTATACATAATTTGAGTGTAATTCAAAACAAAAAAGGCGGCATCACGCCGCCTGTATGACTCGCCGGCCACACTCGCATTGAGCAGAGCCGGTCAATGGTATCACATACTTGGATCCGGATTATTCGGCACAAAAAGCCAGAACAGTATATATGCCAGAACTCCGACGCCGCAAACGCCGAGTACAAACGATACAATTCTTACTATCACAGGGTCGATATGAAAATATTCCCCGAGCCCCCCGCATACCCCGGCTATAAGCCGGTTGGTATTCGATCGATATAATCTTTTCATTTTCTATTACGATTTGTTCGTAAATATAACATCGACCAAGGCAATCATGTTCTCCCGCCCCGCCATATTTATTCCACCCATGACACGCCGCATCATCATGTAGGGCTGCACCCCGGTGCAGCCGCCAATTAATGGATATTCACTCCATCCCACATTTCCGATAAAACGCGGGCAAATTCGGTCATTTATACAGATACCGCTTTATCGACTGCTTCGGAGTCTTTTCAAACGGCTCCTCCCTCAGCTCTATCGACGCGACTTTCGAATACCCCGGAAGTTCACGGTTGAGCGTCGTGAGATTATAGTCCATCAGCTTGTCGATTTTCTCTTTCGGCAACTGGGCGCGACGCGCGGCCTCCTCGTCGGGATACACGATAGCCACAAGTCGGCCGTCGCGCTCCACCACTATGCTTTCGGCCACAAACGGCAGGTGGTTCAACTTGCTCTCTATCTCCTCCGGATATATGTTCTGGCCGCTCGGGCCGAGTATCATGCTCTTGTCCCTCCCTTTTATGAACAGATACCCGTCGTTGTCGAGTATGCATATATCGCCCGTATTCATCCATCCGTCCTTGAATACAGCATCTGTGGCCTCATCGTTTTTATAATACCCCTTCATCACGTTGTCACCCTTCACCCACAGCACCCCGGGCGTCGTCGCCGGGTCCGGTGAATCCACCTTTGCCTGCATTCTGTCCACCACGAGGCCGCACGACCCCGGTTTCTGCTTGTCCCAGAAGCAATAGCTTATCAGCGGGGCGCATTCCGTCATGCCGTAGCCTACCGTATACGGAAACTTTATCCTGAGCAGGAAATGTTCAACAGTCGGAGCGAGCGCCGCTCCTCCTACCACCAATTGGTGCAGATTGCCGCCGAAAGCGTCAATCATCTTTGTCCTGACCTTCCTGTATATTATGTCATTTAGCACCGGAATATGCGTCAGTATCCTCATCAGCGGTTTATGAAGCGTGGGGAATATCTTGTTGACCACAATCTTCTCTATCACGAGCGGCACGGTCACCACAAGTTTAGGCTTGATTTGAGCGAAAGCGTCAAGCAGTATCTTCGGCGACGGCACGCGTCCGAGGAATGTGATATGGCATCCTTTTAGCAAAGGGAATATCAACTCAACCAGCAGTCCGAACATGTGCGCCAGCGGAAGCATCGACACCATCCCGTCACCCGGCTCGAAAAACGGAATATTGTCCGTGGCATACCGCGCATTGCTCCACAGGTTGCCATAGCTTATCATCACCCCCTTCGACATTCCCGTCGACCCCGAGGTATAGTTGATTACCGCAAGGTCATCTTTCGTATCGTGGAAATAATCACGGTCAAAATTTCCGGCATCGATACCCTCGGGATAGTCCATGGCAACAAGCCGGTCAAGCTCGTCGTATGCCGTCTTCACCGATGTCGACCGTGACAGCCGCAGCCGTCCCGTCTCGATATCGAAAAATCCCTCCACATCCGGCATCTGCGACACATCGAGTCCTTTCCATATCGCTGGGTCCACGAAAAGCATCCGGGCATCGGAATGTGTCACCAGGTGCTGTATGCTGTCATGCCTGAACTCATTGAGTATCGGCACCGACACGGCCCCGTAGGTCAGGGCCGACAGGAACGCCACCGCCCAGTGCGACGAGTTTTTGGCGCACAATGCAATTTTATCGCCGCGTTTAATCCCGGCGTGACGGAACATCACATGCATGCGCGCTATGCGGTCCGTAAGCTCCGCATAACTCATTGTCTCACCGTTGAGATCCGACAGTGCGTCTACATTCTGATTGCGGCGGAACGACGCCGCCATATCCATCACCAATGATTGTGTCATATATGTGTTCAATATATATTTTGTTATTTTCATTAACGCGACGCACCGCGGTTTTGTTTGTGCCACACGCGAAGCGCCCACATTGCCGACAATATCCCGACGGCCACCCCGGCGCAGTCCGCCACGAAATCCCACACATCGCCCGAACGGCCCGCGTCCATCGACTGCTGCGCTATCTCTACCGCGCCGCCAAACGCCGCCACGGCTAACGCCACACCCCACACCATGCGCGACGGCAGCAACCCGTACCGCCCGCGGCCACGCATCGCCATGTCTATACATGCCACGAATGCCAGTCCGCCGAACATCACCGCATGCACCGCCTTGTCAAGCCCGGGTATGTCTATATTGTTGTCGGGCAACGGACGCGGCACCAGCGTCAGATACAATATCGCCAACACGACCAAAGCGGTAGAAATCCACCGCTTTGGCCATATTTTCATCAGTCCCGTGATAATCTTCATCATTTGTTGTCGCTGTCGCTCTTTGCCGGTGCCGGAGTCGACGGAGCGAACGCTTCGGCAAGTATCGAGTTGAGTTCCTCGTCCTCGAAATTACGTCCTACTATCGTGCCGTCGGGGGCGAACAGTATGATGCACGGTATGCCGAGTATGCCGTAAAGGTCGGTCGGCACCGTCTGTGCGTTGATTATCTGCTTCCACGGCAACTCAAGCTGCTCGATTTTGGCAAGCGATTTTTCAGGCTCGTCCCACACGGCCACGCCGAGCACTTCGAGTCCCTTCGGCGCATATTGCGCGTAAATCTCCTTGAGATGCGGCATCTTGCGCATGCACGGGCCGCACCAGCTTGCCCAGAAATCCACAAGCGTATATTTGCCTTTGCCCACATAGTCGCTCAGCTTGTGCGTCGTGCCGTCGTATGTCACCTCGAAGTCGGTGAACATCTTGCCGGCAGCCGTGGCGTCCTGACGCTCGAACGTATTCACTATCTTCTGTATGCGGGTATAACCTTTGAGCGAAGGATACTTTTCGAGAGCGGCATTGAGTTCGTCGCGCTCCATCTCGTAAGCCTTCTGCAGGAACAGATAGTAACCGATGGGATTGTCCATATTGGCGTTCATCACGCTGTCAGTCATCGACAGGTATTTTTCATACACTGCATTGCGGCCGGCCTCGTCGTCCTGAGGCAGCGATGCAAAGCTGTCATTGAGTTCCTTTACCTTCACTCCGTAGCTGTTGAGCTGTCCGTTGAGAGGAGTACCGGCAGCGTCGCCATCTTTTACGGTGATGTCACCTTTTTCAAGTATAAACATTCCCATACGGTCACCCTCCGACACGAGACGCACAAAAACCGGAGTGTCGACAATACCTTCAAACAAAGCTTTGCCGTTGACCACTACCGTGGAGTCCATCTTGTCGGACGTATCGAAATTCATAAGGTAGAGCATCGTACCCTCTTCCACAGCGGGAGTTTCCACCGCGACCTTATAATTGTTGGGTTCGGCCTTTGCAGTGCAGGCCACAAGAGCCAAAGCGGCTGCTGATACCAATAATTTGCTTTTCATCATAAATATTATAATTAATTTTTCATTTATTCACCAAAGTTCCCCGCAAGCACAACCATTCAGCTGACAAACCTATTGATTACAAGCAGCTTGTAGGGCCGCACCCCGGTGCAGCCGCCGATGAAATCACTCTCTTACATCGGTTTCGGCTGCACCGGGGTGCAGCCCTACAATGATAATGAGCACCTTACATCGCCAAATAGTTTCCTGCATGCATAGGGGCGGGGGCGTCTCGCCCCCGTAATCCCCCGAAGGAGTATCACTTCTTCGCGTCAATCTCCTTAAGCAGTTCCTCGACCGCACGGCGCAACTGCGTGTCCTCACCTTTGACTATCGTCTCGGGCGAGTTGGCCACCTTCACGTCAGGCTCGAGCTGCGTATTCTCGAGATAGCTTCCGTCGGGCAGCTGATAACCCACCACAGGTATGCCGAAATAGAGCGTCGGATCCTGAAGCGTCACCCAGTTGACCGAAGTCATCGTACCGGGAACCGGCATACCTACCAATCGGCCGATATTGCGGTTCTTGTACACCCACGGCGTGCCGTGAGCGTTAGAGTAGCACGGCTCGGCCATAAGCATGATGGTCGGCTTGTTGTATCGGCGTGAAGGCATGTCGCACGTTTCAGTGCCGCGTATCACCTGAGTGAAATACTTGTCGCCCGAGAGGAACACCTCGACATCCTCATGCAGACGTCCGCCGCCGTTCCAGCGTATGTCGATTACCGCACCCTCGCAGTTATTGTACTTGCCGAGAAGGTCGGAATAAAGTGTACGGAAACTGTCGTCGCCCATCGACTCGATATGCACGTAGCCCAGACGGCCGTTCGACCAGCGCTTCACATCCTCGGCGCGCTGTTTCACCCAACGTTTGTAGAGCAGGTCGCTTTCCGCACCCGAGCTTATCGGTTTGATTACCTCCTCGAAAGTAGCGTCGGTAGCAGGGTCCTTCACCTCCACGAGAGTTTTCTTGCCCGAAAGGTTGTTGAGCGCCGTAGTGGCATCGATATCGTCGCCGAGTTCCTCGCCGTTTATCTTGGTTATGACCATACCCTTGCGCAGCCTGGTCGACGCGTTGTCAAACGGGCCGCCGGTGATTATCTCCTCGACCTTGAGTCCCTTGCCGGCATAATCCATGTCGTAGAGCAGACCGAGACGCGCCGTGCGGTCGGTTATGGCGTTCGCCTCCGTACCGTGGTATCCCGAACCGGTGTGCGACACATTGAGCTCCCCTAAGAGTTCGGAAAGCATCTCTGAGAAGTCGTAGTTGTTGTTGATATGAGGAAGGAATTTACGGTAAGCCTTCGTCATGGCGTCCCAATCGACCCCGTGCATGTTTTTGTTGTAGAACATCTCGCGCTCCGAGATATACACCTCGTCAAACATTGCCTCACGTTCAGCCGCATGGTCGAGCGTCATCGTAGCCGAAGCGCTCACCGATGTCGACTTGTCGGAGCCTACGTCAATCTTGCGCATCTTGTCACCGCTGATAAAGAGCGTCTTGCCGTCGGCCGACGGATACATGGCCGCGCTGTTGGCGTCGATGCGCACTGCGATTGAAGGTGCCGGGTCGCGCAGTTCCATTTTCCAGAGGTCATATCCCTTCTCCACGCTCATCAGATAGTACAGGTTTTCGCCGTCGTTATCCACCCAGGCGCCGGCCAGGTCGGCCGAGAACGGCGTCAGGCGCTCTACCCTGTCCTCTATGCCGTCAAGCTCGACCACGATTGCCTCTACGCTATCCTCGTCGTCGCTGTCGCCATCTTTCTTGTCGGCATCTTTCTTCGACTTTTTATCATCCTTTTTGGCGGCATCATCTTTTTTCTTATCCTTCTTGGCCTTCTTGTCAGCCTCCTTGCGCAGTTCGAGATCCTCCTCGCTCAGGTTGTATTTGTCGTAAGCGTCGCGGTTGAGGAACACTATCATGGCATCATCCTGCGAGCCCCACGACGCATGGTTGCGCATGCCGTACTTCTCCGAGAGGAACACTATCGCGTTGCCACCCATCGCCCATTGCGGACTGTGGTCGGTGTAACCCGAACGGGTCAGATGCGTCAGTTCCCCGCTCTCCACATTGATTATGGCTATGTCGGTGTACGGGCTGTGGTGGTTGTCGTCCACCTCAAGCGCTATCCAGCGGCTGTCGGGCGACCAGTTGAAATTGAAACCGCCGTCACGGTAGCTGTAGGTCGAGCCGTCGGTGAGCTGCTTCACCTTCTTGCTCTTGGTGTCCATCACCATCAGCTTGTTGCGGTCCTGTATGAAAGCGAGCTTCTTGCCGTCGGGCGAGAACTGCGGCAGCGTCCGCTCAGTCTTGTCGGCTGCGATTATCGGCTGTTCGTCGATAAGGGTGGCATTGGAGAAATTCGGATCATCTTCACGCGCTATCTTGGCCGAGTAGATATTGTAATGGCCGTCGCGCATCGATGTGTACACGATTTCGCGTCCCTTCGGATGCCACATCGGGCGCTCCTCGGCAGCCGCGGTGTTGGTGATCTGCTTCACCGACGAGTGCTCCACCGAGCCGACGAAGATTTCGCCGCGGCTCGCGAATGCCACCTGCTCGCCGTCGGGCGACAGCGCTCCTCCGCGTCCGGTGACCCGTATACGCTCCGTCTCGGGAAATTCCTCGATATTCATGTCGATGGCTACCTTCTGAGGCTTGCCACCCTCGCGCAGCGTGTAAATCTCGCCGTCATATCCGAATGCCAGCGTGCCGTCGACAGCCTGCGAGAGGAAACGCACCGGATGCGTGGTGAACTTTGTCACCTGCTCCGCCTTCGACATATCGTTGAGCGGCGCTTTCCACACATTGAACGTTCCGCCGTTGCGTTCCGACAGGAAATATACCGTATTTCCGTCGGCCGAAAGCACCGGATTTCGGTCCTCGCCCGCACGTTCGGTAAGATTTCTATGTTTGCCTGTTTTGGCGTCATAGCTCCAGATGTCGCGCGTCACCGACGATGTGTGATGTTTGCGCCACACATTCTCGAATCCCTTCACATCCTGATAGAGAAACGACCCGTCTTTGCCCGTGAACGCGAGCGACTGTGCCGGAGTGCCGAGCACCTGGCGCGGCTTGCCCCCATCCGTGCTGACCGCGTAAAGCTGGGTCATGCGCGACGACGGGAACATCGCGCTCGCAGCCGGAGCCTGCACTGCAGCCGAATAATACACCTCCTTGCCGTCAGGCGAAAACCCTTCGGGCGTCTCGGCAGCCGAATTGGAGGTCAGACGCACGGGAGTACCCCCCGTCGCGTCCATCACATAGATGTCGAGATTGCCGTGACGGTCGGAAGCGAAAGCTATTTTCTTGCCGTCCGCCGACCATTTCGGAGCCGTCTCGTAACTGCCCGATGTCGTCAGCCGCCTGGCCTCGCCGCCCCCGGCAGGTACCGTAAATATATCGCCCTTATATGTGAACGCAATTTGCTTGCCGTCATTCGATATCGCCACGTTGCGCAGCCAGAGCGGCGCCGAAGCCGACGCCCCGACCGACATGGCAGCCATTGCGCACAGTATCACTTTTCTTTTCATAAAAACGGAATATAAACTGTTAGAAGAGGTAAGAAGTATTTTAAATATCGCAAATCTGAATACAACAAATTTGCATGTTGCAAATATAGCAATTTACAACATGCAAATATAGCCAAATTATTACAAACCTCCTACAACATACCCCCATTTTATAAAAAGAACTATAAATAAGTAACTGTTCAAAATTATTTTAATATTATGGCGAGAGGATTTTTCAGGCGATTTCCGGTGAGGAAGAAGGAGTGTAGCGAGCTACATGACTGATGACGAGATGGAAAGCGACGAAAAAGACTCCGGCAGAATATTAAAATAATGAGAACGGTTAATATAAAATAATTTTAAACAGTTACTTAACTCTCAAAAGTCACAGCAAATTATAGAGACGCAATTCAATGCTGTTAACTTACGCTGAGTTGTTAGGGGCGGGGGCGTCTCGCCCCCGTGGTAACTTTCAGTGTGTAATACCACCCCCTACTCCACAATCGGCACGGGGAAACGCGAGAACAGCGTCTCGACAGCCTCCGCTATCGACTTCAGATTGCGGTACTGCCCGTTGCTGTTGTTGATGATAGTCGCCACCGAAGCCGAATAAAGCGGCAGTTTCTCCTTCAGGTTGACCATATCCATGGTAAGAACTCCCTCCTTGTATATTCCGGTGATTACCTGTGCATTATTGTAATACGGCGAATTCGGAGCCCAGTACGGCCCGTAATAGGCACGCGGATAGATATAATACGGATAATACGGACCGTAATACGGGAAATAGCCCGACGGCTGTACTAACGGTTCGGTCGAAATCTCACGATGCGTCGTCACCGCAATGTTTATCAGCAGGTTGGAATTCGGATCCTCCGTGAACCCCCTCTCCACCATCTGCTGCCGTATCGCGGCCGCTATATTGTAATAAGTCACCATCTGCATTCCGTCAGGCAGCGACCCCTCGTCGGGCGTCACGATACGGAACGTATGATACTCACTGATGTCTGCGTCATTGTACACCTCCGAATTTACCAGTGCGAAAGGAGAGCACGATGTAAGCATCATTGCCACCACTCCAATCATAAATAACATTCGTTTCATTGTCATATAAATTAAATTTTCAAATTCCGGCATTACGGTCTGCCCTCCATGTCGCAGAGCCTCCCACGGCCGCCATAAAATAAACAATTGCCCTGTTTCGATGGTTCGTGTCAGTCTTCCATCACGGGAAAAAAGCATTATCGTATCCACATTATCCGTAATTATTTTGTAATGTCGCTCATATTGCCTATCTTTACCCACCTATTTACTACTTTACTTCTAATTATGAAAACCAATGTATAAGGATATCGTTTTATTTTTCACTGATTTAATCGAGCAGTCAGGCAGTTACGACATAGCACGCTCCGAATTTCACCGCATCATTGCCGACGACGACAACCTCCACGAGCAATACCGCATATGGTGCGAGGAAAACGGATACACCGAACGCGACGGTTTCGATGAATTCATCGACCAGCGCATCGACTCGCATGACTCAGTGTGGGACTCTCTCAACGACTACGACGAATGAACAACAACGACAACATACCATCTGCCGATACTCCCGCCGCATGCACCCGCCGCATGCCGGCCGAATGGGAGCACTCAGGTGCCGTGCTCATCGCATGGCCGCACGCCGATACCGACTGGGCCTATATGCTCGACGAAGTCACACGATGCTACTGCGACATCGCACGCGCCATCACCGACAGCGGCTCCATATTGATAGTGGTAGCGCCCGACATCAATATTCCGAAGAAATATCTGGCCGACATCGACCGCTCGCGCATACTTTTCTGTCAGGTAGCCACCAACGACACGTGGGCGCGCGATTTCGGCCCTATAACCGTGGTCGACGGCGACAACGGCACACGCCTCGTCGACTTCTGCTTCAACGGCTGGGGACTGAAATTCGCCGCAAGCCTCGACAACCTCATCACTTCCAAGCTCTCCCGCGCCGGTGTGTTCCGCGCCCCGCTCGACAACCGTCTCGGCTTCGTGCTCGAAGGAGGCTCCATCGAAAGCGACGGCCGCGGCACCATACTCACCACCTCCGAATGCCTCCTCTCCCCCAACCGCAACGGCGACCTCTCGCGCCGGCAGATTGAAGACTATCTCCGCGATTCTCTCGGAGCCGACCGCATCCTGTGGGTCGATCACGGCTACCTCGCCGGCGACGATACCGATTCCCATATCGACACGCTCGCCCGTCTCGCGCCTGACGACACCATCCTCTATGTCAAGTGCGACAATCCCGCCGACGAGCATTACACCCAGCTATCCCTAATGGAGCAGGACCTGATGGCCATGCGCACTCGCGAAGGCAACCCCTACAACCTCATTGCCCTTCCGATGCCCGACCCCATCTACGACGAAGACGGCCTGAGACTTCCGGCCACCTACGCCAACTTCCTCATCACCGACAACGCCATACTGCTCCCCGTCTACGGCCAGGCCGCCAACGACCGACTCGCCTCACAGATAATGCAGATAGCGTTTCCCGGCCGTCGTATCATTACGGTCGACTGCCGTCCGCTCATACGCCAGCACGGTTCGCTCCACTGCGTCACGATGCAGTTGCCCAAAGAAATACTCCCTATATGAAAACATCCCGTATACTCCGCACAGGTATCATACAGCAGCACAACACTGCCGACATCGCCGGCAACCGACGCCGCATCATGGACAAAATCCGCGCCCTCGCCGCCGACGGCGCCCGGCTCATCGTCAATCAGGAGCTGCACGATTCCCTCTACTTCTGCCAGACGGAAAATGTCAATGAATGCGACCTCGCCATTCCTCTCGACGACGACGCGATCCTCACCTACGGCAAGCTCGCCGCCGAACTCCGCGTAGTCATCGTCACCTCCGTGTTCGAGCGACGCGCCCCCGGCCTCTACCACAACACCGCCGTAGTCTTCGACGCCGACGGCACCGTAGCCGGCAAATACCGCAAGATGCACATACCCGACGACCCCGCCTACTACGAGAAATTCTACTTCACCCCCGGCGACCTCGGCTTCAAACCGATTGACACCTCGGTCGGACGTCTCGGCGTGCTCGTATGCTGGGACCAGTGGTACCCCGAAGCAGCACGCATTATGGCACTTTCCGGAGCCGAAATCCTCATCTACCCCACAGCCATAGGCTACGAAAGCTCCGACACCGACGACGAACAGACACGCCAGCGCGAGGCATGGATCACAGTGCAGCGCGGCCACGCCGTAGCCAACGGCCTCCCCGTCGTAGCCGTCAACCGCGTAGGCCGTGAACCCGACCCCTCCGGCGCCACCAACGGCATCACATTCTGGGGCAACAGCTTCGTAGCCGGCCCCCAGGGCGAATTCCTCTTCCAGGCCCCCACCGACACCGAATCCACCGCCATAATCGACATCGACATGCGCCGCTCCGAGCAAGTACGCCGCTGGTGGCCCTTCCTCCGCGACCGCCGCATCGACGCCTACTCCCCCATCCTCACCCGCTTCAACGACTGATTCCCTGAATTTCACCGTAATAAAAAATATTTATTATAGTGATATTTTCTGTTTTATATTTGTTTATGTATACATTTGCACTACTTTTGTTATACAAACAAATACACAATCAAGATGAATACAGCAGCAACCAGACGTCAGACATCATTCCGTCTAAGCGATGACCTCATTGCCAGGCTCAGAGACGAGGCTAAAAAACGAAATCGAAGTCTGAATAACTTCGTAGAAAGTATATTGATGGGTGTAGTTTATAATACGCCAAACGAAACGACTTTAGCCGCTATGAAAGAGGCTAAAGATCCTGATAATCTCGAATCTCTTGATATAGACAATCTGAGAGATTACATCGCAGCTTTATAAAAAATTAAAACAGACCAACCAGTTCAAGAAGGATTTAAAACAAATGACTCGCGGAGATATATCGGCAATGATATATCTCCGCGAGCGTTATAGTATATCCGGGTTATTTTATCAGGACTCTACCTCACTGCGATTTTGGCGGTGGTGCGGGAACCGTTGTCGAGGGTTGCCGATACTATGTAGATACCGGGGGTAAGGTGCGAGAGGTCGTGGGTGTCGCGGGCTATGAGTGTGCCGGAGGGGGCGTAGAGTTCAACCGTGGATACCTCGTGACCGTCAGCAGCTACCACGCGGAGCTGTCGGCCTTCAAGCCATATTGCGGCAGTGGTTTTGGCTGCCTCTATGGCTTCTACGGATGTCACATCGCCTATCGCCACTGTCTTTGCATAGGCGGCATGATTGCCGAGGGGGGTAGTCTTTGAGCTTGAGGGACCGGCCTCGGCGATTATCATGTAGATGCCGTCCTCAAGCGACGCCGCGGGGCGGTAGTTGCCTGAAATGGCGACAGGCTCGCCCAATACGAATTCCGTGCGCTGCATCGTCACAATCTCCCCGTTTTTGTTATTAAGCTGTCGCACGCGCAGGTATATCGAGTTGGTTACCGTCTGACGTGCGACGGCTTCAAGGCTGAACGACACGCGCTCCCCCTTACCGATCTTATCGGGGAACTCAAACGCCGTCACATCGGCAACGATATTTTCCGACGGATCGACAGTGATGACAAGCGGTTCGCCCGACATCATAGCTATGGGCATCTCGCTGTAATCATCGCCTATCTGCACGAAATCAACCGTGTAAGTACCGGGATCATGCGGCACCTGACGCGCGAATGTCACCGATACCGCACTGCCGCCGCTGAATGTCGCTTCTGCCATGACGAGCGGGGAAGCCTGTCCCGTAGCAGTGTTGGTCAGGCGCGCAAGCACTTTGGCCGTACCCGGCACTCCGGCATTGCGGAAAGTTCCGGTGATATAGACGAACTCGCCCTGCGCCAGACGGTCGGCGACTGCAGCCGAACTGTTGTTGACCTGCCATGTCGGAGTGGCTGCGAGACGCAATACCGGAGCCGTCGGCGTGTCAAGCACATTGACGACCGTAGGCTCATGCCCGTTGAGCGCGAAGGGATACTCCTTGCCATTGTCGATGACAAGAGCCTCCACACGATATTTGCCAGCGGGAATCTGCGTGCTGACAGGGAACGTGATATCGACAGTTTCGATACTTTGGTTGTAGATATGCACATTGAAATCCGCCTCCGACTTCACCGAAGGATTGTCAACGTTGACCAGACGTATCGTGATTGTGGAAATATCGTAATCGCCTGTACGGTTCTCCATCGCGAATGAAGCGCGCCCGTAACCGCCGGCATACATATCGCCGTCAGTCTCTATGGCCGAATGCAGCACGACATCGGGATACGGCGTATGCTTCTCGCCGAGAATGATATTTCCATCCGCTACGGAAGCGTATACACGCGAAGGCAACCCGTTGGAATGGCGCAGTATATGCCATCCTGCCTCATCGGCTCCCTTGTAGACCAGACGCAGTTCGTAGCCCGTCCCGTCGGCTACACCGGCAACAGTCGATGCCACGTTGCTGAGACTTACGAGCTTTGAACCTGAATGCCCGTTACTGAAACCGCCGAGCGACAGGTTGTCGCCTCCGAGCACGGCCACGATTTCGCCATCCTTCACAAGCGCACCCTCGATGCGGCCGTCAAACTGCTCCACATCGATATTGCCCACAAAACTCATCATCGAGAAAGTGCCGCCGAACGGACCGTCGACACTCAGCCGTGACTCCCCGTAGAGCGCATAGTCGCGTACCGAACCGGCCTGCGCGGGACGTATGCCGGTCACCATATCCTGGCTCAGGTTGTATCCGCCGGCACCTCCGCCTTCGCCGAGCGACGACGGGTCGAGGTGATTGATGCGGAAATATCCGTTGGAGTTCCCGTACCAGCCCCAGTTGACGTGTACGAAATCCTGCGAGTCATATCCGTCGAGCACGAATGCGTGGCCGCCCGTGCCCTTGTCGCTCGTGCCGCCGTAGAACACGGGGCGTCCCTGCGACAGTTCATCCTTGATTATCGACATCCATTCCGAAGTGGAATAATAATCACGCATGTGGCCGCGCACGCCGGCATCATATCCGAAATATGTGCGCAGGGCGTATGGCACGAGCATGTCATAGGCACCGCTGCCCGATGCCTCATACTGCATCTCGACAGCCACGCCGAAATGTGCCGCGAGTGTCGAATATGCCTGTATCTGCTCGCTCGTGGCAAGCTGCGGCACCTTGGCCGGCATCAGCGACCATTTATATTCCGTATTGCCGAAATCGGCGGTAAGAGTGTTTTTCGACAGCGGATCGGTATAGGTCTTTGTGCCTGTACCTTTCTCCGGATAGCTGTGGTAGCGCATGATTTGTGTTGCCGCACACGCCACGCAACCCGTGTAGAAATGTGTCGTTCCGGTCGATATCGGTGTCAGGGAGTTGAACGGAGCGTCCTGCCCCCAGGCGATATTCCCCAAAAGCGGTTCAACCACTGCCGCCGGCACTGATGTCATCGGCGTGCACGCGCCTTCTTCTCCGTCGGCAATCGCATCGTAAGCCGTAGCATACAGGCCGAGCAGCCCCGTAAGTCCTTCGGGAGCCGACGTCAGGTCAATGGCGCCGGAATAGCTGTAAGCTAAAATTTCGCCGAAACGGTCGTCACCCGACACTATCACAAATCCGCCATCCTCGCAATTATAGATATAATACGGGAGCGCGGCGCGATTGTCGGCAGCCGTCCCGGGAGCTTTTTTCATCCGGGGCACGCCGAAAGTCTTACCGGCCATAAATCCGGCAGCGATACCTTCGGCCTCCGACGGCATAATGGTTTTGGCATCAGCTCCTGACACCAATCCGAAAGCCAATAATAAATAAAAAAGTTTTTTCATGATTCTAAATACTTGTAGGGACGTGATTTATCACGTCCGCGTCCGGATGGCCAAATACCACCGGCTGATGCGGACGCGATAAATCGCGTCCCTACTGTCTGAAATTAAAGGATTACTTTGGCAACAACGGTGCCGGCCTTGACGATTGCCACGCCGGTAGCGTTGACACTGAGTGTATTTACACCTGCAACAACAGCCTCGGATGCAATCTTGCGGCCCGCAAGGTCATACACCTCAACTACGGTGTCGTCTGCGGCAGTCACCTCAATCACGCCGTTACCGAGCGACTTGACTGCGACCGCAGCCTCAGTTCCGGCAACGACATTCTCAACGCCCGAGAAATTAGCAATCAGCACCTCGTCGCTCGGGTCGGAATAAACATCAGCAACACTTCCGCTGACTACAGTTTTTGCAGCTGCCGTAACGGTGATATAATAGGATATATTATCCTCCTTGGCAACAGTACCCGAATAGGTATTATCTGCGGTTTCTGCAGTAGCGTAAGTAGATGTGGATACATAACCGGCCGGCTTAACCTGCTGAATGGCTATATTGTCAAACAGATATTTTGAAGCGGCATCTTCGTCGCAACCATAGATTTTCACTTTGGAAGCGGCAGTACCGCCGGTAAGTTCAAGAGTATATTCCTTAAATCCGGCATTGTCGATAGTAAGCACGACAGGATCGGTGAGATTGCCTTCGGCATCTTCAAGAGACAGCTTGACGGAGCCTGCAGCTACAAAGCCTGCATAATTGGCGGCACCGGCTGTGATAACTACAGTAACTTTGCCATCGTTGTCACCAAGGTCAAGAGCCGGGGTGGCAAGATAGGGATTATCCATAAAAGGATAAAGGCCTAACGCCCCTTCGATGTAACACAACTCATCGCCTGTCCAGCCTTCTTCCTGGAGCAAAGCGAGGTCGCGTTCAGAGGCGAACTCAACTTTGTCGACCGTGCCGGTAGTAAAACAGTCGAAGTTCTCTTCAAGCACATCGATATTGCCTGTCTCGGCAAGAGTATTGCGGCTAAGCACTTTCACGAAATAGTTTTCAGCGTCGGCCACAGCTTCCCATGAAGCGGTATAGCTGCCGTCGGTCGATACCGACACGCTGACCTTGGGCTTGTCGAGCGACGAGATGACTTTGACAACCTCAATCTCCTCCGAATCGGAAGAAACGCCATCTTCATTAGCTGCGCGAACAACATAGTAGTAAGTAGTACCCGGATTCAGGCCTTCCACTTTATATGTCACGTATGTAGCAGTGGTCGAAGCCGGCGTCACCTCCTGATTGTCAAGGAACATCACTTTTTCATCAGCCGCATTATAGCTGTATACATCAAGATAATACTTGGTGGCACCGCTGACAGCTTTCCAACGTGCGGTAAACGACTCGCCGTTGGCATCTGAGGGAAGATACGGTGTAGGCACACCGAGGAATTCCTTACCCTGCTCTATCTTTATGCTCTTGACAAAAATGCCGTCGGCCACAAGAAACGGACCGAATACCGCTTTATTGGAATAAGATGAGGCTGAAGTAGGTGTAACGACGTATTCCACCGTAGTCCAGTCATCTGTATAGACCTCGGCATTCATTTTGGTGCCGTAAGCCGAGCCCCAGGCAAGCTGAACGATACCCATATTGGTCTTGTTGAGTTTTACCGCCATCGTCACTTTGATAGCGCCGTTGGTGGTTGACACGTTTGTAAGACCTGCGGTAGAAACCGTCGCACCATCGCCTATAAAAAGCGAGCCGCCTGCTTGACCTACTTTGGTTGCCGACGAAAGTGACCAGCCGGTAAATCCAAGATTGGAAAAGTCAAACGTATATCTGAACATCTGGGGTTCGGCCTCAGTACCTGCGGTACATGTTTCCGAGAAGTCTACATCAAGTAATACTGTAGGCTCGGCTACGGCGGAGCCGGAGGCGAGCACGATGGCAGCTGCCATCGTCGCGTTGCGTAAAAATCTTTTCATGCGTTTTGATTATATAAATAATAATTGGTTTGTCGGGAACGTCGCCATACGCGATGACAAAAGCGCATTATGGCATTTAAACTGCAAATTAACTGATTTTTTATCATTTATACAAATACGCCGCATCGATTTTGTATTAAATTTGCATAATATACCGCCAAAATGTAATTTAATTTTTTCGAAGATAGAATACAGTCTGCACCGCGCCTCTCACGGCTAGGTAAAGTATGAAAGCGAGCCACAGCGCATGATTGCCAAGCGAGGAATAAAGCGTCAGATACACAGTGAAAAACACCACCATCGCCACGGCCATCGACAGCAGCATCTGGCGTGTGCGCGTCTCACCGATAAACACGCCGTCCCAAATGAATGCCGTCACGCCGGCAAGCGGCACCGACACACCCCACCACAGATACTCCTGCGCCATCGCCACGACCGAAGCCTCCGTGCTCAGCAGCCCCAATATCTCCCGGCCGAAAAGCGCATACACTACAGTAAAAGCAATCGACACCCCTCCCCCGATAACAAACAGGCGTCTTACCACCGCATGCTTCGTCCTGACATCGCCGGCACCCGTCAGCTTCCCGGCCAAAGCCTCGCCTGCGAACGCAAACCCGTCCATCATATACGAGAACAGGATGAACAGCTGCATAAGCAGCGCATTGACAGCTAACACTATGTCGCCCTGTCCGGCACCCGCACGGGTGAACCATACCGTCACAGCCACAAGGCACAGCGTACGGAGGAAAATATCAACATTGACCGAAAAGAACCGTTTAAGCCGTCCGGCCTCAAAAAGCCTCCGCAACTCGCCGATACGCGGCCTGTAACGCCTTATCATCATGCATCCCGCCGCAAATCCCGTCCACTGGGCTATCAGCGACCCGGTGGCCACACCGGTTATTCCCATCCGCGCCACATAGACGAGCATCAGACTCGCCGCGATATTCACCACATTGATAATCAACGAAGTCCACATGGCAAGCCGACTATTCTGCACCCCAATCATCCAGCCGTTGAGCACATAAAGTCCCATCGTGGCCGGAGCGCCGTATATGAGTATGTCAAAGTACCGTGCGGCAAGAGCTGAAGCCGTGGCATCACCCCCGAAAAAATACAGCATCACGCGGCACACCGGCACCTGAAGCGCGATAAGCGACACCCCGATGAGCATGGCCACCGACATGGCCCGGAAGAGCGCAGCATCGCGTTCAGCGATGTCGCCCGCGCCGACAGCCTGCGCCGTCATTCCCGACGTACCCATACGCAGAAAAGCGAACACCCAGTATATCATGGAAAACACCGTACCGCCAAGCGCTATGGCCGCCATATATGCGGGACTCCCCATGTGCCCCACAATAGCCATATCCACCAGCCCCAGCAGCGGCGTAGTGATATTTGCCACTATCGACGGCACGGCTATCGACAATATGTCACGGTCAATTTTTCGCATCTGTCCTATAGGAGCGGGGGCGTCTCGCCCCCGTGGTATTATTCTCCAACATTGAAATTACCCCGGGAGCGGGACGCCCTGCCCCATTATTTACTTGTATTAAAAATCAATAATTACTGCTTCTTTGCCATTGTGGCGCCTTTGTAGAGGAATACTATGATTGCAGCGTATGCCACAAGACCGAGTATCTGCGATGTCATGTCCATACCGCTGCCGGGCATCGGCACACCGCACATGATTGATATCGCCGCAAATACGCCAAACAGCGCGCCGCCGGCTATGAATCCCGATGCGATAAGCGTACCGCGGTCGTTGCGCGCACGGCTTACCTCCGGATCTTTCGACGAACGTTTCACGAAATAGCTGATGGCACCGCCCACAAGCATAGGCACGTTCAGGGGCAGCGGAATAAACATGCCGAGACAGAACGCCAGCGCCGGCACGCCGAGCCAGTTGAGCAGAAGCGCGAGCACCGCGCCCACGATATAGAGTATCCAGGGAGTGTCGCCCCCCATCATAAGAGGCTCGATGACATTGGCCATAGCATTGGCCTGCGGAGCCACGAGAGCGTTCTCTCCCGAGAAACCGTACACTTTGTTGAGCACCAGTATCACACCGCCCACGGTAGCGGCAGCCACCAGTGTGCCGAGAAATTTCCATGACTCCTGTTTGCGGGGTGTCGAACCGAGCCAGTAGCCTACCTTGAGGTCAGTCACGAAACCGCCCGCCATCGAAAGCGCCGTACACACCACGCCGCCGATTACCATCGAAGCGACAATACCCTTGGTGCCGCTGAGTCCGATACCCACGAAGATGGCCGAAGCGATGATGAGCGTCATAAGCGTCATGCCCGACACGGGGTTTGAACCGACGATAGCGATAGCGTTTGCCGCAACGGTGGTGAACAGGAACGCTATCAGCGTGACCACAATCCATGCCACAAAAGCCTGCCACAACGAGTTGATTACACCGAAATAGAAGAATATCAGCACAGCCACAAGAGCGATTGCGATGAAGAACACCACATGCTTCATCGAGATGTCAAGCTGCCAGCGCACGGGTTTTTCCGATTTCTCTCCCCCTTTGAATTCGCGGCCGGCAAGACCGACGGCCTGACGTATGATAGGCCATGACTTGACTATGCCGATGATACCCGCCATAGCGATACCGCCGATACCTATCATGCGCGCGGTGCTCGAGAATATCTCGTCGGGAGCCATCATCTGCATCTGTATGCTGCCGTATGTACCGAGCAGGGGTATTATCACCCACCACACGAAGATTGAACCGGCAAATATTACGAAAGCGTATTTCAGACCTACGATATAACCCAAGCCGAGCACGGCCGCACCCGTGTTGCATGAGAACACGAGCTTGAATTTGGCCGCGAGCGCCTGTCCCCAGCCGTAGGCCGTGGTGGTCACCGTCTCGGCCCAGCAGCCGAACGTAGCTACAAGATAATCGTAGATACCTCCCACGAGCGACGCAATGACAAGCGTCTTGGCCTGACCGCTGCCCGCTCCCGACTGTCCGGAAGCAAGCACCTGCGTGGTCGCCGTAGCTTCGGGGAAGGGGTATTTGCCGTGCATATCCTTTACGAAATATTTGCGGAAAGGAATGAAGAACAGTATGCCCAGCACACCGCCGAACAGCGAACTGAGGAATATCTGGAAGAAGTTGACCGTAATCTCGGGATATTTGGCCTGAAGTATGTAGAGCGCCGGAAGGGTGAAAATGGCACCCGCCACGATTACGCCGGAACAGGCACCGATTGACTGGATTATGACATTCTGCCCTAAAGCGTTCTTTTTCTTCAACGCGCCCGAAAGACCTACGGCAATGATGGCGATAGGAATAGCGGCCTCAAACACCTGACCCACCTTAAGCCCTAAGTAGGCAGCGGCGGCCGAGAAGATAACCGCCAGCACCAGACCGAGGGTCACGGAATAGGGAGTGACCTCGCTGTACTGTCGCGCCGGATGCATCATCGGGCGGTACTGCTCGTCCTTGCCAAGTTCGGTAAAGGCGTTTTCGGGTAGCATGGTCGGGTCGGCATCAGCATAGCCGGCACCCTGACCGGCAGCGCCATTGTCGACAACCGATTCCGTTGCCTTGAAATTTTTGTGGGGTATGCTCTCAGGCATCACTCCCCTCTTGTCGGTTTGTTTCATCTGCTCAGATTTATTGCAAGTTTTTTTTATGTGATTCCGATTATTAATGTGATTCCGATTATTAAATAGCCGTCCTTTATCGCTTAAATCAGACAGCCGTTATTTCACAGGATTTTCACCTGTCGGCGACGGGCGAGACAGTATATCGAAACTGTCGACGAGTATTTCCGTCACGCGGCGTGTTATGGCATTGCGGTCCTGCCACTGTCGCGTACGCAGCTTCCCTTCGACATACAGCTTCGTGCCGCGGTCAATATACCGCTCGGCAGTCTCAGCTGCTGCGTCCCACATGACTATTTCGTGCCACTCGGTGCGCTGAGGTATCTCGCGGCCGTCGGGCAATCGCCGCGCCGGCTCATTTGTAGCAAGCGAAAACGAAGCTATCGGACGGTTTTCGATATACCTGACCTCAGGTTTCCGCCCCACATGCCCTACAAGAATTACCTTATTTACCGACATAAGCACACAATATAACACTATATAAATTTCCGACTACAAATATAACACAAACATTTAAAAGACACAACATGTCGACAAGGAGGATCAAACTAAAAATTTAGTGTTAAAAAATGTAAATGCACTTGCAAACTAAAATCTTAGTTGTATATTTGCGACAGGAACTAAAAATTTAGTTTAATCGAATAAGTAAACGAGTCAAATTGAAATCAAGCACTTAAAGAGATGAGCACCATACCGAAGCTTACAGAAAAAGAGGAAGAGGTGATGACATTCTTCTGGCAAAACGGCAAACTCACCATACGCGATGTAGTGGCTCTATATCCCGAGCCTCAGCCTCATTTCAATACGATAAGCACTTATGTGCACATACTTGAGAAAAAGGGCTATCTGACAAGGGAAAAAGTCGGAAATTCGCTGGCCTACTCGCCGGCGATAGGCATTGAGGAGTACCGCAAATCGACCATGAAGGGCGTGATACGTCGCTTCTTCGACAATTCGTACATGAAAATTGTATCATCGTTTGTCAAGGAGGAGAATATCTCGGTTGACGATCTCAAGGAATTAATCAAGATTGTAGAACAGAACAAAGATAAATAATATGGGAACCATAACCGCATACGCAATGTCGGTGGCCATAATCCTGGCAATAGAGTATATTGTGTACAAGTGCCTGCTCGCCAACGCCACTTTCTACCGTTTCAACCGCGGAGTGCTGCTGGCATGCTACGCCATAGCGCTTGCAGCCGTCCCTGCCGGCGACTTTCTTGGCGGAATATTGGCCGAGAGCGGAACGGCACCCGTAGCCGGCGCCATCTCAATTTCAGGGATAAAGGCCGAACTTGCCGGAGCACCCGCACAGGTGTCCGGCACCGGAATATGGCATGCAATACCTCTGATATATCTTGCGGGAGCCGCACTCGTAGCCCTGTTGACAATATACTCCTATATCAAGATGGCACGAATAATACGCGGCGGCGAAAAGCGCGTGACCGAAGATGCAATAATAGTGGTAGCCAACACCACGGTCTCACCGTTCAGCTGGGGGCGTTATCTCGTCGTATCGCCCGCCGACGCCGACAACCGCCTCATCATCGAGCATGAACTTATCCATATCCGCAACCACCATAGCCTCGACCTGATATTCGCCCAATTGTTCATCATCTTCAACTGGTTCAATCCGGTAGCATGGCTCATGCGCCGCGAACTGAGTGCAGTGCATGAATATGATGTCGACCGCCGGATATTGAATTCGGGAGTAAAGGCCTCCGATTACCAGATGCTGCTAATAAGAAAGACTGTTGGCCCGGGGTTCCAGTCCATAGCCAACAGCCTGAATCATAGTCAACTTAAAAACCGTTTAACCATGATGTTAAAATCAAAATCCAAGAGTGCGCGCTACCTTTGCGCAGCCGCACTGCTGCCCGCGGCACTGCTCGCGGCAGCCATGACGGACTTTCCCGCCGTCGCATCGACAATCCGCAATGTCGCAGCCGTAAGCTACGACAAAGTTAGTGAAATTTCCGCTCCCGCGCAAGAGGCCGAAGCGTTGCCTGCCGAAGCTGCTGTGACTGAAACTGTCAGCGACAAAAGCGAGCCGGTGACGTCCGCCGAAGTGATGCCTCACTATCCGGGGGGCGAGCTTGCATTGCTTCAGGCACTGGGGAGTGAGCTGAAATATCCTGAGACACCGTTCAAAGAAGGTATCGGCGGATACACTGTCGTCCAGTTCACCGTCACAAAGAACGGGACTATAGATGATATCCGGATTAGAAAATCTTCCGGCAACGAGGAACTTGACGCCGAAGCTGTCCGCGCCCTCAAAGCAGGTCTCACCGAGAAATGGATACCCGGCACCATAGGAGGCGAACCCGTAGACTGCAAGTACACCCTCCCGGTAAAATTCAGTCTCAAAAAAGAGGATAAAACGACTGAATAAATCCACAAAATCCAGTTATTTCATACTACAAAATAAACACAATGTGCCGTGGCAGGCTTGCGACAAGTACGCCACGGCACATATTTTTATTTAGCCGGAGGATAAAAGGCCGTGTCAGGATTTTTTACGGGAGAAGACGGATTGGATAATCTGGGCTATGGCGCCGTCGCCTGTCACGTTGCAGGCTGTACCGAACGAATCCATAGTGATATAGAGGGCTATCATAAGCGACTGCTCGTCAGCATTGAACCCGAGAATGGATGCAAGAAGTCCGAGCGATGCCATGATTGCCCCGCCCGGCACACCGGGAGCCGCCACGATGGTAATGCCGAGCATCATTATGAATCCGGCAAACATTCCTGTCGACCACGCCATGCCCTCCATTATCATGACGGCCAACGCGCAGGCCACTATCTTCATCGTGCTTCCCGACATGTGTATTGTAGCGCATAGCGGCACTACAAAGCCTGCTATGTCTTCCCGCACTCCCATCCTGATAGTCTGACGCAAAGTGACCGGGATAGTCGCGGCCGATGACTGCGTGCCGAGAGCGGTGAAATATGCCGGCATCATCGTAAGCAGCATTTTCAGCGGATTGCGGCGCACAAACAGCGCTGCTATGGCGTACTGAAACAGCAACAAAACTATATGCATCGCAAAAATCACACCTATAATTGCGGCGAACGCACCGAGTATCGACATTACCTCTCCTTCCATCGTCATTTTGAGGAAAATACCGAATATATAAATCGGCAGCAGAGGTATTATGGCTTTCATGATGGTGAGTTGCACGCAGTCGCGGAATTCATTGAATCCCTTTCGCAGCCCGTCGGTACTCAGATAGGCCATACATATACCTGTCACAAAGGCCAGTACGAGCGCGGTCATCACGCTCATAAGCGGCGGCATCTCCACGGTGAAATATGGTGTCAACTCTACGGCCGACGGGGAGTCAATCAATTGACGCGGCTCCACGAGCGACGGGAACACCCACTCTCCCACTCCGAATGCAAAAAATCCCGACATCGAGGTAAAGATATAGGCTATCACCACCGTCACTATCAGCATCATTCCGGCCGAACGGCCGATATGTGCTATTGCGGGCGCAACAAAACCGAGTATGATAAGCGGTATCATGAACCCGAGGAACTGCGCGAATATGGCATTGAACGTCAGAAACACACGCGCCGTCCAGTCGGGCATGAAAAATCCGCAACCTATACCCGCCGCAATGGCTATGACTATCAATAACAGGAGATTGGCCTTGATTTTCGGCAACATAAGAAAGAAAAATTGAGTTATAAAAACAAATATAATCCAATCCTTCCAATATTCCAAATCGTCAGGAAAACGAATAATACAGATAAATAGCTTATCAGAGTGGGGCGGGGGCGTCTCGCCCCCGTGATATTATCCTTATATCCTGAAAGTTACCACGGGGGCGAGACGCCCCCGCCCCACTCTGCTCAGCCTAAGTAAACAGCGATGAATCGCGTCCCTACAATTTGCTGCGATTTTTGACCGCTAATTATAGTTTTGCAATCCTTCTATAACGGTAGCAGTCAATCATTTTTGAAGTCAGTTGCTGCCTATGTCGCTCAATTCAAATAGGTTATATTCAGTCGGCGAGAGCTGCACGGAAGCGGGTGAGGAAATCATCGGCCTCAGCGAGAGTGAGGCAGAGCGGGGGAAGGAGGCGGATGATGTTGGTGCCGGACGCTCCGGTGAAGACGTGGTGGTCGAAAATGAGGCTACGACGGAGTTCCTTTACAGGTTGCTCCATCTCTATGCCTATCATGAGGCCGCGTCCACGCACTTCCTTTATGCCGGGGATTTCCTTCAGTTTTTCAATGAGGTAGGCACCGACCTTATCGGCGTTTTCCACAAGATGTTCCTCTTCCATCACTTCAAGTACGGCGGTGGCGGCGGCGCAGGCGAGATGGTTGCCTCCGAACGTGGTACCGAGCTGGCCGTAGACGGGGGCGAATTTCGGCGAAATAAGCACCGCTCCCATCGGGAAACCGTTGGCTATGCCTTTGGCTACAGTAATCATGTCAGGACGGATACCGGCCCACTGATGGGCGAAGAAACGCCCCGAGCGGCCGTAGCCCGACTGTATTTCATCAAGAATCAGGACTACGCCTGTCTCTTCGGTAAGACGGCGAAGTTCGCGCAGGAAGTTGTCGTCGGGTATGCGTATGCCGCCCACGCCCTGAATGCCTTCGATTATTACGGCAGCGACATCGCCCTTTTCAATTTCCGCCTTGACGGCGTCAATGTCGTTGAGCGGCACGAAGGTGACATGGCCGTTGTCGTTGAGAGGTGCCACTATCTTGGGATTGTCGGTAGCCTCGACGGCAGCCGACGTGCGGCCGTGGAATGCCTTGCCGAACGCTATCACGCGCTTGCGGCCGGTGGCGAACGATGCGAGCTTGAGGGCGTTTTCGTTGGCCTCGGCACCCGAGTTGATAAGGAAAAGCTGATAGTCGTCGTACCCCGAAGCCTTACCGAGTTTTTCTGCCAACCGGTACTGCAATGAATTCTGTACGGAATTGGAGTAGAACACCAGTCGGGCGGCCTGGTCGGCAAGCGCCTTAAGGTAATGCGGGTGGGAGTGGCCGATTGAAATTACAGCATGACCTCCGTAAAGGTCGAGATATTCCTGGCCGTCGGCGTCGTAGGTATGACATCCGACGCCTTTTACTATTTCCACATCATAGAGCGGATAGACATCAAACAACTTCATAATCTTCGTTTATTTTAATATATATAGCTAATGCGCAAAACCTCAGAAAATCGGGAACGGCCTAATAAATCTACACCCATAATGTAGGGACGCACGGTCTGTGCGTCCGCGAAACGCGTATAGATTATAAGCTAATACCGGACGCACAGACCGTGCGTCCCTGCATTATTGTACGAAATTTCGCGGTTTTGCTACATCTAAAAAGCCGAAATGACAGATATTCTGCATTTCGGCTTACAAAGTTACAGCAATAAGTTCATATTATGAAACTTTATGCGGCTATTTTATATTTTTTTGTTTAGTAGATGACAAAATTTAAATTTATGCTGTTAAACATTTAATTTTCAAGTGA
>CAJLWO010000035.1 GCA_905210435.1 uncultured Bacteroidales bacterium
TCGGCTTAAATTTAGATGTTTAACAGCATAATTTCAATTTTTGTCATCTACTAAAGTACTTCTGTTAAAGCTGTTGTGCCGTTGTTAAAACGGAATATACTCACATGACGCGGAAGTGGATGCAAAACTTGCCTTCCGCTGTTGAAAACCGCGGCTACTACATGAAGCGATTTTAATGAATCGGCATGGTAGTAGCCGCGGTTTCATTGCGTGGTAAGGCACCACGGGCGATGATTGGCAGCGGTTTTGTAAAATCGGTTTTTGCAACGCTCAGATACATTTTGCGTGGTTGCGAATATTTCGTATCTTTGCAGGAAATTGTTTGGAATAATGGAAAATCATGATATAAACAGGGCAGAACAACAGGCTGACCGGGCTAATCAGGAAAAGCAGGAGCCGGTGAAGCGCGTGGTGCTCGACATCGAGGATGTCAGGAAGGCTTCGCCGTGGCTGGGTCGTCATCCGGGGCTCGTAAAGAGGCTGTTCAGGTTTCTGTCGTTTGACAAGGTCAATGCGCTCCATGAGCACAATATCGACAATCCGGGCGGTGGCCCGGGATTCGTGCGCGGTATGCTCGAGGAGCTTGATATAAAGCTGAAGATTGACAATGAGCAGGTGCTCGACAATCTGCCCGAAGGGGCTTTCATCACTGTCAGCAACCATCATTTCGGCGCTCTCGACGGCATCATTCTCATTGATATGGTGGCATCGCGCCGTCCGAAATATAAGGTGATGGTCAATATGGTGCTCAACCACATATCGGGCATGCGCCCGAACTTTATAGCCGTCGACGCGATGGCTTCGGACGACCCGAAGAAAAAAGCGGTGTCGATGAAGGGCATAAAGGAGGTGATAAGGCAGGTGAGGGCAGGGGAGCCGGTCGGATTTTTCCCGGCGGGAGCCGTGGCCAAGATCAACTGGCGCGGAAGATTGCAGGACCGCGAGTGGCAGCCCAATATCATACGCCTGATAGAGCAGCTTAAGGTGCCGGTGGTTCCGATTTTCTTCCACGGCAGCCAGAGCTGGTGGTTCAACTTCCTCGGGGTGACTTTCTGGCAGTTGCGTACGCTGCGTCATCCGGCCGAGGTGTTCCGCAAGCGCCACAAGACGTTCCATATCACAGTCGGCGAGCCGATTTCGGTCGAGGAGCAGATGAAGCATATGGGATCGCAGAAGGAGTTCGGCGATTTCCTCCGCGGCGAGACATACCGTCTGCGTGAGGTGGGACGCAGGCAGTCGTAACGGAAGGAGTTGCAGAGTTGTGGAATACTGTTGATAAAGTAGGGACGCACGGTCTGTGCGTCCGATTGATTGCTGGTAATCTACGCTTATTCTTTGGACGCACAGACCGTGCCTCCCTACCTTCGGAGGTTTTGCAATACCCTCCCTACAAAGTGAAATACACAGATACTATTTGTGAGAATATAAACAAAGGCAAAAACATAACAGATGTCAAACGAGTCGCAATTATCACCGCAGGCCGTGGCCATGAAGCAGCGTCTCGGCATAGTGGGCAACGCATCGGCGCTCAACAATGCCGTGGAGCGCGCGTTGCGTGTGGCTCCGATTGACCTTTCGGTATTGGTGACCGGTGAGAGCGGCACGGGAAAGGAATTTTTTCCGCAGATAATCCATCTCAACAGCGCCCGCAAGCATGGCAAGTATATAGCGGTCAACTGCGGCGCCATACCCGAAGGCACGATTGATTCCGAGCTATTCGGGCACGAGAAAGGTGCGTTTACCGGTGCGGTGGCTTCTCGCAAAGGGTATTTCGAGGAGGCCAACGGAGGTACTATATTTCTCGACGAGGTGGCCGAACTGCCGCTTACCACTCAGGCTCGCCTGTTGCGCGTGCTTGAGAGCGGCGAATTCATAAAGGTGGGTTCGTCGGAGGTGCAGAAGACCAACATAAGGGTAGTGGCGGCGACCAATGTGGATATGGCGCGTGCGGTGGCCGAAGGCAAATTCAGGGAGGATTTGTACTACCGACTGTCGACGGTGCAGATTACGGTGCCTGCGCTGCGCGACCGCGGAAACGACATACTGCTGCTCACAAGAAAGTTTGCAGCCGATTTCGCCGAGCGCTACCGTACTCCGCAGGTGACGTTTGACGAGGAGGCGCGCAACCGTATGCTGCATTACCGCTGGCCGGGCAATGTGCGCCAGCTGAAGAATGTCGTGGAGCAGATAGCCCTCTTCGAGGCAGGACGAACAATCACTGCCGAAGACCTCGTGCCGTATCTGCCCGAGAGCATGACGAGCTATGTGCCGACGCTCTCGCAGGGTGCCGGAAGCGGTGCCTACGACCGCGAGCGCGAGATGCTTTTCAATATGATATTCAAGCTCCAGCGCGAAATAGACGCGCTCAAGGAGCAGATGGAGCATGTCAGGCCTGCCGCTGTCGGGCGCCTCGCTCTCGGTGGCGACATGGCTGCAATCGAACGGGAGGGGAGCGTGACGTCGGTGGTGAAATACACCGAGCCGGCCGATTCCATCTTCACACGGGGTGCCGACCGTGAGACGAGGCGCAATGTGGTGGATGTCACAGCTACAGCGCCGGTGACCACACTCGAGGAGACGGAGAAAGAACTTATACGCCGTTCGCTTGAGCGCAACCAGGGACGCCGCAAGGCTGTTGCAGCCGAACTTAATATATCGGAAAGAACACTTTATCGCAAGATAAAAGAATATGGACTTGAATAACAATACTACAAAATACCGCCGCGGCACGTGGACTGCAAGATGCGCCATGCTGTCGCTCGCGCTGCTCATGTCGCTGCTGTGGCAGGGGTGCATAAGCTATAAGCTTAACGGAGCGGCAATCGACTATAATGTGTACAGGACAGTGTCGGTGGGACAGTTCCCTATACGTGCCGCACTCGTATATCCGCCTTTGCAGCAGACGTTTGAAAACGAACTTCTCGACTACATAACGCGCAATACGCGTCTGCGCACAATCGACGGTGCCTCCGACCTCACCTTCGAGGGGGAAATAACAGGATATTCGCTCTCGCCGCAGGCCGTCACGGAGGATGCATACGCGTCGAAAACCCGTCTGACAATCACCGTGCGCGTGAAGTATACCGACAGCAAGAACGAGAAGAACGATATTGACCAGTCATTCTCGGCATATCGTGATTTCGACGCCACGGAGATGCTGACCGACGTGCAGGACGAACTGTGCGAGCAAATCTGTAAAGAACTTGTCGACCTGATATTTAACGCCACTCTCGGCAACTGGTAACGTGAAATTATGTCGGACGCAACGATTACAGCAGCAATGACCGCGCTTATCCCGGAATGGGAGGGGTCGCGTGATGTCCTGACGGCTGAAGGCGTCGGGGCGCTCATGGCACGCTATCCGTATTTCCCGCTTCCTGCGGCAGTCATGCTGCGCGAAGGGGGCAACTGCCTGTCGCGCGACGAACGCCGGCGCATGCAGCGGCATGTGGCCCGCACGGCCACATCGTCAATGGTGCTCGGCACGCTGCTTGAGGAGGACGACATGCCATTTTATCCCGACGAGGCGGTGTCGACGCCGTCGACCGAAAGCGCTATTGATACATTCCTCTCGACCTACGGCAACGGCGGAGGGGATGATGAGGTGCTCAACCGTCTGATATTCAATCCTACTCCCGATTACGCCCAGCTGCTGGCCCGGGAGGAACAGCAAAATCTGCCGACGGTGGGCGCAGACTCGGGCGACAGCCGTGACGATTTGCTCAATCGATTTATAATCAAACAGAAACAACAGGAGGGGAGCGCTCCGCAGGATGAACCGCATCGCATACCGGCTACGACCGTGGAAAACCGTCATAGCGAAGAAAACGGCGCCGCACAGCCGACCGATTCATCATTGCTGAGTGAAAGTCTTGCAAAAATATTCATCCGCCAGCATCAATATGAGCGTGCATACGAAATAATAAGTCAATTAAGTTTGAAATATCCGGAAAAAAGTGTTTACTTTGCAGACCAAATGCGCTTCCTACGCAAAGTCATAAATAACCGGCGGCGAAACGACGCAAAGCGGTCATCGTAGGCAGCAGTCATTCCGCCCGGTCGGCGTGACGGATGCAGCAAATTATTTGAAATAAAATCAATAAATCACATATATTAAAAATGCAAACATTATTAATTGTTCTCACAGTGATTGTGTCGGTTCTCTTAATCGGCGTAGTGCTTATTCAGAAATCAAAAGGCGGCGGTCTGGCATCGAACTTTGCCGGGTCAAACCAGATTATGGGTGTACGCCGTACGAATAACTTCATCGAGAAGGCTACATGGTCACTTGCCATCGTTATCCTCTTCCTCTCAATCCTCTCATCTATTGTATCGCCCGACCTGCCCGGTGCAAAATATGATGTGACCAAACAGAAACAGCAGGTTACGACAACTGACTTCAACACCACTCCAGACGCTCAGAACGCTCCCCAGACTCCTGCAAAATAACAGGGGCCGAAAGGAACCGTAGACGACAAGTCGGAAAAAAGATACCGATAGGGTGCACTTAAGCAGTGCGCCCTTTGCTTCTTGTGGGTATGCCGTCAGGATAATGCCGTATAATGGCCTCAATCCGAAATCACAGTGCATCTTACACGTCCCATTTAATATCGCTTTCTGCGGTTAAAAGGCTCAAGCCGAAATTGCAGTTCATGACAATATGACAATAAAGCCGGCAATTATTATATTGGCAAGCACTGCAATTTCGGCCTGATCTTTATTTTATTTATTTTATGAGTTTTTTTGAAAAAGTATGCGGAAAATTTGGTGGAACGATATGAAATAAGTATATTTGCATTAAGGAATCTAATATTTATGCATCTATCCAGTCAGGAAGAGATGCTGAATATTAAATAATGAATTGAAATCCAGTGTTTATCAGGCTTTTGATGGCGCATAGCCGAGAGAGCGGATTAACCGGGAGAATGAAGTTACCTGAGTGTCGGTGACTTCAGTTGCGAAGATTTCAATCGGTCAAGGTTTGCAACCGAAAGATATCACACTAACCAAAGGGCAACCTACAATTACAGCGGTTGTCATTTTTAATCAAAAAGCTTGGCGGACCGCTAAAAGTCCGCAGTAAACTTAACCAGACGGTCAAATAGAGAAATTTAAATGACCTAACCTATCACCTGAGTCGGACTTATATTTAGTAGAGACGAGATTATCCCCGACAATGAAAAAAGAAACTTAATGCAGATTGTAAGTTTCATCACTCTTGACTGTCAAAGCTATACCCCTGTCAACACTTTTTTACAATAAGAGCATCAGCTTAACTTCAAGGGAAATAATGTTACCAAGCCGGCATTCGTGCTGTCTACCCGTGTCGTATGATATGGTATCGCTGCTTTTTGCAGATACCCTACATATAACTGGCAGATAGAGATATGTCCTATTGGCGTCCCGGATGTAATTGGCAGTCTCCACAAGCAATCAGTGGCCCGGTTGCTGAAAAATAAACGGGTCAATTTATCGGAAAATATATAACATGCATATATAATAAGTGGATATAATATATCCATGATGACAAAAGTGCACGGTTATGCTCCACGAGTCTGCTTTGTCCTTCCTCCGACATTGCCGTAAACTCTCCCAATCTACAATCGCGGCAGTGAGTTATAATTGTTTATCATAAGTCTATTACCGCCAGGACTGAGCAATTGTACTTTAAGGATAAAGACAGACCGGGAGTGTGGCTGTAACTAATGCCAAAGAAAAGAATTGTGTATCATGCCCTATCGCATAGCCGGGGCAACTCTCTCCAATTATTTTTTTCCCCGGGTTATGTCAAATACACAATCGGCGTCTATCATCTTTCCGGCTTCGAAGGCGATTATTGCCGGTGATGCAATACGGGAAGAGTTGAATCGGCTCTTGATATGTCAGTGAAGCAGGCTTGAATGTGCCGTTTGCGGCAATCGGGTCATTTCAATCAAGTAGACGCTTTTCGAAGCAGCCTCCGCTCTCGCTAAAATCGGAGGAGAGCGAGAGAACAAGGGGGGCTGCTTTTTTTGTATAACGCCTCAATCCAAAATTACAGTGCATGTTACAGTTTCCTTTTAATATCGCTTTCCGCGGTTTTTAACTTTCCGCGGAAAGCAAAGTCGGGAATTATCAAAATGCTATGCACTGCGATTTCGGATTGAGCCTGTATAACTACAATTTTATAATCAGATTTATAATCAGACAGGTTCTTCCGACGAAATGTCGGATTGGAACGCGTATATAATAATTTTTTACTTGGAAAAGATAAAAAAAGTTTTGTTATCTTTACAAAGTATTATTTTAGTATATAAAATAACAACCGCGGACGATTGAAATCTTGGTTTCTTTCGTCCGCGGTCGTATTTTTGTTGGTGGTAGAATCAGATTTTACCGATGAATTTGAGGACTTGTTCGGTTATGTTCTGCGGTGTGAAACCGAATTTTTCGTCGAGCACTTTGTAGGGGGCTGAGGCTCCGAAGCGGCTCATGCCGAATACTTTGCCTTTGGTGCCTACGACGCTTTGAAGCGTTGCGGGGAGGCCGGCAGTGAGACCGAAGCGGGGTACGTTGCGGGGCAGCACGCTGTCTTTGTATTCCTGAGTCTGCTCTTCGAAGAGGCCGATAGAGGGGAGGGATACGACGCGCGAAGGAACGCCGCCGGCTTCGAGAAGCACGGCAACCTCGCACAGCAGCGATACCTCCGAGCCGTTGCCGAGCAGTACGACCTGCGGGTAGGGAGTATCCATCACCACATAACCGCCGCGACGTGTGCCTTGCGCTTCCTCATAGCGGCTTGAAGTCACTGCGGGGAGGTCCTTGATATCCTGGCGGGAGAGGATGAGGGCGGTGGGGGTATCGTTGTTTTCCATCGCCATTTCCCATGCCACGGTTGTCTCGGCCGAGTCGGCGGGGCGGAGTACGAGCATCGAGGGCTTGCCTGAGAAATTGCGTACCTGCTCCATGAGGCGGATCTGCGCTTCCTGCTCGATAGGCTCGTGGGTCGGGCCGTCTTCGCCTACGCGGAATGCATCGTGTGTCCAGATATATTTTACGGGAAGCTCCATAAGTGCCGACATGCGTACTGCGGGCTTCATATAGTCGGAGAATACGAAGAATGTGCCGCAGGCTTCGTGCATGCCGCCGTGGAGCGCGATACCGTTCATCACGGCAGCCATGGTCAGTTCGGCCACACCTGCGTGGAGGAATCCGCCCGAGAAATCGCCGGGAAGGAGTGCACCGGTCTTTTTGAGGAATGCGTCGGTCTTGTCAGAGTTGGCGAGGTCGGCGCTCGATACAATCATGTTGTGTACTTTTTCGGCGAGAGCTGCGAGCACGTTGGCCGAAGCCGTACGTGTGGCCTGGTCGGCCTTATGCACGATGGCGGCATAGTCGATTTCGGGGAGCTTGCCTGCGATGTAACCGGCGAGCACTTCGGCGCGGTCGGGATTGCCGGCAGCCCATTCGTGTTCCTCCTCCCGGCGTTGCATTACAATCTTGCGGAGTTCCTCGTTGCGGGCTTCGTAGAGCGCTTTGGAGTCCTCCCATATCTCGAAGGGATTGTCGGGATTGCCGCCGAGATGTTTTACAGTGGCCGCATAGTCACCGCCACCCGATTTGCTGATGGGATTGCCGTGGGTGGAGCACCGGCCTTCAAACGATGTGCCGTCGGCTTTGACGATGCCTTTGCCCATCACGGTATGGCCGATGATGAGTGTCGGTTTTGCAGTCTCGGCGATGGCTGTCTCGAGGGCTGAAGATATTTCGTCGGCATCGTTGCCGTTGATTTCAAGCACGTTCCATCCCCATGCGCGGTATTTGGCCGCGTAGTCCTCTTTGGTGACGGCATCGACGTTGGTGGAGAGCTGCACGTCGTTGCAGTCGTAGAACATGATGAGATTGTGGAGACCGAGGTAGCCGGCGAGACGTCCGGCGCCCTGCGATATTTCCTCCTGGATACCGCCGTCGGAGATGAAGGCGTAGGTCTTGTGCTCGACCACTTTACCGAACCGGGCAGCGAGGAAACGCTCGGCTATGGCGCAGCCTACAGCCATCGTGTGGCCCTGTCCGAGGGGGCCGGATGTGTTTTCGACGCCGCGTTCGGGGTCGACTTCGGGGTGACCGGGAGTGACACTTCCCCACTGGCGGAACTGTTCGAGCTCGGCAAGGGTATATTTTCCGGTAAGGGCGAGAGTGGCGTAGAGCATCGTCGACATGTGACCCGGGTCGAGGAAGAAGCGGTCGCGGGCAAACCATGTCGGGTCGTCGGGGTCGGTAACAAGATATTTCGAGTAAAGCACGTTGATGAAGTCGGCACCGCCCATGGCGCCTCCGGGGTGACCGGATTTCGCTTTCTCGACCATCGAAGCGCAGAGCACGCGGATATTGTCGGCTACTCGCTCAAGAGTTTTCTTATCGGAATTCATTGTCAATGGTGTATTATGTTATATAAATATTTGTAACGTGAACGATGTGAATTCTTTCACATTACAAATGTACGTAATTTTTTTAACAAACAGCGCAGTATAGGGTTCAAATAATATGAGACGGGTCGCGACAATGATATCGCGACCCGTTATTGTATAGCTGTCAGACTTTATCAGTCGACAGGGATGTTCTTGTTGACGTTCTTGCAGCCGATGAAAGCGTAGTAGAACAGATAGAGCAACATGGCGATGACGAGCCAGTAGCTGCCCATGTAGCCGAGAGAGGGCGCAAGCAGGTTGTGCTGCACGAGAGGCATGATACCGCCGCCGACCACAAGCATCATGAAGATACCTGAAGCCTGCTCGGTGTATTTGCCGAGACCTTCGACGGCAAGGTTGAAGATACCGCCCCACATGAGCGACGTGCACAGACCGCAGATGATGAGGAATATGGCGCTGAGGGGGATGGTGGGAGTCTCAAGCATCTTGGGAGCGTCCTCGGCTTTGACCTTTGCCTGTTTCCAAAGCTCCTCCTTGAGGTTGATTTCTTTCTGAGACTCGGGATGAACGTATTTTTCGCTCCATTCGAAATCGGCGGGATTGTTCTTGAACTCTTCGATGGCCGAAGTAGGCAGGCCTACGTTGGTCAGGATATATTCGGTCTTGGCATCGGGGTCGTAGATGAATTTGGGCACTTCGATACGGCTTGTCTTGGGTATCATGATGGCGATGAAGATGAGGATTGCGCCTACGCCCGATACGGTCAGAAGCTGTGCGCGGGTGGATATTTTGCCGGAGATGGCACCCGAAGCGATACGGCCAACGAGCATGAGCAGCCAGTATACCATCACGATAGCACCGCCGATTGCGGCACCGTTGACGAGGATACCTGCGCCCGATTCGATACCTGAGTCTGAGAGGTAGAAGTTGAGTTCGGCGGGGATGCCGATTTCAATACCTACATAGAAGAAGATACCGATGGCGCCGAGCACGAAGTGACGGAAATTCCAGGGTGAATGCTCGAATTTGAGGGGAGCTTTGCCGGCTGCGGCGTCGGCTTTGGCGCGTTCGAGAGCGGGCTCGGGGATACGTGCCATAGAGATGATGAGGTAAGAGATGGCGAACACGGCCATGCCGATGAAGAGGAGGGGAGCTACGTCGCCCATCGAAGTCTCGGAGGTGACAGTGCCGATAAGCGCACCTACGAGCATCGGGGTGAGAGAGCCTGCGAGTGAGTTGAGCGACGAACCGGTCTGAAGCAGCTGATTGCCTTTCTTGCCGCCGCCGCCGAGAATGTTGAGCATCGGGTTGACAACGGTGTTGAGCATACATACGCAGAAACCGCAGATGAATGCGCCGATGAGGTAGACGAAGAGGTTGAGGGTGACGGGCATGTCGACGGTCTTGGTTACGCCGAGATAGTTTTCTTCAGTAACGGAGGTTGAGAAAACGGCGATGTCAGCGCCGAACACGCTGCTGAGGTACTGTACACCGAGGCCTACGAAACCGAGCACGAGGGCCAGAAGGGCGGTTTTCTTGTAGCCGACGCGGGCAAGCATCTTGCCTGCGGGTATACCCATGAAGAGGTAAGCGGCGAAGTTCATAAGGTTGCCGAGCATGCCGGCCCAGGGGTACTGGTTGCCCCAGATGTTACCGAACGGCGCTGCCATGTTGGTAACAAACGAAATCATGGCAAAGAGGAACATCATCGTGATTATGGGCACGAGATTGCGTTTGCCTGTAGCTGTGTTTGATGACATTAGTGAATTAGTTTTATGGATTAGTTATTATAGAAAAATCCTTTTAAGGTAATCGGTCGGTACGTGAGATTTAAGAGTGTTCCGGTTGATTTCCATTGCGGATTTATATATCCAATGCAAAGATAAAATTTTTTAATGTGAATTATTGAAAAATTTGTATCATTTTTGGAAAAAAATGCAGAATGGGGCGGGGAGAGCGGAATGTTGGAGAGGGCGTAGCTGATTGGCAGCGTCGGACTTGTCAGACTTGTCAGACAGGTCGGACATGTCCGACGAGATGATGTGGCCGCGGAGTCGCAGTCGCAGGGAACAGCCGGCGTCAGTATTCGCGGGCGCCGAATATGGCGGTGCCTACGCGCACGAGGTTGGAGCCTTGAGCTATGGCTATGTCGCGGTCGTCGCTCATGCCCATGCTGAGTATGTCAAATCCGCGCAGACCGAGCGAAGCGTCGTTGCGTATCCTGTCGTAGCATGCGGCTATGGCGGCAAAGTCGGCGGTGATGCGGGCTGTGTCGTCGGTGTTGGAGGCCATGCCCATGAGTCCGCAGATATGGGTGGCCTGCAGCGACTCGAAGCGGCGTCCGGTGAAATAGTCGTCGAGCTCTTCGACGGAGAAACCGAATTTTGTCTCCTCACGGGCCACATGGAGCTGTAGAAGAACGCGGGTGGTGACGCCGGCACGTAAGGATTCCTTATCGATGAGGTCGAGCAGCCGCTCGGTGTCGACGCTTTCGATGAGCGCTACTTTACCGATGAGCTGGCGCACCTTGTTGGTCTGCAGATGGCCGATGAAGTGCCACTCCACGTCGGAGGGCATCTGGGGCTGTTTGGCAAGAAGTTCCTGCACACGGCTTTCACCGAACCGGCGCTGACCGGCGTCGTAGGCTACGCGGAGCGCTTCGACGGGGTGGAATTTTGAAACAGCGACGAGGCCGACGCCTTCAGGTATGGAGCGCCGGACCTCGTCGAGTTGCTTTGCCACATGGGTATACATGCCGGGTTATTCTTTGGGTTTTGAGTCATCGCCCAGTTTCACCTTGTAGACGTCGAGTATCGGAGTCTCGGTGATTGACACGATTTCGTAGTCGGCCATCGTCGATTTCATCTCGTCGATGAAGTGCTCGAGAGCGCCTTTGAAGTCGCTTGCTGCGACAAGGATAAGCGAGTTGGATTTCTTCTCCTGGGCGGTTTTCTCGTCGATGGTGATGAACGCCACCTTTGCGAGATACCATTTGTCGGCTGAGTCGTCCCAGAAAATTTCGGCGATTTTCGTGCGTTTCACGGCCGAAACCGAAAATTCGCCGGAGATAAACGGGGTTATCTCCTCGATGATGCGTGACTCGGCTTCGGTGAAAGTCAGTGCGTCGACAAGGAAGGTGTCGTTGACTTTTTTCTCGATGCCGTTTTCCATTATTTTGCGGTAAGCTACCTTACATTCAAACCAGTTTGCCATAGGTGTATTTCTTTTAAAATTTTTGCGAAACAAAGGTAGTGAGATTTCACGATACGGCAAACTGTAAGGTTGAAAAATCAGTCTGCTGCCGCGTCGGCTTGTGATTTTTTTTGAGCATGGTGTAATATTTTGGCGCAAAAGTTTGTTATATTTAATATATTTTTGCAATTTGCAGTTATGAAAGAAAAGTTATGAGTGGGATAATGAATTTGCCGGGCCGCATAGTTCGATTTTATGCCGACGGATTCCGGTCGATGACAATAGGCAGGAAGCTGTGGGCTATCATAATCATAAAACTGATTGTGATATTCGGAGTGCTGAAACTGTTTTTCTTCCCCGATATGCTCAAGAGCAGGTACGACACTGACGAAGCCCGTGCCGAGGCCGTGCGGAGTGCGCTTACCGAGCCGATTGGCCGGCCATGACCTCTTTTGATTCATTTATAAAAATCAATAAACAATAAATTACCATGGATGAACTTATTAACGTAGTGGATTGGTCGAGATGGCAGTTTGCGCTGACCGCCATTGTCCACTGGCTGTTTGTGCCGCTGACGATAGGCTTGTCGCTGATTATCGGCATAATGGAGACGGCTTATTTCCGTACGCGCAATGAAAAGTGGCGGCGTATCACAAAATTCTGGATGACACTGTTCGGCATCAATTTCGCGTGTGGTGTCGCCACGGGACTGATACTGGAGTTTGAGTTCGGCACAAACTGGTCGAATTATTCATGGTTTGTGGGCGATATATTCGGCGCTCCGCTCGCCATCGAGGGTATTGTGGCGTTTTTCCTCGAGTCGACATTCATAGCCGTGATGTTCTTCGGGTGGAAGAGGGTAAGCCCCGGTTTCCATCTGGCGGCCACGTGGCTTACCGCTATCGGTGTGGCATTGTCGGCGTTGTGGATACTCGTGGCCAACGCGTGGATGCAGTATCCGGCAGGCATGGAATTCGATCCGGAGCAGATGCGCAATGTCATGGTGAGTTTCAAGGATGTGGTGCTCTCGCCGGTGGCTGTCAACAAGTTCTTCCACACGGTGCTCAGCGGATGGGTGCTCGGCGCGGTGTTCGTAGTCGGCGTGAGCTGCTGGCTGCTGCTCAAGAAGCGCAACCGCGATTTCGCCCTGAAGTCGATAAAGGTGGCCGGCGCGGTAGGTCTGGCCGGCATCGTGCTGACGATGTGGACCGGCGACGGCTCGGCTGTGCAGGTATCGAAATACCAGCCCATGAAACTTGCCGCTATGGAAGGCCTTTACTCCGGTTCGGAGGGACAGAGCCTCGTGGCGTTCGGTATCATTAATCCCGATAAACAGCCTCTTGACGATCAGAAAGCTATCCATGCCGAGATAAGCATACCGAAGGGACTGTCGCTGCTCGCCAAGCATGACATCAATGCCTTCGTGCCGGGTATTGACGACCTAATACGCGGATATGCCGTCAATGCCGAGGGTGACACCGTATATAAAGATGTGTCATACGCGCGACGCATCGAAATGGGGCGCACGGCTCAGCAGGCGCTACGCGATTACGGGGTGGCGCTTGAAAAGGGTGACACCGCCGCCATGCAGGCCGCGCAAAGTGTAATCGACAGTAATTTCAAATATTTCGGCTACGGCTATCTCAGCGCGCCTGAAGATGCCGTGCCGCCGGTGGCCGTGTCGTTCTACTCGTTCCGCGTGATGGTTATGGCGGGAGGTTACCTGTTGCTGTTCTTCCTCGTTGTGGCGTGGGCTTCGTGGCGGCGGAAGGTCAATCTGCTCGACAACAAATGGTTCTGCGCGCTCGGACTGCTTACAATACCCGTGGTGTGGATATGCAGCGAGGCGGGCTGGGTGCTCGCCGAAGTGGGTCGCCAGCCGTGGACAATTGAGGGGTTGCTACCCGTCAATGCCGCCGTATCGTCGATTTCGGCCGGTTCGGTGCAGACCACATTCTGGATGTTTGTGGTGATATTCACCGCGTTGCTCGTGGCTGAGATAAGCATTATGGTGCGTCATATCCGCCGCAAGGCCGTTACCGACCTGCTCAACGGCCCCGAGAAATAACCCTCATTAAATTAAATACTTAAAACTTCTGACTCATGGAAGCTCTTCAATCATACTGGTGGTTTCTGATTTCACTCCTCGGGGCGCTGTTGGTGTTCCTGCTGTTCGTACAGGGAGGTCAGACACTGTTGTTCTGCTCGCAGTCGAGCATGGCACGAAATCTGAAGGTCAATTCTCTCGGCCGCAAATGGGAACTTACGTATACTACGCTGGTAGTGTTCGGCGGGGCGTTCTTCGCCTCGTTCCCGCTGTTCTATTCCACATGTTTCGGGGGAGCATACTGGCTGTGGATGCTGGTATTGCTCAGTTTCATCCTGCAGGCGGTCAGCTACGAGTTCCGCCGCAAGCCGGGCAATCTGTTCGGCACGGGAGTGTATGACGCGTTCCTGTTTTTCAACGGCTGCGTCGGGTGCATACTTCTCGGTGTGGCTGTCGGCATGATGATATTCGGAGCCGATTTCACCATATCGAAAGGCAATATACTTGACGGCAGTCGTCCGGTGATTTCGGTGTGGAATCCGTCGCACGGACTGGAGGCTATATTTGACTGGCGCAATCTGCTGGTAGGATTTACCGTGCTGTTCCTTGCCCGCATGAATGCCGCGCTCTATTTCATGAACAATATCGAGGAGGGCACGCAGTTCAGGGCACGCCAGCGCAAGGCCGCCCTTGTCAACGGTGCGATATTCGTTGTGCTGTTTCTTGCGCTTGTGGCCGTGATATTCACCTCAAAAGGCTATGGATATGACGCTGCCGGCAAAATCAGCGTGGTTCCATATAAATATGCCGATAATCTCATGACATTATGGTGGTTCGGCTTTATTTTCCTCGCCGGAGTGGTGATGGTGCTTTACGGGCTTGGCAAGACAGCCGTGCGGTGCGTGTACAACCGTGGTATCTGGTGGACCGGCATCGGCACTGTGCTCGCTATTCTCGCGCTGCTTTGTCTCGTAGGCTACAACGATACGTCATATCTCCCCTCGGTCAGCGACCCGCAAAGCTCGCTGACAATACGCAACAGTTCGTCATCCTATTTCACCCTCAAGGTTATGACGTGGGTATCGGTGCTCTCGCCGATAGTGATAGGCTATATATTCGTGGTATGGCGTAAACTGTCGAAACCCCCGTTGACTCCGACTGAACTCGAGCACGAACACGACGCGTATTAGCGGACGTTTAAAACGGGGAATGGGGCGAGGGCATCCCGCCCTCGTGGTATTATTGCATTTTAGTAAATTACCACGGGGCGGGACGCCCCCGCTCCATTCTGCTTCAATTGCGCTTTATTCAGTGTTGTGCAAGCAATCGTATAAATTACGACAACTCCGGTTGTAAATCAAAGGTTGCCGGCAGCGATGTCGGATTCCCATTCCCTTTGCTGGATGTCGCTGCTTTCGGAATAGTATATCTCTACGCGGTCACCGCGGTCGATGATGTAGACAGCACTTACCTTGTTGTCATCTTCTATCGTGTCGATTTCCTTTTCACGAAACGGGGAAGTGTATACCACGATGTTTTTACCGTCGCCATGCTTGGTGACATCTTCAGGCACGACATCGTCCATGAAACTTTCGCAGGCAGCCAGTCCTCCCCATCCCGAGTCGCCTTTATACACTATCTGTTCGAACTTGTTATCGTCGACGAGCCTTACTTTTACATCACTTTCGGGGGCAAGGTCGCCGAAAAACGGAAACAATACCGTAGCGCCGGCACTGCCTGATGCCAAAGTAGCCAATGCACCCATTATCAATATCTTTTTCATACGCAGTTTGTTAAATGTATGCAAATATACAAAAAAAACGGTGAAATGATATTTGGTATCAAAGTTTCAGTGGAGGCTGACGCCGTCGATGTCGCGGAGACGGGTGGTTACTGTGTCGTAGTCGTCGGCGCGGACGGCGAGGGTCATGGCGCAGGCGTTGTCGAATTGCTGGGAGAGGATTTCGAGGTCGGATTGCTTGACAAGGCGCATCACGTCGTTCATCGACAGGTAGGGGAATGTGAATTCTATCTGTTTCATTACCTTTCGCTCCACTATCTCAGCTTCTTCGAGCGAAAGGCGCGCGGCTTCGCGGTAGGCGGCGATAAGGCCGGAGGTGCCGAGTTTTATGCCACCGAAGTAGCGCACCACCACTATGACCGTATCGGTCAGTCCGAATGAGTTGATTTGTCCGAGAATCGGTTTGCCGGCAGTGCCGGATGGCTCGCCGTTGTCGTTGCTTTGGAAATCGGTGCGTTCGAAGCCGAGCATGTAGGCCCAGCATACGTGGCGTGCGTCGAAATATTTTTTCTGGTATTGTGCAATCACGGCTTTGGCCTCCTCTACTGTCGAGGCGGGATGGGCGAATGCGAGAAATTTGCTCATTTTCTCGCGGAATATCGCCTCGGAGGGTCGGGCTAATGTCAGGTAGGTATCGGCCATGCTGGGTGATTACTTGCGGTCGAAGAATGGATTTTTTGATGTGGCACTTACCGCTATGGCAAGCACCAGACGGCAGCCGGGGAGGAGGCCGAGGCGCATGGCTCCCATTCCGGCGGAGAAGAGTGTGCGGGTGTCGACACGGCAGTCGGCAGCCACCGAGCAGGCCGAGCCTGCGGCGATACCTATGTCGATGGAATTGAAGGCGCAGGGCACGGCGGCAGGTTTATCGGCGCATGCGGGGTAGCCGCAATGCGCGCAGTTAAGTCCCATGGGCTGCGGACGGATGCCTATGAGCACTACGGCGTCGCCCTGAAGTATGTTGGCGGCGTCGCGCTGATAGACGGGGCGGGATGTCTCGGCATAAAGTTCCAGCATGGTGTCGGAAAGGCGCTGCAGGTCGTCGCCTTCGACAATGGCAGCCTCGATGAGGTCGTTGCCTTTGGCTTTGGGGGCGGTACGTATGGCTGTGAGCATGCGGCGTGCGATGTCAATCACCTGAGCATGCCGGTCGTCGCGTTGGTTTATTATCATATTTCAACTAATAATTTGTAGGGAGGGTGTTGCAAAACTTATAATATAATGGAAACATGATACGTCATCTTGTAGGGCAGCACCCCGGTGCAGCCGCCTGGCAGCTGATAATCAATTTCCGCTATCGGCTGCTCCGGGGAGCAGCCCTACATCATGCAGCCGTCAACATCAGTTTTGCAACTCCCTCCACATTATTTCATTTCTGGAGTTTAATATATCCGGGCGCCGACGCGATAAATCGCGTACATACTACCGGTTATAGTATCAGCATCGCGTCGCCGTAGGCACCGAAGCGGTAGCCCTCTTTTACGGCTTCGTCGTAGGCTTTCATCACGAGGTTGTAGCCGCCGAATGCCGCTACCATCATGAGCATGGTGGAGTATGGCAGATGGAAGTTGGTGACGAGCGCTGTGGTGACGGTAAAATCGTAGGGGGGGAAGATGAATTTGTTGGTCCAGCCTTCGTAGACTTTGAGTTTGCCTCCCATGCTGACTGCCGTCGCCATGCCGCGGAGCACGGATGTGCCTACGGCGCATACCTGTTTGCCTTCGGTCTTGGCCTTGTTGACGGTATCCACCAGTTTGGGGGTTATGAATATCTGTTCGGAGTCCATGCGGTGCTTGGTGAGGTCTTCCACATCAATTTCGCGGAAATTGCCCAGTCCGCTGTGTATAGTGGCGAAAGCCTGTTCCACGCCTTTGATTTCGAGGCGTTTCAGCAGTTCGCGGCTGAAGTGCATGCCTGCGGCCGGGGCTACGATAGCTCCTTCGTTTTTGGCGAAGATGGTCTGATAGTCGGTGACATCGTTCTCATTGGGCTCGCGCTGTATATAGTCGGGCAGCGGGGTCTCGCCCAACGCGTAAAGGGCGGCCTTGAACTCCTCGTGGGGGCCGTCGTAGAGGAAACGGAGCGTGCGGCCGCGCGAGGTGGTGTTGTCGATTACCTCGGCCACCATTGATTCGTCCTCGCCGAAATAGAGTTTGTTGCCTATGCGGATTTTGCGGGCCGGCTCCACGAGCACGTCCCACAGTTTGTGTTCTTCGTTAAGCTCTCTCAGTAGAAAGACCTCGATGCGTGCGCCGGTCTTTTCCTTGTTGCCGTAGAGACGAGCCGGAAATACCATGGTGTCGTTGAACACCATGACGTCACCTTCGTCAAAATAATTGATAATCTCTTTAAACACGTGATGGGAGATTTCGCCCGTCTTGCGGTTGACAACCATCATTCTGCATTCGTCACGCTGAGGTGCCGGTTCTTGAGCTATCAGCTCGTCAGGCAATTTAAATTTAAATTGTGAAAGCTTCATCTTGTTGTTATATCTTCGTTGTTATCTTGTCCTTGTTTTGCGTCGTAATCGGTATCGTCGTCGGTCTCTATCCCGACTTCGCGAAGCATAGACACGGCGTCGTCGAGCGAAAGGCATCGGTCGATGGTGACATCGCCCACCCGTGTGCGGCGCAGGGCGGTGAGATGTCCGCCCGAACCGAGTGCGGCGCCGATGTCGCGTGCGAGTGCACGGATGTAGGTGCCTTTGCTGCATACCACGCGTATGGTGATGCTCTCCGGGCTGTATTCGAGCAGTTCGATTTCGTCGATTACGAGAATTTTCGGTTTAAGTTCGACGGTATCGCCCTTACGTGCCATCTTATAGGCTCTCTTGCCGTCAATCTTGCATGCGGAGAATGCCGGTGGCACCTGCTCGATGCGTCCTGTGAACTTCGTCAGTACCTCTCCGACAAGTTCGCGGGTGATATGGGCGGTAGGGTAGCGGGCGTCAATCTCAGTCTCGAGGTCGTATGACGGTGTGGTGGCTCCGAGGGCTATGGTGGCGATGTATTCCTTGACGCCGCTCTGGAGCTGCTCGATGAGCTTGGTGGATTTTCCGCTGACTATAATCATTACTCCGGTGGCAAGCGGGTCGAGTGTGCCGGCATGGCCCACTTTCATCTTTTTTATGCCCATGCGGCGCAGCATCACTCCCCTTATGCGTTTCACGACATCAAAAGAGGTCCAGCCGTACGGCTTGTCGACGAGTATGGTTTCTCCTGCAAGAAAATTCATTGTTGTCAGGGGCGGTTGTCAGTTAAAAATGATGCAGAGCAGACCTGCGATAAGACAGTAGACGGCGAACCATACGAGTTTGCCCTTCTTGACGATATTGAGCATCCATTTGCATGCCAGACAGCCTACCACGAATGCCGCGATGAATCCTATGAGGAGCGGCATGGCTCCTATCGACTCGGTGGCTGCCTCGCTGCTGCCGCCGATCATCTCCTTGATGTCGAGCAATGCTTCGCCGAGAATGGGGATGATGACCATGAAGAAGGAGAACTTGGCCACCTCCTCGCGTTTGTCGCCGAGCATCAGACCGGTAGCTATGGTCGAACCCGAGCGGCTCAGTCCCGGTATGACGGCGACTGCCTGCGCCAGTCCGATGACAAAGGCGTCGAGGAATGTGATGTCGCGCGGACGGTATCCGCCCTGTCGCAATGCGGGGCTGTCGGCCGTAGTGCGGCGGAAATAGTAGGCGAACGTGAGCAGAAGGGCTGTGGCGCACAGTGCGATACCCACTGTCAGCAGATTTTTGTCGAACAGCTGCTCTACGCTGTCTTTAAAGAATATGCCCACTATCATGATGGGGATGCATGACACGAGTATCTTGAACACGTATGTGGTGTTGGCATCGCGCTTGAATCCGAAGAACGATGTCACCAGCGGCACAAATTCTTTCCAGAGTATTACGATTGTGCTCAACACCGTGGCCACGTGGAGCGCTACGGTGAACTGGAGCGAGCCTGCGCCATGCATATCGAGTCCGAGCAGGTCCTCGCATATCTGCAGATGGCCTGAGCTGCTTATCGGCAGGTATTCTGCAAGGCCCTGCACTATGCCCATTACAAGGGAATCTAACCAATCCATTTTTTTACCTTATTAAATTGTTGCTATTTCGTTACTATGCGGTTTATTATTATGTGGCGGTGACGCTGTATTTGATACGATGCTACGGCCCGTATGCAGGTTGCGGCGTGCCAACTAATCGGCGGCGGTATCGGAATCTGTCCCGTTGCCGGCGTCAGCTTTTTTGGCGGGTTTCACAATGATGGCTATGCCCATGGCCACGAAACCGAGGAATGCGAGTGTCGGGCCGATAATGATGCGGCGTGTGCTGAATATGTCAGGATTGAATTTTTCAGGCGAACTGCCACCTCCGAGCATGAGCAGAAATCCGATTACGATAAGCAGGCCCGCGGCTGTCATAAAAATGAAATTCCTGCGCGCCAGCGGGAACTGCGATGGTGATTCCCTGACAAGCTCGTGAGCGGGAGCTGCATTTTTACTCGTTGTCTCTGCGTGGCCGGTGGCGTTGACGGGTGTGGTCTGGCTTTTTGCTTTTATCGGTTGGTTTTTGGTTGGAATTGCCATGATTGAATTATATGAAGAGTTTAATTTTGTTGATTTCGTATTTGCAGATGTTGTCAGAACATGTCGTCGTAGTCCTGGCGGAGATATTTGTTGGCTGCAATCCATGATGCTGTGCCACAGATTATTATGCCACCGGCCACGACACCGAGAAACACGTAGATCAGATCGCTCCACGGCAGGGCAAGCGCAAGGTCGGGTTCGATGCTGACGGCGTAGACGCGCAGCATGCACAGCAATGCTATTGCCACAACACCCGCAAGAATGCCGTTGAGTATGTTGCCGACGATAATCGGGCGGCGGATAAAGGCATTGGTCGCTCCGACGAGCTGCATTGTGTGAAGGAGAAAGCGGGCTGAGTAGATTGTGAGGCGGACGGTGTTGTTGATCAGTACAAATGAGATTATCAGCAATGCGGCGGCAAGAGCTATGAGCACGAGCGACAGTGTGCCGATATTGGAATTGACTGATTCCACCATCTCGGTGTGGACGGTTATCTCCTCGACGGAGTCGATATTGCGTAAAGGCGCAATGACTTTATCCAGGGAGTCGACCGATGCATACTGTGCCTTTACCCTGACGTTGAATTCGGGCTGATAGGGATTGTTGCCGAGCAGTTCCTCCACGTCGCTGCCGAGATATGCGTTCTCCTGTTCGAGTATCTCCTCCGGCGACATGTAGTCGTAGCTTGCCACGAAGTCGGCTTCGGTGAGTCTCCTTTTCATGTCGTTAATCCGGGTCATGTCGGTATCCATTTTCATTACCATGTTGAATCCCAGATTCTCGCGTATATGCCGGGTGATGTTTCCGGCAGCGAATGCCGCACAGCCAACGATGCCGAGTATCAGCAATACCATGCCAACGCTGGCTGTCGATGTCAGGTGCTTGCCGAAGCTCATCAGGCTCGTGCGTTTTTTTGATTGACTCATTTGATATTATTGAATGTTTGCTGAGTTTTTTACCTTGATAGAAATTACGGGCTGCCCGGCTTTCTGGCGTAATGGATGCTGCAATATCCTTGTCGTGAATCCGGATATTCTGTCATAATAAAATCCGGATGTCGGATTGCCGCGGGCAGATAGCATAATATCTTGCAAATTTACAACATCAGATACCCCCTTGTCAAGTTTTTTTATAATTAATTTCAATTATAATTCACAAAAAGCGGAAAAACGGAATAAATACTGCGGTAACGTGCCTGTATCCGGCGCCGGGCACGCGGCGCAATGGCGCATATCACCGCTTTGCCGGAGTAAACCGGAACAAAAAAACGCCATTTGTTGTTTAAATATGAAAATTTATTAAAAAAAATAATCCTCATTCAAAAAAATATATTAACTTAGCGCGAAATTTGTATAACCTCAGATAAATAAGATTTGTATTTCGTTGAATATATAATTAATCACAAATAGGCCGATTGTAGGCATGTCTACATATCGCTTTTGAAAACAGACACATAAACCTGCTGATGATGGAGCTGCCGGCTGTGGCCGTTCTTAAATACTATTCAGCGAAAGCCGGGTTTCAACTATGAAATGAAATTTAACTAAATTAATAAAACAATTATTCTTTATGAAAAAGAGTTTAATCGCTTTAGCTTGCGCTTTATTCATGGGCCAAGGCATGGTTGCTCAATCTTCGCAAGAGGTTACTTATGTTGAGGACCCCTCGCAAGGTTATCTTTTCAACCAATTTAAAGACAACTGGTTCATAACCGGTGAAGGTGGTGTCGGCATTTTCTTTTCACCCAATGACTCTTATCGCGATTGGAAAGACCGCTGGGAACCCTCCGCATCGCTGTATGTAGGTAAATGGTTCTCTCCGATTATCGGTCTGCGTGCCGGTGTCAACTGGCTTAAGGTAAAAGGCCTTTCTGATGTCAAGGGCGTAGGTGACCTTTACGACGAACCGACTGTAGAGGGTAAATACAAACAGAAATTCGTTCACATCGGCCCGGTTTTCGATGCTATGGTCAACGTCACCAACTGGTGGTGCGGCTATCACCCCGGACGTAAGTACAATTTCACCGTATACGGCGGTGTAGGTTGCTACTGGACTCTTGCCCGTCAGTACGACGCCAACAACAAGTCTACAAGCTACAAGGATGCCAAAGACCGTATCCTCGCAGCCCGCGCCGGTATCATCAACAGCTTCAACGTAAGCAAGCAGGTACAGCTTTCGCTCGACGTACGCTTTACCGCTCTTGACAATCACCGCGATGAAAAAGGCGGCGACTGGAACAAGACCGCATATGACCTTCAGGCTTATCTCGGCGTGACTTATCTCTTCAATAAACGCGAATGGAACGCCCCGATTATCCCTGTATGCCCCGAACCCGAGAACTGCGACGCTCTCCGTGCACGCCTTCAGGCTGCCGATGCCCGTATCGCCGACCTCGAAGCTCAGCTTCAGGCTTGTCTCGATCGTCCGGTAGAAGTAGTTGAGGAAGCTGCCGCTCCCGCTCCTCTTGCTACAATCTACTTCCCCATCAACGTTTCAAAACTCACCAAGGAAGATGTACGCGTGGTTCAGGCTTGTGCCGAAGTGATGAAGGCTAACCCCGACACCAAGTACGTGGTGACCGGCTGGGCCGACAACTACACCGGTAACGACCGTATCAACGTCAACCTCCGTAAGAACCGTGCCGCTTCTGTTGAAAAGCAGCTCTTGAAATCAGGTGTTCCCGCCGCTCAGTTCGAGACTACAATCAACAATGGCAACCTCGTTGACATGGGTGAGAAATTTGTGGCTCTTGACCGCGCAACTACTATTCAGATCGCTGAATAATAAATTATCCGACATCTGCGCCACGTAATGGCGTCGATAGATATAACTATGAAGGCATGCCCGGTCCGGGCATGCCTTCTTTTAGGTGGCTAAACCTAAAAATATCTTGCAATATGCAGAATTTCAGGAGAAAAATCAAACCGTGGATGCTCCCTGTAGCCATGGTTACGGGAGTGTTGCTTCATAGCCAGATTGGCTATGTGGCATTTCTGTCGCCATATCTTATTTTCATAATGTTGCTGATCACGTATTGTAAAGTGTCATTTCGACATTTTCGTGTCGATGGCTCTATGTGGTGGCTTCTGGCAATACAGGTGATTGGTGCGTCGATAGTGTTCGTGCTTCTCAGGCAACTCAATGTCGCAGTGGCAGAGAGCATTTTTATCTGTATTTTCTGCCCTACGGCCACTGCGGCACCCGTGATAACGGGAATGCTCGGCGGAAAGGTAGAACGTGTGGCCACATACTCATTGTTGAGCAATTTTGTAGTGGCATTAACGGCTCCGGTAATACTCGCAATGTTCGGCAGCGGAGAAAATATGGATTTTTTGGCTTCGTTCACCCGTATCGCCACCAATGTGTTGCCGTTGATACTCGGTCCGCTTGTGGTCGCGCTGCTGCTCAAGGTGACAATGCCTAAGGTGCGTGACGAGATTGCGCATCACCAGGGCCTGTCATTTTACATCTGGGCTGTGGCCCTTATTATTGTGGTGGGCAATTCGGTCAGCTTTCTCATGAAAGAACCGGCTTCACGCATTCCCGAGATGGTTGCCATGGCCGTATTGTCGCTGTTGGCCTGTCTTGCTCAGTTTTATCTCGGCCGGAAAATCGGAGCACGCTATGGCGACAGGGTAGCCGGGGCGCAGAGCCTCGGACAAAAAAATACAGTTCTGGCAATATGGCTGGCGCTGACTTATCTCGATCCGATTGCATCCGTGGGCCCGGCATGCTATATAGCATGGCATAATACGGTAAATTCCATACAGATATATAAACGGGCACATGCAGGAATGTTATGATAGTTATGTAATTTTGAGCGCTGTCTCCCGACTGTGACAATGTAACTTTTTGTCACACCGGTTGTTGTTAATATTAGACATGTGTATATTTGTGTCTGCTTTGCCTTACGGTTGTTGTTTTAGTCTACGACAGCACGGATTGCATGTGTGCTAACCATTTAAAAATAAATGAGATGGATCAGATGTATCAACTATTGATGGGATTGCCGCTATTTAGCGGCGTGACCTATGAGAAAATGCTTGAAATAATAGGAAGAACAAAGTTTCATTTCTTGAAATTCCTTGAGGGCGAGAATTTTATATCCGAAGGAGAACCGTGTACGCATATAAAGTTCATTATCTCCGGAAAAGTCCGTGTCAGTATCGCCAATGCCGACCGACGCTTTACTGTGTCGCAGACGCTGTCTGCTCCCGATGTAGTGGCTCCGGAATATATTTTCGGCCGGTCGACCGCTTATCCATGTTCGGTTGTGGCTCTTGAACCGACCGGTGTATTGCAGATTTCCAAGGTCGACTACATGAAAATATTGAATAGTGACTCTATTTTTCTTATCAATTACCTCAATCTGCTGTCGATGAATGCACAAAAGGCCGTCGACGGCATATTGTCAATAGCGACAGGCAGCCTTGAGGAACGTATAGCTTTCTGGATTGTGGCTCTTACGCAGCGCGGCGGCACCGACATCACTATGACATGTAAGCAGCGCGACCTTTATTCGCTGTTCGGAGTGCAGCGCTCGTCATTCATTTCTACCCTCGACAGTATGAAGTCGCGAGGACTTATCGACTACTCGCAGACTGAAATCCGTGTGCATAACCGTCGGGAACTTATCGATATACTTCATTCATCGGTTGAATGAATGCGCAGATGGTAAAAATAGTCCTTGAATATATGGTCAAAGGGTGGCTTATAAGGCTTTTTTAGTAAAAAAATATTAGCATAAATGACGTATGTAATAGTTTATATGTCGTAAAAATCCGAGATTTAATCTATAAATATGTCTATATTAAACGCCATTCGGTTGTTTAATAATAATTTGATAATTAGTTAATTATATTTTTACAACTCTTTATATACTCTATATTCTTGTATTGTGTGACGTTATTAGGTATTGACAAATGGGATAATTGCACTAACTTTGCGGTGTAAACATAAAATCACTGAGACGAAAAATCGAAGTTGATTTTAAAGGATTAGAGACAAAAATTAGGATTTGTTAAATTAGGAATTAGTTTGTGGGTTAGTATTTTTTAATTGGATTAAGTATTTGGATAATACTCTATAGGTAATAATCGTGTTTTATGTTAGGTTTGTTTGCCTCGAATATCGAGGATTTTTTAGGAAGCCGCTTCGTGAGAAGTGGTTTGCTATTTTATAGGGGTTCTGTTTCAATTTTGATATTTTCCGGGGATTTGTTAAATTGCGAAGTGTTTAAAGAATAATATATAATTGAAGATAGCCTATATGGGAAAAGATGTATTTGAATTGCTCGACGGAGGAGTCTGGATATATGGCTCGGCAAATGATTTGCCTGAAGTCTACGCGTTGCTTCGCAGGACTGCCGATATATGTTTCGAGATGAACGCACTTCCGCCATCGGAATCCGGCCGCCGCGAAAAAATATTGCGCGGACTACTTGGCTCCGTAGGAAAGTGTATCGTTGTTAATCCCCCGTTCAGGTGTGATTTCGGACACAACATACACATAGGGGATAATTTTATCGGTAATTTCAACCTGACCATTCTTGACGAAGCAAAAGTCAGTATAGGCGATAACGTCATGATAGGGCCGAACTGCACTCTGGCGACCATAATCCATGCAATGCTCCCGGCGCAGCGAAATGCCGGAATAATGCGGGCAAAACCAATCTCGATTGGCAACAACGTATGGCTCGCATCAAATGTCACTGTCCTGCCGGGCGTGACAATAGGTGACAACGCTGTGATAGGAGCAGGTAGCGTAGTGACAAAATCTATTCCGGCATTCACATTTGCTGCCGGAAACCCCTGTCGCCCTATACGTCCAATAACCGACGCCGACGCAGTCACGCCGGTCAATCGTTGAATATCGCATCCAAAGCAATCCGCATGCGGCTCGCCGTCAGCGCATGGACAAATGCGGGAACGTTCCGAGCTGTGATATGAGGCTATATGGCAAACGAATTTAGACGTTGCTAACTGCTAAATTTAAGCTTGGAGTTCTGCAATCCTCCGCTTGCTGATGTCTTATAGATGAGGAGCTATATCCCTCTCAGAAACGGCATCGAGTCCCTGTCGGCATAGTCATTGAGGAAACGGATATTTTTCTGAAACATTTTCCTGCCGGCCTCTGGCGAGCTGACCGAACTTAACGCCGCATCAGGTATCAGCTTGTTCTTGATGATATACTCGCGCATCTCCGCCGTCGACAGGGAATGGTTTAATATAATTGCCAGACCCTCATGCGATGCATCTTCTTTGTCATAGTACGGATTATCTTTTATTTTCACACAGGTAGCATAGCCCGGCAGTACGGATACGGTGCCGTCGGTGTTGAGGAAGTAAAGCAGATTTCCGGCATCGCGGATGTCGTCGAACAGTTTGGAATCGCCGTTGGCTTCGGGAGGGTTGTCGCCGAATGCCATCTTCATGTATTCTTCGTATGAGCCACACACTCCTATGCGCCGGTTGTTGAATGCTTTCATGAGATAATTGTATGTATCCTTGTGCTCCCTGGCTTTCTTACGGTGCTCCTTCCTGTATTCATCAAATAGCTCTTCGGGCAGCACTTGAAGGCCGATACCGTTCATCATCCACACGCCGTCGACAAGCACAAGCGATAATAAAGCCGTCCGCCCGGGAACAATCTCCGGGGAGAACCTCCCGCCAGGCATCGTGTCGGGCGAGAGAATGAGCTTTTCGCCGTTGAGGTCCTCAAGTATGAGCTCGCTTTCACCGACGGTCTTATACCTGTAATATTCATACGGACGCGACTTCAAAGCCTTCAGGATAGGAATATACCTCTCTTCTTCCGGTTCATGGTACAGATTTACTATCTCTGCGAGCCATTCGTGAGCCGGAATAGCCAAAGGCCCTATCAGGGCATTCATTGGCACAAATGAATCGATGGCATAGGCCTTTGCACTCTCGTCATCGTTTTCTACCGAATGAAGCAGCTGGTCTAAGAAATCTTCAAATTCGTTTATTGATTCATCCATATCATTGACGCGAGTCAAGTAACAGCTGCTGCACAGCCACGAGCAAAAGTTGCGTATCTGATAGAACAGCGGCATTCCTGATTCTTCCTCAGACATGAAGATAGGACGCGCAGGAGTGTCGGGCGCATCATCGTAAGCCTTGACGAGGTCGGGCGTGAGTGTCATGGCCAGCATACGGAGTGCAGGATTGCCGGGATTCAGAATCGATTCCGGATTGACCTCGTTGGCTACATACCAAAGCAAGAACAGCACCGCATGAAACGACGGTATCTCATCGTCGTAGGGGAATAGAGAGGTTTGCTCTCTGATATTGTAGAACGGAAAGCTATTATCGTATTTTTTCTTGTAAAGTGATATGAATGCCGCCCAAATTCCCGAACCAGCAACGAGATCTTCTACATAGCATGCAAGGGTGATGGCCATGTGTCGGCTTACGGCAGGGGTGAATCCTGGTTGGGCGCCGAATACTTTATGAATAACGGGATACACCCGGTTGGCAACGCCTACATAAAACATGTCGCTTGGAAACTGCGCTGCGTTAAAATGTGTGGCGCAAAATTCGAGACGCGTGATTTTATATGGCGTAATCGCCGGCTTGATTTTCTTTGATTTTGGCATAGTTGAGACGTGTTTATAGTCGCAAAGTTAGTCGTTTTATATTTCCAAACAATAATCTTTTCGATATTGTTGCTATAAATCCCGGAATTAGCGGTATCCTGTCATACACCTGTTGTGAATTAGTGCTTTTATTTCATCCTTATTGATTAATTTTTCGCCGAAGAATTAGAGCTTGTCTAAAATTCATATTACTTTGCTTTTGTGGGTCTTGTCAGCGTCTTTTTGCTCGCTCTTCAGTCACGTAGCTACGGCTACGCTCCATCATCGCAAGCAAAAATCCATCTGGCAATTCCTCTCAAAATCTGCATCATATAAATTTAATACTTCGTTAAATTTATAGCTAATCCGTTGATAACAAATAAGTTTATTAATA
>CAJLWO010000036.1 GCA_905210435.1 uncultured Bacteroidales bacterium
CAGCTGAATTTTTCAAACATTTTCGCTAATATTGCACTTGCCCTTGGACTCTACACTATTTATGCGGAATGCTAAAAATAAAAATATATTGGATTGTTTCTTAGATTATTTGTTATATCTTTGTAGTGTAAATAATTGCGCCATGAATAAGAAGGAGATAATAAATAAAATAATCAGTGTTGCCAAATCTGTTTTGCCAAATGGCAGCACACTCCTGCTATACGGTTCACGTGCCCGTGGCGACGAAAAGGCTGACTCTGACTGGGATCTCCTTATTCTTGTCGACAAGAATACTTTGGTGGAGTCGGACTACGATATGTTGTCGTTTCCGTTTACATTGCTTGGCTGGAATATCGGTCAGATAATCTCTCCGCAACTATATACAAGAAATGAATGGGAAAGTCTCTCATATCTGCCATTCTATAAAAATGTGGAACATGATAAAATCCAATTGACATGAAACTTACCGACTCTGAGAGAAATGCCGTTGTAAAACTACAATTGGATAAAGCTTACAACACATTCCAACAGATTGCATTATTGAAGGAGGCAGGATATTGGGATAATATTGCCAATAGATTATATTATGCCTTGTTCCATGCCGTTTGTGGACTATTAATTAATGACGGCTATAGCATAAGTTCACATAGGGGAGTAGTCGGCTTATTTGGTAAGCACTATATCTTGACAGGAATATTTTCAATTGATGACGGAAAGCATTATTCAAGACTACAAGGATTGAGGGAACGGAGTGATTATAATTGTGCATACACTGCTACGGAAGAGGAAATCAGTCCGAAAATCGAACCGACTAAAAAGCTGATTGATAAAATATACGCATATATTTATAAACCATAAAATGGCCGGCTGCCGGCAATAGTTCGAATCGTGACTTCATGACTTTTGGAGAGCCATTCCTGCCTGTATTCTATTTAAAGAGTATCGGTCAGTTGATGTAGCGGAACATGTTGCGGTAGTTGCGGGAGGAACCGAAGCAGGTGAATATGTCGCCGTCTTCCACTTTGAGGGTGAATCTTCCTATGTTGAGATTATAACCGGATTATAGCGCGGCTGCAAATTTTCTTATTCTTGCGAGTCTTTCGAGAAATGATTTATCTTGTTTTGCAGTCTGGATATTATAATCCATCTGTAGTCCGGTTAATATATGTGCCGGAATACCCAGTGCGGCTTCAATCAATAACGCCGTATTTGCCGTGATTGGTCGGCGGCAATTCAGTATATCATTTAGAATCTTATATGATATACCTATTTGCTCGGCCAATTTTTTTTGTTGTATACCACGATATTCAATTTCTTCTTTCAGCACTTCTCCCGGATGGGTAGGTTCGGATGCTTCAAGATTATTAGCTATCATTTCGGGATTTATTCCTGCAATGGAAATCATGATAATATCATTTATAATGATTTGACAATTCTAATATATTACAAATGGAAACAATGGGTTCAGATTCCTTGTTCGATACCGTAAATTCAATTCGATACTGATTGTTCACCCTTATCGAAGAAATCCCCGCTTTATCTCCTTTCAATACTTCATAGTTTAAAGAATTGAATATATATAGATCTTCAATATTTATAGCGCGTTTGAGCGTATTAATACGATTTTGATAGCGTTTGATTATCTCCGGTTGAAAACGGTGTTTCTTATCTCCTGTCCCTTTTTCATAGAGGTCACGCAAATAATCCTTGTCGAACGTTACTATCATTTTTCAAGGTGTTTCCGGTTACAAAGATACAATTATTCTAATAAAATCCCCTAAAAAAGTGGATAATTTAAAGAAGTTTCTGAATTTTAGTGGATATTATCCGGCGTCAGTTGATGTAGCGGAACATGTTGCGGTAGTTGCGGGAGGAACCGAAGCAGGTGAATATGTCGCCGTCTTCCACTTTGAGGGTGAAGTCCTTGATGTCGAGCAGACGCTGTGCCTGGTGGTCGATGCCGAGGATGTTGCTCTTGGTCACGGGACGGGTGGCGGCAATGAGTTTGAGGCCGAACGCACGGTCGATGGTGATTTCGCCGTAGACCATTCCCAGGAAATATTTCGGCGCCTTGAAGTTGAGCACGTAATAGTCTTTGTCTACGCAAAGGGCGTCGACATGCGTGCCGAGTTCCATCTCGTAGGAGAGGTCGTGGGCGGCGCGCTGTTCGGGTGTAAGTATGCGGTCGACTTTGAGCCCCTGCAATATCGACTCGTGGAGCTCGTCGATGGCACGGGCATAGATTTTTGTAGCGCCGATTTTTTTCAGCAGGGCCACTGTCTTTACCGATGCCCCGAAATTTTCGCCGATAGCCACTATAATCAGGTCGACATTCTTGAGCGGGAGAGCGTTGAGCGACTGCTCGTCGGTGGAGTCGATGATATAGGCGGTCGATATGTAGTCTTTGACGGTTTCGACTTTCTGGGCCGATATGTCGGCGCCGATTACTTCATGACCCATGTCGGTGAGGTCGATGGCGAGGTTGGTGCCGTAAATTCCGAGTCCGATTATAAGGTAGCGCATTGTTGTCGGGAATTAGATAGTAGTTTAGAAACGGTATATATCAGTTGATGATTACATTGTCGACGGGATATTTCACCGGAGCGTCCTTGCGGTTTCCGGTAAATCCTATAAGCATGGATATGATGCCGACGCGGCCGAGGAACATGGCCGTGCAGAGCAGTATCTTGGACATGTCGCTCAACTCCGGGGTGACACCGAGCGAACTTCCCACGGTGAACAGTGCCGAGGCCGCCTCGTAGAGCAGCGACCTGACGGGCAAAGCCGGTTCGAGCGCCACGAGCGCCATCGCATAGAACACGTAGGCGAGTATGGACAGCGTGACGACAACGCACGCACGCCTTACCGAATCGTGGGCCACCGTGCGGTTGTACACTACCACACGGTCCTTACCCATGACGGTCGACTTCAGTTCGAGCAGTATTACTGCCAGTGTGTTGACTTTTATACCGCCTGCAGTCGACTGTGACGCGCCTCCTATCCACATCAGCACCGCTATCATTATGATGGTGATATTGAGAAATCCTGCCGGATTTACCGACGAGAATCCCGAGCTTCGTGGCACGAACGAGTTGAACACCGACTGCACTATCTTGTCATACAGGCTCATCCCGGCCAGTGAATTGTCATATTCAAACAGGAAGAACAGCGCCGACGACACCGCGATGATGATGCACGTCGTGGTCATGACCAGCTTCGTGTTCATATCGTAGATATGTGCCGGTTCGCGGAATCTGCGCCCGCTGTGGAACATGCGGTTGTACACACGGCGTACGTGCAGGAAAAACGCCGTCTTGAAATTGACCAGTATCGGGAAACCGATACCGCCGGCGAATATCAGCACCGAGGCGATGAGGTAAATCGACTGGTTGGAGTAGAGGAGTGCAGGATTTGACAGGCCGCCTTCGATATTGGAGAATCCGGCGTTGCAGAATGCCGACAGCGAATGGAATCCTGAGAAGATGATTTCATCCTCGAGGCTCATGCCGAGAGTGCCGTGCACGCTCAGGAATATGGCCACCGCTCCGGCAAGTTCTATCGCGAGGGTGAATCCGAGTATGTAGAGCAGCGTCGAGAGCACCGAGTTGATGGTCTTCGAGTAAATCATGTCCTTGACCACCACCTGGGAGTACACCGAGTTGTTGCCCGTGAAAAACAGCGCGAAGAAGCTCGTGAAAGTCATTACCCCGAGTCCGCCTATCTGTATCATCAGCGCCAGCACGAGCAGCCCGAACGGCGTGAAGGTGGCCGACACGTCAATCGGTGTCAGTCCCGTGATGCATACCGCCGAGGTCGACACGAACAGGGAGTCTATATATTGTATTCCGCCGACGGTGCATTTCGGCATCATAAGTATGAATGACCCTATGGCAATGAAAAACAGGAAACTGGTGGCGAGCATCAGCGACGGATTTATCTTGCGGTCGAGCACCTTGTTTATCCCGTAGCTGAATTCCACCACAGCGTATGCTCCCACTATCGGATAGATGAACCATTTGTTGTAGAACAACTGTTCGAGAGCCGGTATCCAGGGATGGTCGGGATGCGGATAGAGCAGCGCCGGCAGTGTCAGCAGTATTGCCGAATCGACAATCCATTTCAGCACACGCGAGTCGCGCCGGTTTTCTCTCGGAGTCAGCACAAGTCCGCACAATACGCGTATTATGAACACTATCTGGCATATCCGTATCACATGATGCAGCTTGGCGGCTTCGGGGGCGCTGTGGTCAAAACCTACCGTTACCGCGCCTGCCACAATGCATACCACCGACGCTATGAACGCCAGTACGCCCATAAAACGGGATATAAAACGTATCGACGGCTGAAAATCGGTCACGAAACGGTTGTAACTGTATTTCCAGTCGCGCAATATCTGTTTTATCCCTCTATTGTGTGTCGACATCTGGTTGTATTGTATGCTGACGGCTCCGGATACAAGTTAAACCGCAAAATATATTTTGTGGTGCTTTTTTTAATCGGTACGGATTATTTTTTCTTCAGACTCACTCCGATGTTGATGCCCTCATACGAGTTGAGGAGGTCGGAGGCGGTCTTCAGCGTGGCGTTGCCCGACAGGGAGGCAATCGTCTCGGCGAGTTTTATCAGCTTTTTGGCGTCGAACGTGATGCATACGTTGGTGCCCTGACGCTCGGCGTATGCGTTGATGCTGCCTGCGGGTATCTTGCCGAGAGCCTTGATGTTGAATTTGAACGTGCTGTCGTCGAGCGGCTGTACGGTACCTCTTACGGTGAGGCGCGCTGTCTTGGCCACGAACGTGGAGTCGGTGCCGAATTCGATCGTCATGCCCGTGATACCCGCTTTGGCGTAGTAGGGCTTCAGTTTGTTGACAATCGCACCCGAGGCTGCCACGCCACCTGCCTTCTGCATCAGGTTGTCGCTCGTGAAACTGACTGCCGGTGCGTTATAGCTCCAGCTGCCTGTCAGGTCCTTGTATTCAATCTTTGTAGCTGTGAGAGTGTTGACTATTCCGCTGACAATGTCGGCGGCCTGGCTTCCTTCGCCCGAGGAGGCTCCCTTGAGTATATCCTTAAGGTCGAAAGCAGATGCGGCCGATATGCCGAGCAATGCCATAAGGCAGAAATAGCTTATGCGTTTTTTCATCTTTCTTTTTTTCTATTCTATTATAGTTATGATATGCTTGCCGCCGTCGGTTCCTTGCGGGGCTGTTCCACAATCTGCTTGTCGATGCAATGGTACACTCTGGCGGGAAACTCGTCGAGAAACCCGTGGTTGTGCGTAGCCATGATGACGGCTGTGCCCGAGGCCGCGATGGTGTGGAGCGAGTTGACAATCTGACGCGCCGTGTCGGGGTCGAGATTGCCGGTAGGCTCGTCGGCAAGTATGAGCCGCGGACGGTTGAGCAGCGCGCGTGCTATGACGATGCGCTGCTGTTCGCCACCCGAAAGTTCGTGAGGCATCTTGTACGATTTGTTGAGCATCCCCACCTCCTTGAGCACCTCCTCGATGCGCCTGTCTATCTCGTTGCGGTCCTTCCAGCCGGTGGCGCGGAGCACGAAATGGAGGTTGTCGTAGACGGTGCGGTCGGTGAGGAGCTGGAAATCCTGGAATACTATGCCGATCTGACGGCGCAGGTAGGGAATATCCTTGCGGCGTATCGTGCGCAGGTCGTAGTCGAAGGCGCGCGCCTCGCCGTTTTCAATCCCGATTTCGGCATAGATGGTCTTGAGCAACGAACTTTTGCCCGAGCCCACCTTGCCTATGAGGAACACAAACTGGCCCTCTTCAATCTCAAAACTGACCTTTTTGAGCACTACCAGCTCTTTTCGGAGTATCTCTACATTGTCGTACTTTACTATTGCTGCCATCTGTCTGCGTTCCGGTTATAGCGTATTGTTGTCAATTGCCCTGTTCGGAAAGGAATTTTATCCTTACCAGGCGTATCTCCTCCTCGGTGTATTCGTTGCCGAGCTCCTTGAACGCCGATTCGAGGTCGTCGCTCTCGCTCTCGCGGAAATATTCATAGATGTCCTCCTGGCGGTCGTCATCCATAATCTCGTTGAGGAAGTAGGATATGTTGATTTTTGTGCCCGAATATACAATCGCCTCCACTTCGTCGAGAAGCTCGTTGAACTCCAGCCCTTTGGAGTTGGCGAGCTCGTCGAGCGCTATTTTACGGTCGATGGCCTGTATGATGGAGATTTTCAGTTTGCTCTTGTTGGCCACGCTGCGCACGCGCAGGTCCTCGGGACGTTCGATCTCGTTTTCCTCCACGTGGGTCTTTATTACCTTTATGAAGCTCTCGCCGTAGCGTTTTGCCTTGCCGGCTCCCACGCCGGTGATATTCTGCAACTCCTCCATCGTGATGGGGTAGGTGGTGGCCATAGCCTCAAGCGACGGGTCCTGGAAGATGACGTAAGGGGGCAGGTCGTACTGTTTGGCTATCTTCTTGCGCAGGTCCTTGAGTATGGAGTAAAGCTCGGGGTCAACGGCACACGTGCCGCCGCTCTTTGCGGTCGGGCCTTCCTCGTCGTCCCCTCCGAATTCATTGTCCTCGACCACTTTGAATGAAGTGGGCTTGTGGATATATTTCTTACCCTTGGCGGTGACTTTGAGCACGCCGAAATTCTCGATCTCCCTGTCGAGATAACCGGCTATGACCGCCTGGCGTATGATTGCAGCGAGCATGCGCGGGTCGCTGCCCTGTTCGCATCCGAACACCTCGAGCTCGTCGTGCTGGTATGATTTTACATCGGCTGTCTCTTTTCCGAGGAGCACATCTATAATATATTCAGCTTTAAATTTTTCTTTAAGTGCGGTGACAGTTTCAATCACGGCACACAATTCTTCTTTTGCTTCCACTTGTTTTTTAGGATTTAAACAATTGTCACAATTACCGCAGTTGTCGCTCGTGAATTCTTCGCCGAAATAGTGCAGCAGCATCTTTCGCCGGCAAAGCGACGACTCGGCGTAGGCCGCTGTCTCTACAAGCAGCTGCTTGCCGATTTCCTGTTCGGACACCGGTTTTCCCTGCATGAATTTTTCCATTTTCTGCAGGTCCTTGGCCGAATAGAATGTTATGCAGCGTCCTTCGCCCCCGTCACGTCCGGCGCGTCCCGTCTCCTGATAGTAGCCTTCGAGGCTTTTCGGCATGTCATAGTGGATTACAAACCTTACGTCGGGTTTGTCGATTCCCATGCCGAACGCTATCGTGGCCACGATAACGTCGATGTCTTCCATCAGGAAGGCGTCCTGGTTGGCCGAGCGGGTGGCGGAGTCCATGCCTGCATGGTAGGGGAGCGCCTTTATGTCGTTGAGCACAAGCATTTCAGCGAGTTCTTCAACCTTTTTGCGGCTCAGGCAGTATATTATGCCCGAGTGACCCGGATTATTCTTGATATATTTGATGATTTCCCTGTCAATATTGCTTGTCTTTGACCTTACCTCGTAATAGAGGTTCTCGCGGTTGAACGACGATTTGAACACCAGCGAGTCGGCCATGCCGAGGTTTTTCTGTATGTCGTGCTGCACCTTGGGCGTGGCGGTAGCGGTGAGCGCTATCACCGGACGACGCGATATCTCGTTGATTATAGGGCGTATGCGCCGGTATTCGGGACGGAAATCGTGCCCCCATTCCGATATGCAGTGCGCCTCGTCGACCGCGTAAAACGATATGTCGACCGATTTGAGGAACTCTATGTTCTCCTCCTTGGTCAGTGACTCGGGCGCCACATACAGCAGTTTGGTAAGGCCCTCCTTGACGTCGGCTCTCACTTTCTCTATTGCCGTGCGGTTGAGCGACGAGTTGAGGAAGTGGGCTACACCCTCGGCCTCGCTGTAGTTGCGCATGGCATCGACCTGGTTTTTCATCAGGGCTATAAGCGGCGATATGACTATGGCGGTTCCGGGCATCAGCAGCGACGGCAGCTGATAGCATAGCGATTTGCCCCCTCCTGTCGGCATCAGCACGAAGACATCCTCGCCGTTCATCAGCGAAAGGATTATATCTTCTTGGTTACCCTTGAAGTGGTCAAAGCCGAAGTGACGTTTGAGCGCCTCGCTCAGTTGTTGTTTGCTCACCATGTTGTCATAATATTTTGCGTCCGGAGCCGTGCCGACACTGTCTGTGCCGGCCGTCTGCCGGGCGTTAAGGTTACTGATAGCTTAAATGTATATATCCTGTGAAAAATCTTTTGTTAAAGAGTTGTTGCGATATTGATAGAGGATGGAGAGGAGCGGTTGTCAGACTATGGTTTGGGAGAGGATTTCAAGATTGGTGGCGGCGAGTTTTCCGGCCACGTAGTCTTTGGTTACCTCCAGTGATTTCTTTTTCGTCGACGGTATCTCATACATGGCGTCAATCATCACGGTTTCGACTATGGAACGGAGTCCGCGGGCGCCGAGTTTGTATTCGACAGCCTTGTCGACCATGTAGTCGAGAGCTTCGTCGGTGAACGTCAGCTCCACGCCGTCCATGGCGAAAAGTTTCCTGTACTGGCGGGTGATGGCGTTGCTCGGCTCGGTGAGCACGCGGCGCAGGGCGTCGCGGTCGAGCGGGTCGAGGTGCGTCAGTATGGGCAGTCGGCCTATTATCTCGGGGATGAGGCCGAACGATTTCAAATCCTGCGGGGCGACGTATTCCAGATAGTTGTCGCGGTTGATGCGTTCCTTGGCCTTGTCGGTCGAGAATCCCACCGTGTGGGTGTTGAGCCTGTGGGCTATCTTCTGGTCGATGCCGTCGAATGCACCGCCGCATATGAAAAGTATGTTCTTGGTGTCGACAGGTATCATGCGTTGCTCCGGATGCTTGCGTCCTCCCTGCGGGGGTACGTTGACTATGGAGCCTTCGAGCAGCTTGAGCAGTCCCTGCTGCACGCCTTCGCCCGATACGTCGCGGGTGATTGACGGATTGTCGCCTTTGCGGGCTATCTTGTCGATTTCATCGATGAACACTATGCCGCGCTCGGCTTTCTCCACATCGTAGTCAGCTGCCTGGAGCAGACGCGTCAGGAGGCTTTCGATATCCTCGCCCACATATCCTGCCTGAGTGAGCACCGTGGCGTCAACGATGGTGAACGGCACGTCGAGCATCTTGGCTATCGTCTTGGCAAGCAGTGTTTTGCCTGTGCCGGTCGGACCCACCATGATGATGTTGCTCTTCTCGATGTCGACATCGTCGTCGGTAGGCTGGTTCAGTCGTTTGTAGTGGTTGTAGACGGCTACCGAAAGATATTTTTTCGCATCCTCCTGCCCGATGACATATTTGTCGAGAAATTCTTTGATTTCCTTTGGCTTGGGTATCCTGGCCTCTTTTTGGGGCGCCTTCTCCTTGGCGGCGTCGGTGCCTGCGGCCAGCTGCTTGAACTCCTCTATGTGGGAGTGGAGCATGTTGAGGCACTGGTCACAGATATACACATCCTGATAGACACCCGAGGGGAGGAGTATGTTGACCTCCTTCTCCGTGCGCCCGCAGAATGCGCATATATCCTGATTCTGTTTTTTCGCCATTGTCGTTTACTTGTCTTTTATGCGCACCAGAACGTCGTCAATCATGCCGTAATCCTTGGCCTCGTATGCTGTCATCCAGTAGTCGCGGTCGGAGTCGCGTTCGACTTTCTCAAACGGCTGTCCCGAATGGTCTGATATGATTGTGTAGAGTTCTTTTTTGAGTTTCTGGATTTCACGTGCGGTGATTTCGATGTCGGAAGCCTGTCCCTGTGCGCCGCCCATCGGCTGGTGTATCATCACGCGTGAATGCTTCAGCGCGAAACGCTTCCCTTTCTCGCCTGCCACGAGGAGCACTGCGGCCATCGAGGCAGCCATGCCGGTGCATATAGTCGATACGTCGCTCTTGATATACTGCATGGTGTCGTAGATGCCGAGACCTGCGTATACCGAGCCGCCGGGCGAGTTGATGTAGATTGACACATCCTTGCCGGGGTCGGCCGAGTCGAGATAAAGAAGCTGGGCCTGGATGACATTGGCTGTATAGTCGTTGACATCAGTGCCGAGGAATATGATGCGGTCCATCATCAGACGTGAGAACACGTCCATCTGCGCTACGTTGAGCTGGCGTTCCTCTATGATGGTGGGGGAAATGTAGCTTGCTGCTATGGATTGAGCTCCGCGGGATGTGGCAGAGACATATTGGTCGAGTGCCAACCCGTTCATCCCCAGATGTTTTACTGCGTAATTTCTGAAATCGTTATTCATAATCTTCAATTATATACCTTAGATTGATTTTTATAAAATATAAAAATTCTGAAGTCGTTGCTATTGTCAATCACTTCTTGCCAATATCAAAGATAATAAAAAAAAACAAAACGCACAAAAAAAATCATGATAATGGACGGGTATATAAATATTTTATTCAAAAAAGTGGATATAGTATAGCCCGGTTATATCCCTCCGCAGGTGTCGCCGAATACAATTATATCCGGCCGCGGTTTTTAACCGCGGCTACTACTATACTGATTGCCAGGCTGATATAATAGCCCCGGTTCTTAACTGCGGTCGGGGTTGGCTTTGCACCTGGTCGGCATGTATGGCATCATTTCCTGACGGCCATCTTTCCGTCAAGCTCCACTGACTCGCCGGGCACATGGAGGCAGAAGCTATCGGTATTGTCGGTCGTATAGTCCTCAAACTCGCATGCGGCCTTGTAGGCTCCCCAGAAGTGCATCGGGAAGAAATATTTTACCGCGATGTTCTCGAGGAACAGGCGTGCGCCGTCGGCATAGTCGACACCCAGACGCGGGTCGACGGGGAAGAACGCAATGTCAATCTTCGGCGCGTATTGTTCAAGTTTTTGGATTATATGTACGAAACTGTTGTATGCCTCCTTTACCTCCTCTACGGTCGACTCTTCGTTCCAGTGCCAGTAGTTGAGGTCGCCGGCATGGAATATCCTGCGTCCGTCGGGAAGTGTGACGAGGAAACTGACACCTGCGTCGGTCGAGCCGAATGCCCTTACATCGAGGCCGCCGAGCAATCCGGGCACCTCGTCGCCGGGACTTACCCATGCCACCGGCATGTCGTCATGCACGACTTTGGAGAAAATATCGTTGGAGAGCACATACTGCACCTCGCGGTCCTGGGCGAGAGTGAAGATGGCGGGATTGAAATGGTCGGGATGATGGTGCGATACGAAAAACACTACCGGAAGTTCCGGATTCTCACGTATCACTTTTACCAATGCGCCGGTCGGGTCGCGAAAATAGTCGAAAACTGCTACCGCTGTGGGAAGGACGAGAGCGAATCCGCTGTGGTCCAGATAGGTCACCTTAATCATAATACAGATATTTATATTCAACGTTAATATCCGGATTGCCGATGATTGAGGCGTCAGGCGGCATGCGTCGGAATGTTCCCCCTGTCCGTTAATCCGGAATTTCTATTGTCTCGCCGTCGACAGCCGGTCTGACATTGTCGGGAAGCCCCGGGGCTACCTTCGCATAAAGTCCCATATCATGGCTGATATGGGTCAGATAGGCTATTCTCGGTCTGACTATTCTAATAACGTCGAGCGCCTGCGATAGGTTCAGGTGCGAGATATGCTCGGCGGGACGGAGCGCGTTGATTACGAGAGTGTCTATGCCTGTGATGGCTGTGACGGTCTCTTCGGGAATTTCCTTGGCGTCGGTGATATATGCCAGATTGCCTGTTTTGAAGCCGACGATGTCTAAAAGGTAATGCTTCACGGGAAGCGGCAGTATGCTTATGCCTTTGACGGTGAAAGGTTTCATCGGCTCTATGACATGAGGATGAAGCACCGGGGCGCCGGGGTATGGGTGCTCGGCGAAGCAGTATGGTACCTTATGGCGCAAATCCTCGATGTCGGGAGCCTGCGCGTAGATGTCGAAACCGTCGGGATAGCAGTATGGCCGCAGGTCGTCGATGCCGCCTACGTGGTCATAGTGCGTGTGGGTGATGAGCAGAGCGTCGAGCGGCGGCGAACCGGCACCGAGTATCTGTTCCCTCAGGTCGGGACCCGCGTCGATGAGTATGTCGGTGTCGCCGGCGTGTACGATTGCCGATGCACGCAGGCGCCGGTCACGCGGGTCGTCGGAGCGGCATACCTCGCAGCCGCATCCTATCATCGGCACACCGGTCGATGTGCCTGTGCCGAGAAAAGTGAGTCGCATAGTTCGTTAGTGAATTTCGGCCAGCAGGCCGTCGATGAATATCAGGTAGGCGCCGTTGTCGCATGTCCAGCTCTCGAAGAAACTGCCGCCGTTGTGCCATTTTCTGATGTCGCGCGGCGCGCCGAGTGCCAGATGGCATTCTATGGTAGTCATGCCGGGCGCCACGCGCGAGTTTGCGATGTTTTCCCATACGCTGTCGGTTATCGCCGGGTAGCGCAGGCGCGGGTCGGACAACTCGAACAGCTTGTCGAAATTGCGTGTCGAGCTTCGGGCGTTGCCGACCGTCATGGCCACTGACGACGGGTTGCCGAGGTCGTCGGTGATGTCGACACGCAGGGGATAGTCTGCATTGCCGGGCGCCACGTCGCGTATGGTGACTCCGACGTAGCGGCGTCCGCGGGCCACAGGCGTAAGCTCACTGTCGACGCGCAGCGGGGATATGATGTAAAATTTCTTTCCGGCGAGAATGCGGCGTGCGTTGTCGGTCATGTCAAGGTCTACGCTCATGGGCAGTGTGACCGACGCCGATAGCGACGATGGGGGCACTCCGATTTTGTAGCGTAGCGTTTCGGCCGGTGCGTTGCCGTTCTCCTTATGGAATGTCAGCACGCTCACCGTATCGCCGATTATGGATATTTCATCGGTCAGGCTGTCGAACACAAGCACTTCGCCCGATGCAATCGCCGGCTCTTTCTCAAAGAGAAGCGACAGTTTCGGGTCGGTGATGAGAAAACGGCGTCCGCTTTCCCATTGCGTCACACTCGGAGGTGCGAGGCGCGCGGCAAAGTCGGCCTCTTCGTTGACCGGCGGCACCACACGGTCAACATCTTTGGCTGTAATACGCGGCGTGCTCTCTATCCCTGTGAAACAGCTTGTCAGGGACAGACAGCACGCCGGTATGATTATTAAGCGGGCAAATTTCACTCTGTCACGGGGTCGATGCCCAGATTATAGTAGATGAATGAATAGAGGTCGGTATATTCGTCGATGACCTTGCTTATCGGTTTGCCGGCTCCGTGACCCGCCTTGGAGTCGATGCGTATGAGCTTGGGCTTGTCGCCGGTGTCCGATGCCTGAAGCACTGCGGCGTATTTGAACGAGTGGGCCGGCACCACGCGGTCGTCATGGTCGGCCGTGGTGACGAGTATGGCCGGATAGGGCGTGCCGTCGTTCTTGATGTTGTGCATGGGGGAGTAGGAGCGCAGATAGGCTGCCATCTCGGGTGAGTCGGCCGATGTGCCGTAGTCCGACGCCCAGTTCCATCCGATGGTGAACAGATGGTAGCGGAGCATGTCCATGACCCCTACGCGGGGTATCGCCACCGCGAAAAGGTCGGGACGCATGTTGACGCATGCGCCTACGAGGAGGCCGCCGTTGCTTCCGCCTTCAATCACTATGCGCTCGGGCTTGGTGTAGCCCTCCTTTATGAGATATTCGGCAGCGGAGATGAAGTCGTCGAATACGTTTTTCTTCTGCATCTTCGTGCCGGCCTCGTGCCATCTGTCGCCGTATTCGGCGCCGCCGCGCAGGTTTGCCTCGGCATAGATGCCGCCGTTTTCAAGCCAGTTCAGCCGGTTGGTCGAGAAGCCCGGGCCGAGGGCGATATTGAAGCCGCCGTAGCCATAGAGGTATACGGGATTGGAGCCGTCACGCTTTATACCCTTTTTGTAGGTGAGATGCATGTGCACCTGCGTTCCATCGGCCGAAGGATAGAACACCTCTTCGGTGACATAGTCCTCGGGGTTGAAGCCGGCCACTTCCGCACGTTCGGTAAGCGTGCTCTCGCCTGTGGCCGTGTCATACTTGTAGTGGGCCCACGGCTGCAGGTAGTTGGTCACGTTATAGTATACCTCGTCGTGGTGGCGCGAGCTTGAGAATGCCGCGCTTGCAATCGACGGGAGCTTTATCTCGCGTATGAAATTGCCGTTGAGGTCATAGAGAGCCGGATGCGACGACGCGTCGCGCTGATAGTTGACTATCAGTTTGTCGCCTGCCATCTGCGCGCCTGCCATCACTGCGTCGCTTTCAGGTATGAGTTCACGCCAGTTTTCGCGTGAAGGATTGCTCACGGGAGCCGACATGAGGCGGTAGTTGGGCGCGTCGACCGATGTGGTGAAGTAGATGGTGTCGCCGATTACGTCGACAATCTCCACGATGTTATCCTGCGACGGCTCCATCACCTTCCACTCCGAAGCGGGGTCGTCGAGGTCTTTTACTTTGATTGACGAGCCGAAGCCCTGGCCGCCTGCCATCAGGAATATGTAATGGCTCTTGTCGGGCACATAGACCGAGTGGAAATAGAGCGGATGCTCTGTGTCTTCGTAAAACAGTTTGTCCTCCGACTGCGGAGTGCCCACCTTGTGGTAATATATGCGGTGGTTTTCGTTGGCATTGGAAAATTCCTTTCCTGCCTCGGGAGCCGGATATGCGCTGTAGAAAAATCCGTCGCCGTACCAGTCGGCGCCGGTGAATTTCGCCCATTCGATATGGTCGGGCAGCAGACTTCCGGTCTCGGTGTCGAGCAGGTAGATCTCGCTCCAGTCCGAGCCGCTGCGGCTGATGGTGTAGGCCGTGTATTTGCCGTCGGGCGACATGAACACCCCGGTCAGCGCCACTGTGCCGTCATCGCTGAGCTTGTTCGGGTCGAGGAATACTTCCGGCTTGCCGTCGATGGTGGCTTTGCGGTAAAGCACCGACTGGTTCTGCATTCCGGAATTCTCGTAGAAATAGTAACGGTTGTCGTCGGCTTTCCACGGCAGACCCGTCTTCTTGTAGTTCTGCACCGAAGCCAGCTTTTTGCGTAGCCTCTCGCGGAACGGTATCTTTGACATGTAGTCCTCGGTAAGCTTGCGCTCGGCCTCCACCCATCGGAGTGTCGCGGCCGCAGTGTCGTTTTCGAGCGGACGGTATGTGTCGGTAACTGTGGTGCCGAAATAGGTGTCGGTCGCCGGATCGGCCGGAGCTTCCGGATATTGCAGACGTCCGGCAGCATCGGCCGTTACGGCTGCTGTGAGTGCCATTGTCGTGAGGATGATTGACGGTTTATTCATTTGATTGCTGTAGGTGGAGATTATTGTTGAGGTTCTTCTATCTTATAGGGAGAGGAAGCGGGGTCGAAGAGGCCGCTGCGCAGATGCGTGTAGATACGGTAGCAGGCATAGGCGTCGAGTGCCGCGTAGCCCTGCTGCGCCTCGGTCAGCGTGTCGGCTTCCCAGTTGGTCAGGCGCTGCCCCTTCGATATGCGTTCGTTGAATATCACGGCATATACTTTCTGAAGGGAATTGTCGGCTATGTCGTAGGCCTTGACATATGTCTGCAGCTCGAGTATGTTTTCCGGCGTGAAAGTGTCGAGCGCCGACAGCGAGTGCAGGTCGTCCTTTATCGACAATCCCACTTTGAGCACCTTGTCGCTCTCCATCAGTTCCTTTATCTCGGGTGTCAGCCCCGTGTGGTTCAGACGTATCAGGAAACATTCGTCGGCTGTCGATAGTTGCAGAAGAGCCACCTTGTGAGGTTGTCCCTTGTGAAACGAAGGGCGCGTTTCGGTGTCAAATCCTATGATGGGCTGAGTCATCAGATATTTGATTGCTTTTCGACAGTCGAGCGGAGAATTAATCACTATGATACGACCTCCAAACACCGCCTGGGGCAATTCTGCTATCGCTTCCTTTGAAATTCCTAACATTATTTATTCTCTCCTTCTTTACTGCAAAAGTAAATAAAATTAAACAGCGCAGCAAAACATTAATGCTAAAAAACGCCAAAATGCTGTATTTCTACTTTTTGAAGAAAAATGAAGCACTATTTGATAATTTTAATTATCTTTGTAGGTCAAACCATGACAAAACTTATATCATAGGAGATGTGATTTAATCGTGTATTTACATTTTCCAACGTTTTCTTGGACTTATTATCATATTTAACAGACTGTAATCAAATGAAATATATAGGAGCTCACGTATCTACAGGCTCGGGAGTGGCACAGGCTCCGCTCAATGCCGCCGGCATTGGAGCGAAGGCTTTCGCGCTGTTCACCCGCAACCCGTCGAGATGGAAATCAAAGCCGATTACCGACAAGGAAGCTGCCCTCTTCAGGGAACGGTGCGCCACGCTCGGATATGCTCCGCAGCATATCCTGCCACACGACAGCTACCTTATCAACCTCGGCTCCCCCGACAAGGATAAGCTCGCACAGTCGCGCGAAGCGTTCCTCGACGAGTTCAACCGTTGCGCGCAGCTCGGGCTGACAATGCTCAATTTTCATCCCGGCTCCCATCTCAACCTCGTCGATGCCGATACCTGCATAGCCACCATCGCCGAATCCATCAACATGACCCTCGACGCTACCGAAGGCGTAAAGGCCGTCATCGAGTCGACCGCCGGCCAAGGCTCCAACCTCGGATACTCCTTCGAGCAGCTCAGGGCCATAATCGACCGCGTCGACGACAAGTCGCGCGTGGGCATCTGCGTCGACACATGCCATACTTTCGCAGCAGGCTACGACCTCTCCACCCCCGAAGGCTATGAAGCCACCTGGCAGGAGTTTGACCGCGTGATAGGCCTCGGCTACCTTTGTGCCATGCATATCAACGACTCCAAAAAGGGATTGCGCTCGCGTGTCGACCGCCATGCTCCGATAGGGCAGGGCGAAATCGGAGCCGCATTCTTCTCGATGCTCGTCAACGACCCCCGCATGGACAATATTCCCCTGATACTGGAGACCCCCGACGAAAGCCTCTGGCCGCAGGAAATAGCGTGGCTCTACTCCGAAATCAAATGAATCGCTGACCGCATAGTCTGATACCCTCTTACAGCATGCCGGTGAGAAACTAATCCTTAAATCATTAACGGGAACATTCTTACATCATCATCATCTGAAATAATCAAACAAAAAATAATCAAATAATCAATCATTCAATCGACATGAAAACCAAACCCGACTTAGGCTTTTGGAAGCTGTGGAATCTGAGCTTCGGATTTTTCGGAGTACAGATAGCCTACGCGCTCCAAAGCTCGCAGGTGAGCCGCATCTTCTCCACCATCGGAGCCGACCCTCACCAGCTGAGCTACTTCTGGATTCTGCCCCCTCTCATGGGATTTCTCGTGCAACCCATCATCGGTTCCGCTTCCGACCGCACCTGGAACCGCTTCGGACGCCGTCTGCCCTACCTTATCGTCGGCGCCGCAATCGCCATCATCGTGATGTGCTTCCTCCCCAATGCCGGCAGCCTCGGACTATCCGTCTCGGCAGCCATCACATTCGGGCTCTTCTGCCTCATGCTCCTCGACACGTCGATCAACATGGCCATGCAGCCGTTCAAGATGCTTGTCGGCGATATGGTCAACGAGAAGCAGAAAGGCCTTGCCTACTCCATACAGAGCTTCCTGTGCAACGCAGGCTCGTTCGTAGGCTATCTCGCACCTATCATCCTTGCGCTTTTCGTGAGCAACCAGGCTCCCGAAGGTGAGGTGCCCCCCACGGTGACATTCGCTTTCTATCTCGGTGCCCTCATCCTCCTGCTGTGCGTGCTCTACACCTTCGCCAAAGTCAAGGAGATGCCCCCGAAGTTGTATGCCGAATACAACGGTGTGCCCGAGGAGACAAATGAGAAAAAAGGCAATATGTTCACGCAGATGGCCGGTGCGCTCAAGACTGCGCCCGCCGTGTTCTGGACCATCGGTCTCGTGCAGTTCTTCTGCTGGAGCGGCTTCCTCTTCCTCTGGACATACTCCACCGATGCCATCGCCGGCCATGCTTTCGACTGTCCTGCCGAGCAGAAAGTGTCGGGCGTTGAAATCAACGGCACAACCTATTCCGACAAATATCTCTTTGCCGACGAACTGCTCGTAATCGATGACGGACGCCTCACCATCAACGGCGTGAACGTCAACGGCAACATCATTTATCCCGACAGCATCAAGAACGCAGCCGGCGAACTCGTCATCAAGGAAGGCCAGATACACTACAAGGACGGTGTCGCTCTCCTCAAGCCCGGCGACAGCTACGGCAACGCGGGCGATGTTCTCGTCATCGACGAGGTCGAGACCATCCTCACCGCTCCCGCCGCAACCGTAACCTCACTCTCGACCATCACCCCCGACCATAAGCTCACTACTGCACATATCGTCGTCAAGAAAGGCGACACCTACGAGAAGGAGCAGGTCAGCGAACTTCCCTCGGCTTCAGCCGCCCAAATCTCGCCCAAACACGCCACCGTGCTCAACGCCCAGTCCAAGCAGTATCAGGACGCCGGCGACTGGAACGGCGTGCTTTTCGCCGTTCAGGCCGTGTTTGCAGTAATATGGGCAGCCGTGCTTCCGCGATTTAAAAACCGCCGCTTCGCCTACTCCATCAGCCTTGTAATCGGTGCCGTAGGCTTCATTTCGGTTTACTTCTGCACCTCCAAGTGGGCGCTTACAGTGCCCTACGGACTCATGGGCTGCGGATGGGCCGCCATGCTTGCCATGCCGTTCACCATCCTCACCAACGCCCTCTCGGGCAAGAACATCGGCACATATCTCGGCCTGTTCAACTGCACCATTACCTTGCCGCAGATTATCGCCGCACTTCTCGGCGGTCTCATACTCGGCTTCTTCCCCCGTGCAGCCGCCGACACCGCTCAGGCCGGCGCACCGCAGACAGTGTTCATGATTGTCGTAGCCGGTATCCTCATGCTCCTCGGCGCCCTCGCCGTATGGAACATCAAGGAAATCTCCGCCGAAAAGCAGCGTGCCGCCGCCGAAGCCGCCAAGTAACTCCACATCTGATTTGTAGTTTCTCCGGAATATTTTCCGGTATTACATAACAAAAAATCACCCTCATCGCTCATTCTCGAAGAATTGATGAGGGTGATTTTTGTTTGTTAAATTAATTGCGCATCTCTACCATCTGACACGTCCGGCTTGATTTACTCCCCATTGCATATAATTGCATGTGGAAGCAGATATATCATATTGCAATGAGCGTGTTGCCTAACCCTGCAATCCGCATATGGTGGCAACTGGGCTTATTGTTGTCCAATAAAATGTGATTATATATAATATTGCATATGTATTGCCCGTTATCCGCGGTATAATTAAGCGGTATAATTAATATGATTTTTATGCATTTTAACCGACATGTACTGTAATTGTGTGCCAGCGATATAAATGCATGTAAAAACAGCCCGGCGTTAAACTTTTTATCAGTCCGTTAAACTTTTTATAAAACCCATTTTGTAATACGCTGATATATAATGAAATAAAAATCGTGGTGTTAAACTTTTTATTTTTTTGTAAACTTTATTTTACTTGACTATAATATGAAGGTATAAGTTTCCCGACGGATAATGATGGGAAATCCATTATTTATCCGGCATAGGCTGCTTCACGGTCACATGTAATCTTAACCAAAAGAGAAATGTGGTATACGAAATGTCCAACAGCGGTTATAATCGCTGACTTTCCTTGATGTCAGGTAAAGAGTATGAACAGTATCGGGGGGAACGGGCCGTCGACGGTCGATATGATTTTGGAGGTGTAGGTGTTGGGTCCGCCGTAGAGGTGCTTTCCGTCGAATGTGTAGAGTATCTTCGAGGAGTAGGTGTTGGCTCCGTCGTAGAGATGTTTGCCGTCCCATGTGTAGAGTATCTTTGATGTGTAGGCGTTGGCTCCGCTGTAGAGATGTTTGCCGTCCCAGGTATAGAGTATCTTTGATGTGTAGGCGTTGGGACCGGAGTAGAGGTGCTTTCCGTCCCATGTGTAGATTATCTTCGATGTGTATGTGTTCGGACCTGAGTAGAGATGCTTTCCGTCCCATGAATACATTACGTTGGAGGAGTAGGTGTTGGCTCCCGAATAGATTTTGGTGTGAGCCTGTAAGGCCGTAACGGTCAGCAGCAGAGCCATGAGCAGAAGCAGTCTTTTCATCCCGGTTGAGGTATTAAGGCATTAAGGTATGGACTCCAAAGATAACGAAAAAATGCCCGGAAATGAAATCATTTTTTCATCCATTTCCGGGCATTTCGTATGTAGACTGATTTATTTACCAGGTGAGCCGTCCGCATTGTAAGTCGCTCCGTTGACATAGTTCAGATCACAGCCTCCGGCCCTATCGCCGCCGTTGTTGCTGATGATTATCTGAGTCGGAACCTTTCCGGCCGGAGCTTCCCAGTAATATTTGCCATCCTTCACAGTCATCTTGTCGCCAGGCCAGTTGCCGCTTGCCGTGCAGTTCTCTGCATCATTCCACGCCCACACATACGGAGTCCAGTTCTGCGTGTTGTTGAAATAGATATACTGCTTCTCAGGGTCCGGACCCGGGTCGGGTTCTTCACCCTGCAAAGTGTAGGTAAAAGTCTGCACATTGCTTCCGCCCTCGTTCTCGACGTATGTCGACAGTGTCGTTGTTTCTGTAAAAGTCAGCGGCGACGAATACACCGTCGATGAAGCGTTCGCGGCGCCCGCTACGGAGTAGCGTATCGGGGTGCCGGCAGGGTTGACCGACAGTGTCACCGTAACGCTCTCGCTGAATGTCGATGAGCCCGGAGTGGCTGTCACCACAGGTTTTTGAGGAACGGGTGGAACGGGAGGTGTGGGCGTGTCGATTTCATCATCGGTAATCTGGCCGTAAGCCTCGACGAGCAGCACCGGCCCCGATGCCTGCATTGTCACCTTGCCGCCCGATACTGTGGCCGTAGTGGCAGTGTTGTAGCCGTCCATCACCTTGGCGCCGTCGGCGAAGAAACCGTTGACGCTGACGGTGCAATTTTGTCCGGCCGATGTGTTGAGCTTGATGACCACGGCGTTGTTGTAGGCCCCGTCGGTGAACTTACGCCCGTAGGTGTCACCGCCGAGGTCGGTCTGCGTGCCCGCACCGACAGCCGGGTTACGGCGGCGGAACTGGCCTATCTTCTGCCAATGCTTGTTGTCATCGTTGTCGACGGCGTTCCAGTTGAAATCGCTGCGTGTCGACATCGACGCGTCGGGGCAGCCGCTCATATAGCCGCGTGATGTCTCGTCGCCGTAGTATATCTGCGCGCCGCCGGGGCAGAGCAAAAACATTGTCGCAACCTTTTTCTGGTCGCCGGGACGATGGAGACCGGTATCGTGCGACGACACGTAGTTGAGCACCTGGCGTCCGTTCGAACCGTTGCAGTAGTTGGCATAATATTCCCAGTCGCTTGTGCTCGGCGTACGTCCCTGACTACCCTCCGAACTGTTGAAGGCGAAGTTGATCATCGAGTCGAAGCCGCCCGAAGTGAAGTATCCGGTATCGCCGTGGTCCCAGCCGAAAGCCTCGCCGGTCATCCAGAAATCCTCGGTCCACGATTTGGCGTATTCGTCCGCGCGTGAGCTTGCACGCCAGTTGTTGAGGGCGTTTTTGCATGCCTGTTTGAGCTGGTTCCAGCGGCTGAGTTCAACGTGCTTTGCCGTGTCGCAGCGGAAGCCGTCGATACCGAATTCCTCCACCCAGCCTGCCAGCCACGCTACCAGATAATCGGCCGGTGCCCCTTTGCCGTCAGCGCGCCATGCGTCGAGATTGGGAAGACGGTAGTCAAGATAATCGCCACTGTTTTCCTGCTCCCATTTCATTTTAAGGAACGGCGGGATATTTACCGACGACGTTCTCTCTGTCACAACATCCGGGAGGCCGGCAAGCGACATAGTGTAGTTGTCGCCACCCGCCGGCACGAAACCTGCGTCCGAAGCCCAGCTGCGGTCGCCGAATGCTCGCACCCATTCGCCCCACCAGTTGCCCCATTTGCCCTGCGTGTCGGCATTAAACGATACTTCATTGCTCTCCGACCACATCGTGTATTTGCCGTTCGATGGTATCCAGCCTACCGTAGGCGTGCCGTTGAAATTGCCGAAATCGTAGTCTACACAGTCATCGAGAGTACAGTAGCCGGTGTGGTTGAGCACGATGTCCATCACCACACGTATGCCGCGCTTGTGGGCTTCGGTCACGAATGTGCGGAACTCCTCCACTGTGCCCATGTTGCGGTCCATATAGGTCCAGTCAAGGGCATAGTAGCCGTGGAAAGCATAGTGGGGGAATGCATCGTCCTTGCCGCCGGTCCAGCCGTGCATCTGCTCGTAGGGAGCCGAAATCCAGATGGCATCCACGCCCAGACGGTTGAGATAGTCGAGTTTCTCGGTCAGACCCTTGATGTCGCCTCCGTGGAAGGTGGCGTAGTCAGGCACATTGCCCTGCGGGCGCTGGCGGTGGTATGACTTGTCGTTGGAAGTGTCGCCGTTGTAGAAACGGTCGGTCAGCACGAAGTATATCGTGGCGTTCTTCCAGCTGAAATGGCGTCCGCGGAGCACCTGCGGTGTCTTGATTTTTATAGTATAGGCTTGCGATGCGGTGCCCGACACGATATTGTATACTATGGTGTTTTCGCCTCCGTCGAGCGACGCCAGCGAGTGGTTGTCATACTCGCGTCCGTTGACAGTGATGGTGACGGTAGCGTCCGATGCCGTCGGAGCCGCCGACAGCGTCATCAGCGACGTGTCGTCAAGCTCGATGCTGTAACTTGTGGTATTGCGGTCGAAATTGACAAGATTCTGTCCGTCGACTTTTATCTCGAGCGCCGACAAGGTCGCGTCGCCCGAATTGACGGCCGCTCCGGTGGCAGTGAATGCCGTGCCGAGAAGCATCATCGCGACAGCCGCGCTGACCTTATGGCTTATATTTCTGATATTCATTTTGGAATTTCTGATATGGGATTACTTCTTAATTATCTTCTCTATGGCACGCGAGCCGTCGGAAAGGGTTACGTTAAGCATATATATGCCGCTGCCGAGGTGGCCGCATTCGATGGCTACGGTTGCCTCGTTGCCGCACTCCATGTCGATTACGCGGCGTCCCGACAGGCTGTAGACTGCTATGCCGGCAATTCCTTCGGTTGCCTCCACGTTGAGCAGATTGTCGACCGGATTGGGGTAAACCGAAAGAGCTGCACGGTCGGTGTCGACTATCTCGATGCCGGTCTGTCCATGATAGAAATCATCGGAGGCCGGATCCTTCTGGTTATTGAGGCCTGCGAGTACGGGATATGAGTGCGTTCCTTCGGTGCGCCATTCCCATACGTCCGCGAAATTCCAGCCGAGCAAATCGCTGTACGTCTGCTTCGACACGAGGTTGGCGTTGTGGTCGTCGGCATGGTGTCCGTAGGCGCTCCAGTCGGTTCCGGTCAGCGGCATCAGTTTCCAGCTTATTGTGTTGGATGCATTGTTGGCAGCATTGTTATTGCCTCCGAAGCGTGCTATATACATTCCGTCGGAAGTCGGCATGATGGATGCGTTTATCGCTGCCGACGCCGACACGGTGCCGTAGTTGGCGCCGATAAGTCCGCCCGCATAGTTGTAGGCGGTGATTTTACCTGAAGCATATGTGTTCTTTACCACACCCTTGTTCTTTCCGATAAGTCCGCCGGTAGCGTAGTCATTGGTGTTGGTGACGGCAGCTGTCGAGTAGCAGTCGCTCACGGTGGCCCCTACATTCTCGCCGATGAGTCCGCCGGCGCATATCGACGAGCCTGTCACGCTGCCCGAGCTGAAGCAGCGCTCCACTCGTCCCGACGCGGCGTAACCCACGAGCGCGCCCGTGAAAGTGGTGCCGCTGACGGTGGCATCGACCACTCCGACATTCGTGATGACGGCTCCCTCTATCGCGTTGAACACACCGGTCGACGTTCCGATGGCGCCATTGCTTACCGACGCGTTTTTCAGCGAGAACCCTTTGCCGTCGAAGTTGCCTTTGAACGGCGAACTTTTCGAACCGATTCCGCTGAACTCACCCACATTTATGTCGGCTCCCATTTCAAAATACACATCCTCCGCCCAGTCCATCGATGTCGTTGACAAAGCGATGATGTCTTCCGTGGTTTTAAGGATGAAAGGGGATTGTGCAGTGCCTTCGCCTCCAGAGTACGCGTTTTTGCGTCCCTGTATTACTTCGGCCATGCAGTCGGCCGTCTGACGTCCTGACGACGTGCGGGCTATGAATCCGAGTTTGGTGATAGTCTCGAGCTGGGCTTCGGTCAGGCCGTAGAACGACATCAGGTCGCTGACCTTTATCGTGTAGGTGCCCCCGCTTCCGGTCATTTTGAATTTCGCGTTGATGGCTCCCGCCCAGTCTGAGGCCGGATATTCCTCCGAGCCGGCGATAGCCCATGTGTAGCAATAGACCTCCCCGCCGAAATCCGATGTCTGTATGGTCACCTCGAAAGGTTTGGTCGAGACAATCGGTGACGGCGATGATGTCAGGCTTGCCTGGTCGCCGTCGGCATATACCGACAGCACTGCGGTAAACGCACTAAGCAGGCACAGTACTTTTCTTTTCATTAAAAAGATTGGTTAAATTAAACATTAAAATTACAAACGTGCCCGTAAAGCAAAGTTTTTGAAGCAGAATTCGGTTTAGCTTGACAAGGCATAGGTTAAGGTTTTGGCTAAAAATCTATTGTACAGCTGATTTTTCTCCCGATACCTGAAAAAATTCCCTCCAGATACAGAAAAAATAATGGAGTCAAACCTTATAATACTCCGATGATGAAAAAAATGATATAATCCGTTACAAAATTGGCAAATATTGCTGAAAAACTAAAATCTAAAAGTATGTTTTACAACATACATAGCCAAAAAGTAATGACGCGTAAGCGGAATAAAATATAAACATGTGAGCGGCCTTGAGCTCGCCCGATTATGAATTGTGAATTATGAATTAAAAGAAAGTCCGCCAAGCCATTTTAAGAACTTGGCGGACTTTCTTTTTTGTGTCATCCGCTTGCCGGGATAAGTTGTAAATACTTACTGTGTGGTTCCTCCCGGCATCACGGATTGGTTTTAGCCTGTTTCATTTTGTCAACGGACAATGACTTTTGTCACGGTATTGCCTACCTTTACAAGATATACGCCCGGTACCACGTTCACGCGGGTATCACCTGTGGCTGTTGCAATATTCTTGCCGTCAACTGATACAATATGCACTACCGCATCCGATGCCGCTGTGACAATGATTGTACGGCCTTCGACAACAATTGCGGCGCTTTCCGACATGATATTGTCGATACCCGATACCGAGAGCACGAGGGGCTCTGAAGCTTCCGATTCGCCGCGGTTGTAGAGGGCGGTCACATGATAGGTGTGGCTTCCGTTCTCGACATCATTGTGGGTGTAGCTGTTGGCCGATACCGGCTCAGCGTTAAGTTTGACGCCGTCGCAGTACACGTTGTAGCCGTTGAACTCAAGGCCTACGGTCGCATCGGCTGCAAGGTAAGATATGTCATCAAGCATCAGCATCATGCCATCATCGGATACGACACGGAATGCAAATCGTACGGCTCCTTCCGGAAGCTCGAATGAGAATCGACCCCAGCCGTCTGTGCGTATGACGCGGTAGTTGTATCCGGCGTTGTTGAATGACGTGAGCTGAATGAACTCATCCGGATCAACTGTGTCGGAAGTCGCATACCATACCTGAAGATATTCGCTGTAGTTTATTGACGCATTCTTGGCACAGAAGGAAACTGTCTGGGCAGTGCCTTTGAGGGCGGGTGATATTGCCCAGTCGTCCGATTCTATTACCTGTTTGGGATCTTCGCCACGGGTCCAGATTGAACCGATATATTGCTTGCCGCTTGCGGCGCGGTATTCTTTGGCATAGTCCGAGTTGGCGAGTGAGCTGTAAGTGCCGTCGATGATGATGAATGACTCGGGGTCAACGCCGGTGGTATGGTTGGGAATATCAAGAATGCCCAGTCCGCCCGAGGGAGCGCCGTCACGGTCGATAAATGTCCAGCCCGGATATTCCTTGGTGAATGCTTCAGCGTTTTCAAACGATTCTACGGTCGCATCGTATGGAAGGTCGGCATCGGTTATGGCATCCCACGTCAGGGTCACGGTACTTTCTGCCGTCGTACCGTTAAGGTTGCTGACAGTGGGGAGAGTGCTCTCTTCGCGCGTTACTTTTGCCCCCTTGGGTGTAGTATCGTTGCTGGAGTCGGCATCGGCTGAATATACTATGTGTGCAGTGTATTCCACCTCCTTGTCCTGGGCCATGTTGATGGCCTGCTCGAATTTCACGGCTATCGTGGCTCCGGCTTCGATGTTTTCAACCTGTTTTGTATCAACTACCGTACCGTTGGCAATCAGCTCGACGCTGAACGGACCTGCGGCAAGGCGCCCTACGTTTTCTATCGTAGCGGTTACATCGAACGGCTCGCCTGCGGTGACTGTCTCAGGTGCTGTCACTTCTACGGCATTGAGGTCGTAGTCCGGCATATCCATAAACTTCATATTGTCGATGAAGCAGTAGACGAGGCCATTGGAGTAATAACGTATGATGAGCTGTATGGCTTTGCCGGCATATTCGTCGAGGTTTACAACCTTTTTGGTCCAGAGATTGTGGGTGTCGTTGCTGTAGTCGATGGTCTCCACAATCTTCCTTTCGCCCTCGCATACGGCTATGATTTCAAGTTTTGTAAGGTCGGTTTCTGTAATCTTCCATGTGTAGAATGAAAATACAGGGTGGTTCGCTCCGGAAAGATCTATTTTGCCGAAGATGAAGTCGCCTATACCCTTGCCGGTGCCAAGTGTGGCGCTGCTGCCCACACGCTCGCCGTAGAAGAACTGGCCGTCACCGTCCTGGCTGGTCACGGAACTCATCTCGCCATCTTCCTTAAGCCCGAACTCGCAGCCGTCCCATGCATCGAGGCCGATGATGTATTTCTTTGCATCGTCTAAGCATGTCATTGTTACGGGAAGGGAATATGCGGGTCCGACGGCAACGAGCCCGGCTCCGGCATACTCATCCCCTTCAGCTTCTTTGTTGAGGGCCTGCACTCCAATTTGTATGAATGCCTGGGCCGCATCCTGGGGCTGTGCCTGGAATGTGAACGTGCGCTCGGTCACCGGCGTTTCTGTGAGCAGTTCCCACTGGCTGTCCTTAACGATATAGACATTGTAGCTTAGGTTGGGGGCGTAGAGGGGATTTCCGTCGATGTCGACAGTCGGAGCATCCCAGGTTATGGTGACTTCCCCGGGCTTTTGCGTATTTTCGACAACCTTCACCGATGTCGGGGCTTCTGGCGTGTTAGGCCCTACGAATACAGATGCCGTCGCGCTGCGGCCTGTTTCTCCCGCCATGTTGTGTGACACTATGGTATAGGTGTAACGCCCAGCTTGCGCTACGTTGTCTTTGTAAGTATGTGCGCTGCCGGCTGCTGCGGTGATTTCTCCTATGCTCTCACCGTCGCGCAGGAAGCTTAGTTTCATGTCGCCTGTGTAGGGAGCGCCGGTAACGGTTGTCGTAGGAGCCTTGAAGTTGAGGGTCACGTTAAGTTCGCCTGTAACGTCGGGTTCAAAGGTGATGTCGGTAGCCGCATCGGGCGCACCGGCTCCGAATGGCTCGGATATGCTGTACGACAGGAGGTAGAGATTCCATTGGTATGCGTCGCTGATAGCGTGGAAGCCAATGAAATATTCTCCCGAAGCGGCAGGCGCGATGGAAGCTGTCAGGCTGCTCGGAGTGCCTCCGAGTTCGGCAGGCTCTACAAGCGTCGTTGTCATGGCCTCCGCCGTAGCTGCGTTGCCTATCTTGATTTCAATCTTTTCGGGGTAGCCGTCGCTGTAAGCCCTGGCGAGTGCTTCAAAATCGTATGCTTTGCCGGCTTCGAGATAGATGGCCGGAGAGAAAATCCAGTCGTCGGCGTCACTGCTTTTGCTATAATCATAGATGGTGCCTTTGCTGGAGTTGAAAATCCATGTTTTGCCGTCTTTGTTGGCGTCAAGCACCGTATGCTGGCCGAATATCGGCACAGTTGCAAATATCCGTGGCTTATTTTTGTAGTATAGGTCTATATTTTCTT
>CAJLWO010000037.1 GCA_905210435.1 uncultured Bacteroidales bacterium
CCAGCCGGTTGCGTATCGCGCTGACGATCTTGCCGTCCCTGATGGGATTTGACGGGTCGATGAGAACACCGCAGAACATCTGCATGTGGATGCTGCCGTTGAGCATCTCGATCAGTCCGTCGTCCGACAGCCCGGTATACGGCTTGAGGAACATCAATGCGATTTCACCTTCAGGCGGGAACATGGATCTGTTGCCCTGTGGATGCTTCTTCGGAAAGTGCAAAGCCAGTTCCTCTGCCATCTCTTTCAGCGGCAGCATGGCATGAATGCGTCCGAGTTCGCTAACGGCGAAGCTCTCGCGGTATTTTTTCAGAAAATCGTATTCTGTAAACGGTAATGTTGGCTGAATTTCGCCGATTTTTTGTATCTTCACACTGTAAAAAATAAGGAAAATACCCCCGAATAAGCCCGTGACGGGTCCATCGGGGGTTCTTTGTAAAGTTACTAATCATCTATGAAATTGCCAAACAATTAGTTGGCTATTTTCTGAATAGCCCTAATATATGAGAAAACGCTTTGTTACCCGTTTGAGATTGGCATAACCGATGTGTTAATTTGGCGAATTTTTGCTTTTTATAATCATTGTGTCGATTTATTTGTTAAATTTGCACTTTGTTAGCCGGAGAGTGTCGCTATGGCGTCACAGCTTACGGCCTTAACCCGTTTATAAATCTTAAATATTCATATTTGTCATGAACATTTCTCACATCGAACATGTCGGCATAGCCGTCCCCTCGCTCGACGAGGCAATTCCTTTCTACGAAAACATCCTCGGTCTCAAATGCTTCGCCATTGAAGAAGTGGCCGACCAGAAAGTACGCACCGCCTTCTTTAAAGTAGGCCAGACAAAAATCGAGCTCCTCGAAGGCACCTCCGACGACAGTGCCATCTCCAAATTCATCGCCAACAACGGCGGCCGCGGCGGCATACAGCACATCGCATTCGCCATGGAGGACGGCGTGGCCAACGCTCTCGCCGAAGCCGAAGAAAAAGGCTGCCGCCTCATCGACAAAGCACCCCGCAAGGGCGCCGAAGGTCTCAACATCGCATTCCTTCACCCCAAATCGACCTGCGGCACACTCGTGGAACTCTGCGAAGACCCCAACAAATAATCCCCTCTCACAACGATATTTCATATTTCTCTAATATTTAACATATATGAGTAACCAACTCGAAAAAGTAAAAGAGCTTATCGACATGCGCGCCGAAGCCCGTATCGGCGGCGGCGAAAAGGCAATCCAGAAACAACACGAGCGCGGTAAATACACCGCCCGCGAACGTATCGCCCAACTCCTCGACGAAGGCTCGTTTGAAGAGCTCGACATGTTTGTGCGCCATCGCTGCACCAACTTCGGCCAAGAGAAAAAATCATTCCTCGGCGACGGTGTCGTCACCGGCTACGGCACAATCGACGGACGTCTCGTCTACGTTTTCGCACAGGACTTCACAGTGTTCGGCGGCTCGCTCTCCGAGACCATGGCACTGAAAATCTGCAAAATCATGGATATGGCCATGAAGATGGGTGCGCCCGTCATCGGCCTTAACGACTCGGGTGGCGCACGTATACAGGAAGGTATCAACGCCCTCGCAGGCTACGCCGAGATATTCCAGCGCAACATCCTCGCTTCGGGTGTGATACCACAGATTTCATGTATCCTCGGCCCCTGCGCCGGCGGTGCCGTATACTCCCCTGCCCTCACCGACTTCACCATCATGGCCAAAGGCATCTCCTACATGTTCCTCACCGGCCCGAAAGTGGTCAAGACAGTGACCGGCGAAGATGTCACCCAGGAAGCACTCGGCGGCGCCGAAATTCACTCCGCCAAGAGCGGCGTGGCTCACTTTGCCACCGAAGACGGCGAAGAAGCCCTCAAAATCACACGTCAGCTCCTCAGCTACATGCCTCAGAACAACCTTGAGGAAGCACCCCTCGTTGAATGCACCGACCCGATCGACCGTCTCGAAGACTCGCTCAACGAGATTATCCCCGACTCGGCCAACCGTCCCTACGACATGTACGAAGTCATCGGCGCCATCATCGACAACGGCGAGTTCCTCGAAGTGCAGCGCGACTACGCCAAAAACATCATCGTCGGCTTCGCCCGCTTCAACGGACAGGCAGTCGGCATCGTGGCCAACCAGCCCAAATACCTCGCCGGCGTGCTTGACTCCAACGCATCGCGCAAGGGCGCACGCTTCGTACGCTTCTGCGACGCATTCAACATCCCCCTGGTGACACTCGTCGACGTCCCCGGCTTCCTCCCCGGCACCGGTCAGGAATACAACGGCGTCATACTCCACGGCGCAAAACTGCTTTACGCCTACGGCGAAGCCACCGTGCCCAAAGTCACCGTCACACTGCGCAAGAGCTACGGCGGCTCACACATCGTGATGAGCTGCAAGCAGCTTCGCGGCGACATGAACTACGCATGGCCTACTGCCGAAATCGCAGTCATGGGCGGCGCAGGCGCAGTCGAAGTGCTCTATGCCAAGGAAGCCAAGGCTGCCGAAGACCCCAAAGCCGTTCTCGCCGAGAAAGAGGCCGAATACAACAAACTCTTCTGCAACCCCTACAACGCTGCCAAATACGGCTACATCGACGACGTCATCGAGCCGCGCAACACCCGCTTCCGCGTCATCCGCGCACTCCAGCAGCTTGCCACCAAGAAAGTCGTCAACCCCGCCAAAAAACACGGCAACATACCTCTTTAATATTCACATCACTGACCGTAAAAGCGTCTTATTTTATGAAAAAATCATTATTACTGCTTCTTGTCGGTGTGATGGGTTGCCTTTCGGCCGCTGCCCAAAGCCGCGGCGGACTGCGCATCAACGAGGTGATGGTCAACAACACCAACTCCATAGTCGACGACTACGGCGAGAAAGGTGCGTGGATTGAGCTTTTCAACTCAACCTACGGCCCCCTCGAGATTTCGAGCGTATATCTCACTACCGAGAGAGCCGAAGACGGGAAATCAATCGACAAGTCCAAAATGTATGCAGTGCCCTTAGGCGACGTAAACACACGTATCCCCAAGCGCCAGCATATCATATTCTGGGCCGACGGAATGCCCACACGCGGTACATTCCACACCAACTTCACCCTCAAGGACGGCGTAGAGAACTACATCGCCATCTATGATGCCGACTGCAAGACCCTCATCGACGAAATCGTGATACCCGCCGACCTCCGGCCGGGACATTCCTACGCCCGCAAAATCGACGGTGTAGGCGGTATCAACAATCCCGACGACTGGGAAGTACGCGACGGCTCCGACCTGAAGTACATCACCCCATCGAGCAACAACGTAATCAAGGACACCAACAAGAAAGTCGATACGTTCCACGAACGTGACAAAAGCGGACTCGCCCTTACCATCATGGCCATGTGCATAGTCTTCTCGGCATTGCTCATCCTTTGCCTCTGCTTCATGCTCATCAGCAAAATCGGAGCCAAGATCAACCGTGCCAATAAGATGAAATCGCAGGGTCTGGCACCTAAGGAAGTAGCGCGCGAGAACCGTCCCGAGCATGACTCGGGCGAGGAAATCGCCGCCATCGTAATGGCTCTCCACGAACATCTCGACGCACACGACACCGAGCAGACGGTACTCACCATCAACAAGGTGAAGAAAGCCTACTCACCCTGGAGTTCTAAAATCTATTCAATGCGTGAACTTCCCAAACGCTAACCACCTCACATCACAACAAAAATGAAAAAATACAATTATAAAATCAACGGCAACACCTACAAAGTAGGTATCGGCGACATCGACAACGGCATCGCTCAGGTTGAAGTCAACGGCATTCCTTACAAAGTGGAGCTCGAGCAGAAGGGCACACCCGTCACTGTAGTCAAGGCAGCGCGTCCGTCGGCCGCACCCCGCACCACCACAGGTGAAAAAATCATCAACAAACCCAATGTGACAGCCGGCGCAATCGCCGTCAATGCTCCCCTGCCGGGCGTAGTAGTGCAGATTCCCGTCAAGGTAGGCGACGCTGTCAAGGCCGCCGACACGGTAGCGATACTCGAAGCCATGAAGATGGAAAACGCCATCCACGCCGGCCGCGACGGCAAAGTAGCCGCAATCAATGTCAACCCCGGTGATTCGGTACTCGAAGGCACAACCATCATCACCCTCGAATAAGTCACAGCATCACTTTCGGATAAACCACATTGCAAATGGAAAAATTCAGTGATTTTCTCACCGGCAACCTGACGGAATTCTGGCATCTGACAGGTTTCTACAACGCGACATGGCAGCACTTCGTCATGCTCGCTGTCGGTCTGTTCTTCATTTATCTCGCGATAAAGAAGAATTTCGAACCAATGCTGCTCGTCCCCATCGGTTTCGGTATACTTATCGGAAACGTACCCTTCAATACCACGGCCGGCCTTGAGGTAGGCATCTACGAACAAGGCTCCGTGCTCAATATCCTCTACAACGGTGTAAGCGCCGGATGGTATCCCCCGCTCATCTTCCTCGGTATCGGCGCCATGACCGACTTCTCGTCGCTCATAGCCAACCCGAAACTGATGCTCATCGGAGCGGCCGCCCAGTTCGGCATCTTCGGAGCCTACATGGTAGCCTGCGCCCTCGGCTTCCTGCCCGACCAGGCAGGTGCCATCGCCATCATCGGAGGTGCCGACGGCCCCACAGCCATCTTCCTTTCGTCGAAGCTCGCACCCAACCTCATGGGAGCAATCGCGGTATCGGCCTACTCCTACATGGCACTCGTGCCCGTGATACAGCCGCCTATCATGAAGCTCCTCACCACGCGCAAAGAGCGCCTGATAAAGATGAAACCGGCCCGCGCCGTCTCGCAAAACGAGAAAATCATCTTCCCCATCGTCGGCATGCTCCTCACCTGCTTCGTGGTACCCTCGGGCCTTCCCCTGCTGGGCATGCTCTTCTTCGGCAACCTGCTGCGTGAGTGCGGCGTCACCACACGTCTTGCAAAGACAGCGTCCAACGCCCTTACCGACATCGTGACAATCCTCCTCGGCATGACCGTAGGTGCCTCGACACAGGCTACTACATTCCTCACCAAGGAGACCATCTTCATCTTCTGCCTCGGCTTCATGGCATTCATCATAGCCTCGGCATCGGGTGTATGCTTTGTCAAGCTGTTCAACCTCGTGTTGCCCAAATCGAAGAAAATCAACCCGCTCATCGGCAACGCCGGCGTATCGGCAGTGCCCATGTCGGCGCGTATCTCCAACAACCTCGGTCTGCAATACGATCCCAGCAACTACCTGCTGATGCACGCCATGGGTCCCAACGTGGCCGGCGTGATCGGTTCGGCAGTAGCCGCCGGTGTCCTCCTCGGCTTCCTCGCCTGATAACAATGTCGTTGCAACCGACGACACCCGCATAACCGGAGCGGGCGGCCAAACACAACAGTTTGCCGCCCGCTCTTCTTAACAACCGGGCAATAAGGCCTAAAAGGCCAATTGGTCAAATAAGTCTAATTGGTCATATTAGACTTATTGGGCCTATTAGTCCAATTTGACTTATAACCCCTATCCGGCCTATCGGGACTATAACTCTTATAATTCTTATAATACCTATAACTCCTATACTTCTCAATCATGCAGCACAACATCAACGAAACAGACAGCATCAACCGCGAGATGGACGTGGCGTGGCAGTTTATTGCCAATACCGGGGTGTCGGTTTTTCTTACCGGAAAGGCTGGCACGGGCAAGACTACATTTCTGCGCCGGCTGCGCACGGTGTTGCCCAAGCGCATGGTTGTGCTCGCGCCTACCGGTGTGGCCGCCATCAATGCCGGCGGACAGACCATACACTCCTTCTTCCAGTTCGCTCCCGGCCCCTACATACCCGGAGCACAGAGCAAGGAAAGCAACAGCTACTTCCGCATGGCGCAGCAGAAGAAAAACCTCATACGCACACTCGACCTGCTCGTCATAGATGAAATATCAATGGTGCGCGCCGACCTGCTCGACCGCATCGATGACACGTTGCGCCGCCACCGCGACCCGCTCAAACCGTTCGGAGGCGTGCAGCTGCTCCTCATCGGCGACCTGATGCAGCTGTCGCCCGTCACAAAGAACGACGAATGGTCATGGCTGTCGCAATATTACGAGACGCCGTATTTCTTTTCCAGCCACGCGCTGCAGCAACTCCCCTACGTCACCGTCGAGCTGCGCCATATCTACCGGCAGCAGGACAGCACCTTCATCGACATCCTCGCCAAAGTGCGTGCCGGCAAACTCGACCACGCCGGCATCGATACGCTCAACTCGCGCTACATACCCTCATTCAATCCCGACGAACGCGGCTGGATACGCCTCACCACCCACAACCACTCGGCACAGTCGCACAACGATACCCGCCTGGCACATCTCTCCTCACGGCCATATACCTACACCTGCCGCGTCACCGGCGACTTCCCCGAGCAGAACTACCCCGCCGAAGCCGAACTGACCCTCAAGGAGGGCGCGCAGGTGATGTTCATCAAAAACGACCTCTCCCCCGCCCACGCCTACTACAACGGCAAAATCGGCACCATAACGAAAATCGGCGCCGACACCGTCGAGGTGACCTGCTCCGACTCCGACGAACCTATCGCTGTCACACCCGTGACGTGGGACAACACAAAATACACCCTCGACCCCGTCAGCAAGGAAATCAAGGAGGAATCCGCCGGCTCGTTCACACAGTATCCCCTGCGTCTGGCATGGGCCATCACCATACACAAGAGCCAGGGACTCACATTCGAGAAAGCCGTGCTCGACATCAACGCATCGTTCGCCCACGGCCAGACCTACGTGGCCCTGAGCCGCTGCCGCTCGCTGCAGGGCATGGTGCTGTCGGCGCCTGTCGAACCTCATGCGCTCATCACCGACACCACCGTCAACAGCTACATCGACGCCGAAACAGGCAAGACGGAAAGCAACATCAGCCGTCTGCCGGCGCTCCGCCACCAGTACACGCTGTCGCTCCTCGACGAGCTCTACTCATTCAGCGAAATCGACCGCGATTACCAATGGATGCTGCGCGTGGTCGACGAACATCTCAGCTCCCAGTATCCCAAATTCCTCATACGCCTCAAAGCCGTAAACCGTCCGCTTCAGGAACGCCTTATCGACATCGCCGGCCGATTCCGACCGCAATACACCGCCGCGATGGAACTGTCGGGAGGAGATATCGCAGGTTCGCCGCTCGAAAAGCGCATCACTGATTCCTGCGCCTACTTCGCCGCCGCGATGAAAGAGATTTTCGAGTCGCTCATCACCCGCGACGCCATCATCAATATCGAGAACAAACGCGTGGCCGAACTCTACAACAACGCCCTCTCCGCACTGCGTCAGAGCGTCATGGTCAAGCAGTCGCTGTTCAACGGTCTCACCGAAACCGTATTCTCCACCGGAGCCTACCTCAACATCAAGGCAAAAACACTCCTCGACAGCATCGACGGAAAACCCGCACGCAAACGCCGCACCGACCGTCAGGCAAAAGAAAAACCTGTCAAGGAGAAAAAGACAGTCGAAAAGACACCCAAAACCGACACCTATCAGGAGACCTTGCGCCTCTACGAAGCCGGGATGTCGCCCGACGAAATAGCACGTCAGCGCAACCTCAAGCCCTGGACCATCTACGGCCACCTCGGACGCCTCGCCTCGCAGGGACTTGTCGACATCGACGACATCGTATCGAAAGAGCACCAGCTCATCATACGCAACGCCGCCGCCAAATTCACCTCCGCCTACACCCTCAATGAAATCCGCGAACTCGTCCCCGACAACATCTCCTACGCCGAAATCAAAATCACCCTCGCCCAACACTCCCCCGACAACCAATAACACCACCCATCAACACCCCTCCGGCCAAATTACCGAATAGATTAACGCCAAATTACCACAACCCGCCCGTCCCGGGCTTAGACTTAGATAACAGCCAACTGCCCCGGTCTAAGCCGGGACGGGCGGCTTGTGGTATTACGGACGACCGGATTTGGAGAGGTATCTTTGGGCGGCGAGGCGGATGCCTTCGGGTGCGGGAGCTGTGCCGGAGGCTATCGCGGAGAGGGTGTCGGGGGTAAGAGCCATGAATTGCTCGCGGAGCAACCGGCTGTCACGTTGATAAAGTTCCATTGAGGCCGCTTCGACAATGTTGGGCTCATACAATCCTTTGTCTGCCATTGTCATTTCAAGGAGTTCCTCATCGGGCAAGTCCTTTATCTGCTCCCATGCCTCACGGCGTGCAAGAAGTTCGCGGGCTTTTTCCACTACCGCCGCACTATGAAATTTGGGATTATCGACAATCTTTCTCAACCGCACGTCATCATATCCTTTTAGTTTCTCGAGTATATCGCCGTCAGCGTTATTATTAGCTACGTGCTGCATCGGTCCAGCGGGTTTATATTCCATTGTTTCTACAGTTTTAGCTACTACCGGAATGCGTAGTACCGCACCACTCAACCGACAGCCGAATATTGCGACAGCCCCCAACACTATGGGGAAAACCATACCCGGAATAGTCCAATAATACAATGCACCCCATGTAGTAATCAGGCATCCTGCATTTTGCTCGGCATTCCATTCAATATAAACTATAAACATATTGACTGCTAACACACAAAGGGCGATTCCCATCGCGCGAAACCGAGTGAAATACTTTGAAAGCAGAAATGACGCCACAGACATGACACATGTCAGAACCGTAAACACGAACATACAATTCACAACAGAATTAAATCCGAGACGATTTTCGTAAGCGTAATACAAATTGAGCACACATCCTATAAATGTAGCGATGATTGCGACTATAAATCCCGATTTGTCATCGCATTCATTTTTATACTTTTTATAGGCGCAAATAAATCCCGACATCATCAAAAATGCGCCGACAGCCTGCAATACAAGCGTAAAGAAGAACGGATACCGAATTATATATGGATTATACCCGAAAAATATGAGAAAATAGGCGATAGGTATAGGTAAAAAAGTAATTACCGAACCTACAGCAATCCATCTGAACTGGTATGATTTTTTATTAGCATCAGCTGACAACGACGGGTCTATCTTACGGCGTAAAGCATATATCAACAGACCAAGAAACACAACAGCCGGGATAAGTAAGAATACTAAATACATGGGGCTTACGGTTTACTGTTATAATTTAGATTAGTGGAGAGGGATTTCCGGGATGAAAAACTGAGTGAATTTACAGTTCGATCGGTTGGTCGGGGAGGAAGTCGTGGGGGGCGGGGCGGCCTATTACGGTGTCCCAAAGCATTGGTGAGAGACCGTCGGCGGGGCGTTTTACGGTGAGGTTTTCTTCAGTGAATATTTCGCCGGCGGCTATGGCGCGGCGGGCCACTATGCTTTTGCGGGCTATCAGGATGTTGCCGCGCTCGGCTTCGGCCACGGTTTTCACTCCGTTGCCGATGGCCTGCTCTATGTGGCGTATCGACGATACCATTGCGGCAAGCGCTTCGGGGTCGAGCGACGCACGGTGGTCGGGACCCTCCATCGAGGTGTCGAGGGTGAAATGCTTCTCGATAATCTGCGCCCCCATCGCCACGGCTGCGACAGGCACTTCGATGCCGAGCGTATGGTCGCTGTAGCCCACTGCGCCTACATCAAGCCCGCGCAACGCCTCCATAGCCCGCAGATTGACTGCATCGTAGGGCGTGGGATACTGCGTGGTGCAATGGAGCAGCGATATGTCGTGCCGGTCGACGCCGCCCTTGCAAAGTATATCGACAGCCACAGCCACCTCATCGAGCTGCGACATGCCGGTAGAGAGGATAATCCTGCGTCCCGGAGCAGCCACCTTACGCAGATAAGGCAGATTGGTTATTTCGCCCGACGGTATCTTCCAGTAGTCCATGTCGAGGCGCGCAAGGCAGTCAATCGACGGAAGGTCAAACGGCGTGCTCATAAAGCCTATCCCCCTGTCGCGGCAGATGCGTGCAAGGCGTGCGTAATCGCTGAGAGGCAGATGTATGCGTCGGCACATGTCGAGCTGGCTCTCGCCGCCGCCCGTAGTCTCCTTCTGATATTCCGCCTTTGGGGCGTAGCATGATATGACCTCCTCGGGTATGGCCGTCTGAAATTTCACGTAGTCGGCGCCGGCACGCGCCGCAACGTCAATCATCTCCACCGCAAGGTCAAACGAACCGTTATGGTTGACCCCGGCCTCGGCAATTACAATAACCCTTTGCATAATGTTGAATGTTGAATTTTGAATGTTGAATTTATCGGAGAGATTTATTTTTTCCGACGAGTCGGACGAATCAGACTCGTCTGACATGTCTGACCTGTCGGACTCGTCTGACCTTTGCTGCTGCGCCCGGTTCATTAGAACTCGAATTTCAAAATCTCCTTTTTGTCGGGACCGAACACCACTTCCTGCATATAGCGTGTCATCTCCACATGCGGAGTCGCCTCCATATATTCGATATACGTGCACAGCCAGTCGCTGATAATCATGTAAGGCAGATTGACTCCGGCATAAACCGAGCACACGGCACCTCCACCCAGGCGCGGATTGATTTCCATGAGTTTGAGTTCACCCGTATCGCGGTTTTCAATCAGCTGCACTGTCACGGCACCGCGCAGACCTGCTACTTTGATGGCTTTACGCGCAATCTCCACGCCCTCAGGCAAATCTACAGTGATGGTACGGCTCACCTCTCCGCCCACTACCTCGAGGCGCAGACGCGGCGAAATGGCCGTGATGTTGCCGCGGTGGTCGATATAGCAGTCAAGAGTGTATTCACGACGGTTCTGGATATATTCCTGCACGATATACATGTCATGGTCAAGATTAAGCTCGCGCCACTGGTCGATATTCCTGATAACCTTAATTCCTCTTGACGCCGACCCGGTACGCGGTTTGGCGATGACCGGAAAGAATTGCGGTTCACCCTTTTCGACCACCTGCGGCAGCGGAATGTTGTGGCGTCGCAGCATATCGTCGGCAAGTTTCTTGTCGAACATGGCATGGCATATCTCCGGAGGAGATACGGGCGACCATACCATCGGATTGCACCGGCAATATTCAGCAGCCACCTCCACGGCACCATCGACAAACGGCAGTATTATGTCGATTTTCTTGTCCACGCAGGCATCATGAAGCTGACGCGGGAGCGACGGGTCGCTCCATTTGCCGCCTGTAATCACTTCGGCTACAGCTGCAATCGGCACATCTTCGCCCAATTCAAAACTGTACATTCGTGCATCGTATTTCAATTTGGCGGCCGTCTCGGTAAAAAGACGAGCCATACTGACGCGCTTGGCACCTCCAAGCATAAGCACATTAAGTGGTTGCATCATAACATATAGGTTGTTTCAAAGTTATAAATGTCATCAGGATGTGGAGGCCACACATACAACACCCTCTTAGGTTATCAGCCGATACTACCGGTTGTAGATGTCGGCCTTGTAGCGGGAGAGGTTGTCACCGTCGGTAAACCACGCTATCGTGCGGCGCAGTCCCTCTTCAATAGTGACCTGCGGCCGCCACGTCGTGGCCGCGGTGATTTTGCTGTTGTCGCCGCACAGGCGGAACACTTCCGATTTGGCCGGACGCAAGCGCGACTCGTCGACAGCGAAGCGCACATCGGCATCCATAAGTCCGGCAATGAGTTTGAAGGTATCGCCCATCGTTATTTCCGTGCCGGTGGCGATATTGAAATCCTGCCCCTCTATTCCGTCAGCTTCGGCGAGAGCGATGAAACCTCGGCAAGTGTCCTCCACGAAATTGAAATCGCGTGTGGGGCGCAGGTCGCCCACCATGATTTCACGTTTGCCCGAAGCTATCTGGGTGATGATAGTAGGTATGATGGCACGGGCGCTCTGTCGCGGACCGTAGGTGTTGAACGGACGTGCCAGCACTACCGGCAGCCCGAACGCATTGTAATAGCTGAGGGCGAGAGCATCGGCACTGATTTTAGTAGCCGAATAGGGCGACTGGGGCTGTCGCGGATGCTTCTCGTCGATAGGCACATACTGAGCCGTGCCGTACACCTCCGAGGTAGAGGTGACGATGACGCGGCGGCAGCCGGCATCCATCGCGCCCTGGCATATATTGAGGGTACCCGACACATTGGTATCCACGTAACTCTGCGGCGCCACATAGCTGTAAGGTATCGCTATCAGCGCGGCCAGATGGAACACAGTGTCGACATCACGGGTTATAAGTCGGCAGAATGCGGCGTCGCGCACGTCGCCGGTGACAATCTCGAGATTCGGGTGGCGCACATCGTCGAGCCATCCCCACGAGTTGAAGGAGTTATATATGCACAGCGCGCGCACCTTGCACCCCTCGGCGAGAAGTGCCTGCACCAGATGTGATCCGATGAAGCCGTCGGCTCCGGTCACCAATACTTTTTTATCCGCAAGTTTTGACATTATCGTTGTATTTTGTAGGGAGGGTGTTGCAGAACTATAATTAGCGGTCAAAAATCGCAGCGAATTGTAAGGACGCGATTCATTGCGTCCGCGATATAATCGTGATATTCAGCTCATTATGCCATTCAGGTGCAGACGCGATGAATCGCGTCCCTACAATTTCGTTGGTATATTTTGAGTTTTGCAACATCTTCCGCGTTATCTTGTTGTAATCATTTTTGTTTTATCCGCGTTTGCGAAGCGTGTAGACTATGCTTCGGTCGGCATCAGGGTCATACCGGAGTATGATTTCCGATGATGAGAGCTTACGTATCCTCAGCTCCGTCATTCCCGCGGGGAGCAGCGTCTGGGCGGGAGGGGAATATTTGGAGCTTCCGGCGGGGTTCAGGTCGTCGGAATGGGTGAAGTAGAGCGTGAGCACACTGCCGTCGGCGCTCCATGTGCCGTAATGCTCGGTATGTGAATGCCCTGTCTTGTTGACAACCACCATCTCTATGATATTGTTCTGGAATTTCCAAAGCACATCGCCGGTGTACGACGCATCGTCCGTGCCGTTGATTTCTATCGAGCGGAGATGCCATTCGCCGAACCATTCGCCGATGTCACCGTTGTTTTGCGTGCATCCTGCAGTCAGGATACACGCCGCTACCGTCATTATAACAAGCCGGAAATATCTTCTGATTTTCATTTTTTACCGAAATTAAGTGAACCGCGATATGCTATCGTCACGCAAGCGCCGAAATTGTCGCCGAACATATTGCCCGAGTCGAAACCTACCTGCGCCTTGACTCTCATGGCCGGAAGCGACGGCAATGTGTATGCGCCTTCCACCATCATCGAAGTGTCATGGCGCGTGGTGGCTGTGGGAGCCTTCCCGTCGCCCCACCCTTTGCGGTAGCCGCCGAGCAGGCGGTAGTCCACGTTGCCTATGCGGCCGGAAACACCGGCGTGGAAACCGCGCACGCGGCTGTCGACGAAGGCCGGATAGCCGTCCTTGTTGTAGATGGGCGACGGCAGGAACGGCGTGCCGAGCGACATACCGTAGTTCATATATGAGTTATACTGGAAATTATTGTAGTAGGCATCGGCACCGGTGGCATTGGAAGTGATGGTGGTGCCGGGACTGTCGCCGGGCGACCAGTGTATCGGACCCGACTGGTTGGTGAAATCGATGTATTCGACTACGGCGCCGTTAACGATGGCGTCACTCCCGGCGGCAACGTATTCCACGCCCCAAAGCCCGTCGAAACCGTTCATCCATCCTATGCCCGAACCGTCCTCCCAAGGCTTCTGCAGATAAGCCTTGAGCTGCGCCCCGTTGTTGAAACGGTAGCGTGCCATCACGTCCCACGAGCCGAGCGAATTGCCGTCGTAAAAACGGCTTCCCGACTGCTGGCGCGGTATGAACATGTTGATGAAATCCTTGAACGACGTGCGTCCCTTATACTGCTTGGTCTCCACTCCGTTTACATACACATGCGACGTGCCGCCGAACTGCCCGGCGGTCTGCATGCCCACTGTCACCGACACCGGCTGCTTGGGATTGGTGCGGAAATAGCAGCGTTTGTAGTGGTAGAGCGAACCGAGATTGATATGCCAGTCGTAGTAATTGTAGTGGTCCTTGAGCCAGTCATTGTCGGCGAATTTGCCGTAGGCTATCTCGCCCTGTATCTGCACCCATCCGTCGGTGAACGGTATGTCCTGGAAGTCGACGAAACCGACGCGTACCTCGGGAACGGGACGCGCGTTGCCGCTCTCTACGATGTCGCCCGACGACAGGCTGAAATTGAGGAGTGCCGATTCGTGCTGCTTCATGCCTACGGTAAGGAACACTCCGCGGTATTTCACCTCGCCGTAGAGCTGGCGCATGCTTATCGCCGACGGCCCCTCGGCATGGCTGTAGAATGATGATGAAGCCGGATTGTAGCGCAGATAGTCTACCTTGTCGGCATACCCGGTCAGCACCTCCGCGCCGTAAGCATAGCTGAAGCGGCGCGACAGGTCGAGCCCGCGGCCGGCCTCAAGACGCAGCAGAGCATCCGACGACTGCGTGAGCAGCCCGTGGCGGTTGGAGGCTATGTAATAAGGGGCGAAACTGCCGGAGCCGGCATTGAATATGGCCTCGGCCTGATATTCCACAGTCTCTCCGGCCGAAGCGGCAGGGCAGAATGCGGCCAGCGGGAGCGAGAGCACGCACCCGCGCAAAATATTTTTAAATCTCTTATCGGTAATCCGCGGCATTATGGTTGTTGATGATGTTGAGTGATATAAAAGATAGTCCGTATTATGATATAGTTGCCTGAAAGACAATAGTGACACCGGCATACGGGTCACCCTTTGTAGGTGGAGATGTGGCGTTGTTTCTTCTCTTCGAAAATATCATCTATGGAGAGAAAGATTCCTGTTTCCTCGACATCGCCGAACTCGTCGTTGATGGCGGTGCCGAAAATTCGCATCGTGGGGGAAAGTCCCATGTAGGCGTTGACAAGAGGGGGTATGTTGTAGCCCTGCTGACGCACTTCGGCATTGAGAATACGGTAATCCTCCTTGAAATTGTCGCCGGAGAATATCTTTGCGATAGCATCGTTGTCGGCGTCGGTGACAAGGGGGCTCTTGGGGGTCACAAGCCTGTCGCGGTCGGGGAAATGTTTCTGGAGGAAATGCAGGATGAGATTGCGGCAATGCTTCGAGTAGCTCGGATACATGGTCACCTTGCCGAAAAGATATTTCACCTGAGGATATTTTACGGTAAGAGCGCCGAGACCGTCCCAAAGATTGTCGAGTGCGTAGATAGCCTTGACGCCGGCGCGTGTCGACTGGTACTCCAGACGCACGAACGAGCGCCCAAGCTCGATGGTGAGTGGCAGATACTCGCTGACAAAGCGCGGCGAGAAATCAAACATATGTGCCGTGGCTATGCGCGGCATACCGTCAGGGCGCACCACCACGTCGGTGCCGAGGATAAAGCGGTAACCGCCGATAATGAGCTTCTGCTCCGGATTCCACACTATGAGCTGTCGGCACGGAGGGGTCATCGTGTCGTAACTGTCGATGTCACAGTCCTTGCCGGTACCGCCGCCTGCCGTGCGGAATGCAATCTCGCGCAGGCGTCCAATCTCGCGCATGGTGTTGGGAGCGTTGTAGGCGTCAACGATATATATGGAGTTGCCACCTTTGTTGGTGGCACGCAGGAATTTGTCATCGGTAAGTTCGTTCTCGATGAGTGAAGTGTCGACGGGCTCTATTACAGGTTGTTGCATTTCAGAGAAATCGTTTCGGTTATGGATAAAGCGTCAAGGCTTTGCGAGTTCATATACCATCTGCCTGATTTGCTGCGCTTTCCGCGCAGAGGGCATATCATCAAGCGAGGCATGCGGTATCGGCTTACCGACAACGACGTCAAAGGTCTTCCCCTTTGAGCGGAATACCTCGCGCGGCAGATATATCATCTCGATATTGAATTTTAATCCAATTCTTCGCCTGAATTTTGCAAATTTATAAAAAAAAGATGAATTTTCACCATAGAAATGGAGGGGGATAATGTCACGTCCGTACTGCCGGGCCTTGGCGACAAACATTTTTTGCCATTCAAGGTCGGCCACCACCCCCTTTTTGCCGCGCCGCGACACCAGCCCGGCGGGAAACATGAGCAGCGGAGCGTCGGAGGCAAAGGCATTGTCGAGGCGGCGGATAGCCTCACGCGACTGGGCGCCGTGCTTGTTGACGGGGATGAAGGTATCGGAAAGCGGTTCGACGGCGTTGAGCAGGTCGTTGACGACGAAACGGGGTGCGACACCGTAATATGTCCGCACGAAATCAATCAGCGCCATGCCGTCAAGACCGCCCAGCGGATGGTTGCTGACAAAAAGCACGCGCGTCTGCTCTTTCGGCGGCAGGTTGTCAAGATTGTGGAAATTGACCGTCACGCCGAGGTCGTCGAGCACGCCGCGGCAGAAATCGGCATCACGCCGCGGGAAGTTGTCGCGCAGCAGCCGGTTCAGTTCATCCTGGCATACAGTGCGTTCTAGCCAACGCACCAGCCGCTTCGGTATGAAACGCCAATAGCGCGGGATGCGCTGACGCAGCACCTCGCCGACATTTATCTCAAGCGGTCCTTTTATCTCGTTATTTCCTTCCATAGTACTTCAGGGACTACAAAATTAATAATAAAATTTGCGTTATGCTATAAAATCCGTAAATTTGTAGACAATTCATTGTGAATTTCCGGCATGTCAGCAGCCGGAGCAGTCAACACCGTTTCCCATGACCAACGATATACTAATCACCGCGGCGGGCGGCTTCCTCGGCAAATACCTCATTGACGAACTGAAACGCACGCTTCCCGCCGAACCGGCTCCGGCCTTGCATTCAGCCGGACTGTCACCCTTCAACGACTACGTCGTGAACCTTGCAAAAGAACAGTTTGAACCGTCGCGCGGCTACCGCACCGTGTTCCATCTGCTGGGGGGTTGCCATGAAGGCGACCTCGCCGCGCTCAATGTGGCATGCACACGCAATCTGCTTGCATCCCTTGAGACGAATCCGCCGCAAAATCTGGTCTACGTATCGTCGACCGAAGTCTACGGCGCGGAAGAGGGTGTCGAAATAAACGAAAACCGCGAGCCGGAACCGGTCAGCCAAGCCGGAAAGACGAAACTCGAGGCCGAGACGCTGCTGCGGGAATGGTGTGCCGCCCACAATGTGAGGCTCACCATATTACGCAGTCCGGATATCGTAGGCACCGGCATGAAGGGGCCGTTGCGGCGCCTTGTCAACAGCATATACCGCGGCAACTACCATCACATCGACGACGAGACGGCGCGCCTGAGCGTGGTCCACGCCACCGATGTGGCACGCGCCATGGTCATGCTTCAGGATACCGGAGGCATCTACAATATCACCGACGGCGTCAACCCCACCCGCCACGACCTGGTGGAGGCGTTCGCAAAGCGTCTGAACAACAAACGCGTCTACACCATCCGCGCCAAGCGGGCACGCACCTTCGCCCGCATCTGCGACTTCATACCGCTTCTGGGCTACGGCCGTAAGACTCTTGCCGAACGCTACCGCACGCTGACATTCGACGACAGCCGTCTGCGGCGCACCACAGGCATGACTCCGGCATCGGTCGTCGACTATCTAACAACGCACAATTATGACGAAAACAGTCTCTGACCCGACACGCGACGGCTTCGGCATGAAACTCGCCAAGTCGTTGAAAAGCATAGGCAAACTCATCCTCTCCACCCGCAAGGCCACATATCCGCGCGGCGAGCACGCGCGTCCGCTCGTGATTCTCGGCAACGGGCCGTCGCTGGCCGAAACGATTGCCGCGCATGGCGACTACATCGCTTCGGACACTGACGCTATGGCGGTGAACTTCGCTGCCAACACGCCCGAATTCCGGCGGCTGCGCCCGAAATACTACATACTGGCCGACCCCCATTTTTTTGCAAATCCCGACGATGCCAACGTGAGCCGTCTGCTCGAAAACATACGCACCGTCGACTGGCCGATGACGCTTTTTCTGCCTTTTGCCGCACGCCGCAGCTGCCCGCTCCGGCCGACTGAGCATCTCCGCATCGAATACTACAATGCCGTGGGAGCCGAAGGCTTCGGATGGATTGAAAAAATAGCGTTTGACAGCCGCCGCGCCATGCCGCGGCCACGCAACGTGCTGATACCTGCCATCATGACCGGCATAGGCATGGGCTACGGCGACATCTATATCACCGGCGCCGACCACACATGGACGGCCACCGTCACCGTCGACGACGACAACCATGTGCTCACCCGCCAGCCCCACTACTACAAGGAGGACAACAAGGAGGAGAAACGCATCCGCAAGGAGTACCTCAAATATCCCCTCCACTCGATTCTCTACAGTTTCTACCTGGCTTTCAAAGCCTACCATATCATAGCCGGTTACGCCGACCGCCGCGGAGTGCATATCTACAACTCCACACCCGGCTCCATGATCGACGCCTTCCCCCGCAAGCCGCTGCCACAGCCATAGCGGCTTCGGGCGAGTCAGACATGTCCGACTCGTCTGACCGGTCTGACCGGTCGGACTTCGCAGGCGGCCGATTCAGGCGCCGGGGATTTTTTTATCGTTCATTAACATGACAATTTTGGCTATTAACAACGATTGATTTAACTTTGCCGATAAGTTTATCAGGAGGAAAGACACCCAATGAAACCGACACTTCAACAGCAACAGGAGCTAAAACAGCTGCAACGGCTCACGCCGATGCAGGTACAGTTTGTGCGCATGCTGGAGATGACCGGTCCGGAACTCGAAGGGGAGGTGAACCGTGCGCTCGACGAGATGCCGGCGCTCGAAATAGCCGAAAACCAGGGTGTCACCCCCGACAACGACGGTTTCAACGAGACCGCCGAACAGGTGCAGCTCGCCGACTACGGCAATGATGACGACATACCGTCGTACATGCTCGACGCCCGCAACCGCAGTGTCAACGACACGTATTACACTCCTGTGGCCGTGAACGACGAACTGACTCTCGCCGAGGACCTTACCCGGCAGTTGAGCGAGCTTCCGCTATCCCCGCGCCGGCTCACAATCGCCAATTACATAATAGGCAACCTCGACTCCAACGGCTACCTGAAACGTACGCCCGAAGCCATCGCCGACGACATCACATTCACCGAATCGGTAGAAACGGAAGCCGCGGAGGTGTCGGAAGTAATCGATATTATCCGCACTCTCGACCCGGCCGGTGTCGGCGCCGTCGACCTGCGCGACTGCCTGCTGCTCCAGCTCAACCGCCGGCAGCCTACTGTCGAGGTGATTACCGCACGCGAAATCATAACACACTATTTCGACCTGTTCTCGAAAAAGCATTTCGACCGTCTGGCCGACTTGCTCGGCATCGACACCGAAAGGCTCACAGCCGCGGTCGACATCATTTCGCGTCTCAATCCCAAGCCGGGCAACCAGCTTAACGACAGCGCCATAGAGCACAGCGGACGACAGATAGTGCCCGAGCTGCAGGTGGAAATCGATTCCGACAACAACCTCACTGTCAGCCTGCTCAATAATATTCCCGACCTCGCGCTCTCACGCTCGTTCAGCCTCGACACGCCTATGGCAGCCACGATGACTCCGCGCCAGCGCACCGATGCCGCGACATTCATACGCACGCGGCGCGACGAGGCACAGGCGTTCATCAAGACCCTTCAGATGCGGCAGAGCACACTGCTCAACGTCATGACCGCCATAGCGTCGCTGCAACGCGATTTCTTCCTTACCGGCGACGAGACGCGCCTGCACCCGATGATACTGAAGGATGTCGCCGCCGTGACCGGTTACGACCTCTCGGTCATATCACGCGCCACCGCCTCGAAGTATGTGCTCGCCCCCTCGGGGATATATCCGTTGAAATTTTTCTTCAACGAGCGCCCGAAAGCCGACGACGACGTGACATCACATCAGATAATCGACGCAATAAAAACAATAATATCGCAGGAGGACAAACGCTCACCGCTACCCGACGAGACGATTGCCGCCATGCTTTCAGAAAAAGGATTCAACATAGCCCGGCGCACGGTAGCGAAATATCGCGAACGGCTCGGTCTGCCTGTGGCTCGCCTGCGGAAAACCATTTAACACCTCACCAGAATGCTTGAGAAAATAATAAAAACCATAGCCGGAATAATATCAATCATCACTTCGCCGCTCATCATGCCTACATACGGCATGGCGATATCGCTGTGGGGCACGTATCTTGTGTTCGCTCCCGCCGCCACGCGCTGGCAGGTGCTTCTGCTTACGTTCGCCGCCACGACGATGCTGCCGGTGATTGTCATCTTCGTGCTGTCAAAGGCCGGCATCATAAAGCACCCTTCGCTCAACGAGCGCAACGACCGTCCGTATGTCTATGCCGCGGCGGCAATGGCCTATCTCGGAGTGTCGTTCTATCTCGGCAAAATCAATTCGCCGCAATGGCTGTCGATGTTCATGCTCGCAGCGGCATTTACGGCCGTAGTGACCATGATAGTCAATTTCCGATGGAAAATCAGCGGGCATGCCACCTCGGTCGGCGGACTTACCGCATATACATTCTTTCTCTGCTTCAAAAATCTCACGCTCCACAACAACGAATGGCTATTTGTGGCATCAGTGCTGATAGCCGGAGCGGTAATGACATCGCGCCTCATACTCGAGCGGCACTCGTTAGGACAGGTAGTGGCCGGATTTTTCAACGGCTTGTTCTGGGTGACGGCTCTCGAGCTGCTTGCCAAGTGACAACGCCCGCGCAAAGGGCGCACAATCAACTGACCAATCATCAACAACATATAAACATAGCAACTGTATGAAACCACTCGTAAGCATTATAATGGGCAGCACTTCCGATCTGCCCGTGATGAAAAAAGCAGCCGATTTTCTCGACAGCATGGAAATCCCGTTTGAGATGAACGCCCTGTCGGCGCACCGCACACCCGCCGAGGTGGAGGAATTCGCCCGCACAGCCTCTCAGCGCGGCCTCAAGGTAATCATTGCCGCGGCAGGCATGGCAGCCGCTCTTCCCGGCGTGATTGCCGCCTCCACTACCCTGCCTGTCATCGGTGTGCCTCTCGACGCCACCCTCGGGGGCAAGGACGCGATGCTCTCAATCATACAGATGCCTCCCGGCATTGCAGTGGCTACCGTAGGCATCAACGCCGCGATGAATGCCGCCGTGCTCGCCACCCAGATGATAGCGCTGACCGACGCAGGCGTGGCCGAACGTTTCGCAGCCTACCGCAGCAGCCTTAAAGAGAAAATCGTAAAGGCCAACGCCGAGCTTGCCAAAATAGAATACAAATTCAAAACCAACTGATTGACAGGATTTAACTGATTAACAAACGCTATAGGGACGCACGAGCCGTGCGTCCCTACATCAATCGGAATTTCGCAGTTTTGAACCCTCATACAAATCGAATATAAATCATGAGTTTCGGATATAAGCGCCGCCCTACGTCGACCGCGCACGTGGGCAATCTGACCATAGGAAGCGACAGCCCGATACGTCTGCAATCAATGACGTCGACCTCAACGATGGACACCGCGGGGTCGGTGGCACAGGCAAAACGCATCATAGATGCCGGAGGCGAGATAGTAAGACTGACAGCCCAGGGCGTACGCGAGGCCAACAACCTCGCAGCCATACACGCGGCTTTGCGTGCCGACGGCTACGACGCCCCTCTTGTGGCTGACATACATTTCAACCCTGCGGCAGCCGACGCGGCAGCCGCCGTGGTTGAGAAAGTGCGTATAAATCCCGGCAACTTTGTCGACCCGGCGCGCACGTTCCGCCATCTTGAATATACCGACGAGGAGTATGCCGACGAAATCAAGCGTATCGAAAAGCGCCTGATTCCCCTCGTCGACATCTGCCGCGAGCACTCTACCGCGCTGCGTATCGGCGTGAACCACGGTTCGCTGTCCGACCGCATCATGAGCCGCTACGGCGACACTCCGGCCGGAGTGGTGGAGAGCGCGATGGAATTTCTGCGCATACTCCGTCGCCTTGATTTCAACGATGTAGTAATTTCAATAAAGTCATCGAATACCGTGGTGATGGTCAACACCGTGCGCCTGCTCGTCGATGCGATGGACAAGGAGGATATGCACTATCCGCTGCATCTGGGCGTCACCGAGGCCGGCAACGGCGAGGACGGACGCATACGTTCGGCGGTAGGTATCGGTGCGTTGCTTTCCGAGGGTATCGGCGACACTATCAGGGTGTCGCTCAGCGAGGAGCCGGAATGTGAGATTCCTGTCGCCGCGATGCTCACCGAGCGTATTGCGGCATGGAGCAGCGCGCCCGACATCGAGGGGGAGACATATCCCGGATTCAATCCCGTCGAGCCGGCACGGCGCAGTTCGGAAGCCGTCGGCAATGTCGGCGGCACCAACATACCTGTTGCCGTCGGAGCGGATGCGCTGCCCGAGGATGATATTATACGGCTGTCGGCCGACATCGACAGGAAAACACTTGTGGCGGAAGCTGAAAATGCCCGCGGCAAAGTGATAATACTCACCACGGCATCCGTCAACCCCGCCGCAACGCTCAAAGCGGCGATGCACGCACTGACAGCGGCCGGGATAAAAGCTCCGCTGATTCCCGAAATAGACTACGGCACGACGTCGCCGGAAGCCACGACCGTATACGCCGCCGCCGACATGGGCGCGATACTCCTTTCAGGGTTTACCGACGGTATTTCAATCAAATCGTCGATAATGGATGCCGACGCTCTCGGCGCGCTGTCGCTGGGTATTCTCCAGGCAGCACGTCTGCGCTTCTCGCGCACGGAGTTCATATCGTGCCCCGGGTGCGGCCGAACGATGTTCGACCTCCAGTCCACTGTCAACACCATAAAGCAAAAACTGTCACATCTGACCCATCTGAAAATCGGTGTGATGGGGTGTATCGTCAACGGTCCCGGCGAGATGGCCGATGCCGATTACGGCTACGTGGGCGCCGGTGTAGGCCGCGTGAGTCTGTACCGACAGAAAGAGTGCATCGAGCGCAATATACCGCAGGAGGAAGCGTTGCCGCACCTGATAGCGCTGATTAAAGCCGACGGCCGCTGGGTCGACCCGGAATGTACCGCGACAAAACCATAAACAGCCTCAACCGACTATATATGACAGCAAGATTGCTCGACAATCAATCGGACTATACCGTCATGACCCTCGCGTCGGGACTCCGATTCGTGCACGTGCGCCGCGACACAGTGGCCGAGATATTCGGCGCGGCCACACGTGTCGGTTCGCGCGACGAATTGCCCGGCCAATACGGCATGGCTCATTTCGTGGAACATACCATATTCAAGGGTACCGGTTCGCGGCGCGCCAACTCCATAATCAACTGCATGGAGACTGTCGGAGGCGAACTGAATGCCTACACCACGAAGGAGGAAACCTATGTCTACTCCATCTTTCCGCGGGGCAATGCCTCGAGAGCCACTTCGCTTATAGCCGACCTTGTGACCGATTCCGTATTCCCTGACAGCGAGCTTGACAAGGAACGCGAGGTAGTGGCCGAAGAGATTGACTCTTATCTCGACTCGCCGTCGGAGGCGGTGTTCGATGATTTCGACGACCTGCTGTTTGCCGGCACGCCGTTGGGTCACAACATATTGGGCGACACGCAGTCGCTCGCTACATTCCATTCGCGTGAATGCCGCGCGTTTCTCGACAAATTTTACCGTGCGCCCAACATGACAGTGTTTTATATCGGCGGTGAAAGCGCTGTAAAAATGGCCCGTCTCATCGAGAAACAGTTTGCCGGGCTGCGCGACGGCGCCATCATGCGCGAAAACGGTACGCCTGCGGTGGCGCCCCGGTTTGTGGAGACGCGTGGCGACGGCTCCAACCATCAGGGGCACACCGTGATGGGCGCACGCATCCCGTCGCTGTATTCGCCCGAGCGCCATGCGTTCGCATTACTCAACAACATATTGGGCGGTCCGGGCATGAACTCGCGCCTCAACGTGTCGCTGCGCGAGCGTCGCGGACTGGTGTACAGCGTGGAGTCATCGCTTGCCATGTACAGCGACTGCGGTGTCATGGCGATATATTTCGGCTGCAATCCCGAGGACACCGCAAAATGCCGCCGCCTCGTCGAGACCGAACTGCGCCGCGCTGCCGACAGCGCCATATCGGAAAGCGTGCTGCGCCGCACCAAACGCCAGTACATAGGGCAGCTTACAGTATCGACAGCCTCCGCAGAGCAGACAATACTCTCGGCCGCCCGCTCCCTGCTGTTCCGCGACGAAGTCATCACCCCGCGCGACATAGCCGCCCGCATCGACGCCCTCACCCCCGCCGACATCCACGCTGCCGCCCAAACCCTCCGCCCCGACTCCTTCTCCTCCCTGACCTTGGGATAGATTGGATTTTCCTTAAAGTCGGACAGGTCAGACAGGTCGGACGGGTCGGACGGGTCTGACTTCAGGTGGAGAGAAAAAATACCGCATTTTTCAGAATTTCTATAATGGATTTTTTCAAGGAAGATTTTTTATAGTATATTTGTGATTGATTAATCATTTAAAATATAGCATTATATGGAGGGGTCATCACAAAAAGAGCTGAGTTTCTTGCCAAGCCGTGGAGGCTACAAAAGCTTGAGAGTATATCGGGTGGCCGAAATTATATATGACGTTACTTTTGCTTTTACTACAAGATTTTTAAATCACGGAGACCGTACGGTTGATCAGATGATACAGGCCGCCAGATCAGGAAAACAGAATATAGCGGAAGGGAGCAAAGCCTCGTCAACATCAACCGAAACGGAAATAAAACTTACCAATGTCGCCAAAGCAAGTCTGGAAGAACTGCTGATAGATTATGAGGATTATTTGCGCGTACGAAATCTGGAACAATGGAATGCGGGACATCCTCGTTATCAGAAAATGAGGGAATATTGCAAAAGCGACAGTATCATGAACAACTACCGCATGTTACTGCCAAAACTCAACGACGAGGAGATGGGAAATTTAGCCGTTACCCTTATCAATCAGGCTACATACATGCTCCGGCGCCTCATAGACAAACAGCAGGAAATGTTTCTGAAACACGGCGGCATAAGGGAGCAGATGATGCAAGCCCGGCTTGCCTATCGCAATAACAGGAAATAATGACGCGTCCGACAGGTCGGACATGTCGGACAAGTCAGAGAAGTCGGACGGGTCGGACAGGTCCGACCCGTCCGACTGACTGTATTATGGGAAGCCGCTGAAAAACAATTTTATGTTTTTGTGTTTTTACAATCTTGGTATAAATTTTTGGGCAAAAATTTGGTAAGGTAGCCAATTAGTTATAAATTTACCGTCGCAGACCGTCCGCAGAGTCCGGTTGGGACAGCGGGAGGGTCGGCAGACATTTTTTGAAAGCGTTTATCAGCGTTTATTCTTTGACGGTTAAGAATCTCGCAAATTCAAATATCTATGTCAAGGATTGAGCAACGGTAGATGCCTGTGGTTATGTAATCTCATGTGCAAGGCTTTGTGAATAAAGGTTGCACATATTTTACATATATAAGCGTAGGCTCTGCACGTTGCCATTCTGCATAGATGGGCAATGCGAGAGCCTTTAACCACAGGACGGCAACGATAAGATTCCTGCGCTTTTTGTTTATCTCAATGCCAATGCAGGGAATCCGGCGGCACATAAACCAATCATGCGAAACAAGGCATTAATTTATTTGCTATTGTCAGTATTTCTTGCAATACCGACAATGCTATCGGCTCAGGAGTCTCAACCGACAAATCCCGAAGCCAAACGGGCATGGGGAATAGCGCAAATGTACATTGAGGAAAACTCACCGGCGCTCGCTATCAGCGAGTTGAAGAAAGTCATTTATAATGAATCCTTTGCTCCCGCATACCTTAAATTAGTCGAGCTTTGCTATCAGACCGGCAACGAAAACGACAGAAGCGAGGCAGAAGACTACACCCGAGAGTTCATATCATTATGGCCTACACGGGCAGATGAAATCAAAGACATAGTAGCCTTATGCGAAGCAAAAGGAAAACTCCAACGAAAAAAATTCCGAGAATCACTTATAGGTGACTGGCATCGGGCTAATATACCTATGGGGGAAGATTACATTTGTTTTAAAGTCCGTCGCAATGGAGAAGGAGATGTCGATGTTTCCATTCCTAAAGGAATGTGGGATTGGGATTTCATAAATGATTGGCAAGAAGGATTACTCCTCAAGAATTTTGACGATAATGGTGTTGTTCTGTATGAAACAGGATATGGTAAGACTTACGAAGGTTATCGTGTAAAAAATGCCACAGAATCAGGCACATATTGGGTATATGTATATCTTGTAATTCCTTTTAATCAACCCGAACTTTCAGAAGGTAAAATAAAAGTCAAAGGTGAGGTTAAAATCAGCGGTCCCAACAATCACTATCATACGTATGAAATTGACACTTCACTTGTCAAAAACTAAAAATTTATACCATGAAAAAAATAATATTCATATCAGCAGTCATTATAATACTCACTTCCCCGGCACTATACGCCCAAGAATGGGAACTTAAATGGCCGACATACAGTAAAGAGCTGAAACAAAAAGCCAAAACAGACGATAATGCATACGTTGATTTAGCTATCTGCTATGGTTATGGACTTGGAGTAAAAGCCGACAAAAAGAAATGCAGGAAAATGTTTGAAGAAACATTCGGATTTACATTATACTATGAGCGGGAAGCCGGGGAAAGATACCCATACGCGTCCTTGTGGTATGGTATTTTTATGTGGGACAATAGTATCCATTCTGAATATTTAGGGTGGAAAGCGTACGGATATGACCAAAACACAATAATAGACCATCTTAAAAGCATATCAATAGACTATATTTGGTTTGCAGCTAAAACGGGGCTTGAAGATGCGGAAATAATGTATGCCAGAGCTAACAGAGGCAACACACGCAGATGCAATTGTGTTGCAATAAGGAAGTGGAACCCGGATATGGTTCCCTTATCCATGACAAACTTCGGTTACTACGAAAAGGCAAAGGAATGGTATGATAAAGCCTGTCAGCACGGTAATCCGATAATAATGCTTGAATATGCAAAATATCTGAACAGTATGGCAGCATATGGTTATCAAAATGATGAAGCCGAACTTGCCTACTATTGGTATAAGACAGCAGCTGAATATGGCAACGCTGAAGCCCAGCGGCTCTATGCCTGGTATTTTGAAAATGGAATTTTCGAATCTGAAAGTCTTGCCGAGGCAGCCAAATGGTATGTTAAAGCAGCCGACCAAGGAGACGCGGAAGCCGCAGGACTTGCCGGACGTGCCATGTTGCTGGATTCATCTATGCAAGATAAGACAATTGCATTGGATTACCTTAACAAAGGAACAGAACAAAGAAATGGATTGGCAGCCTATCATCTTGGTTCATGTTATGAGTCGGGAGAATATTTAGAGCGGGACTACAATAGAGCCTTAGAATGCTTTACAATTTCCGCAGCTGCAGATAATGTCGACGGATTGTATGCTCTCGGAAACTTCTACGAAAATGGCTATGGCTGTGAAATAGATATGAAAAAGGCAGCCGAAGCATACGAAAAATGCGCGAATTTAAACAGCAGCAATATACATGTAGGGCAAGCGGCATTGAAAGTAGCAGATATGTATGAGCGGGGAACAGGAGTCTTTATGAATAAGAAAAAAGCACAAGATTACCGTGAAATCGCAGCACAATATAAAATTTATTAATCCATTAATTTTGCAATCATGAAAAAGAAATTCACAAAAGCCTCAAATCCGCAACTACGCGCCTAATATGATACAGAAGCGAAAAGAATCT
>CAJLWO010000038.1 GCA_905210435.1 uncultured Bacteroidales bacterium
GCTGAATTTTTCAAACATTTTCGCTAATATTGCACTTGCCCTTGGACTCTACATATTGAATTTTTGTGGTGTATTCAGGCTATTTTGACTCCGATATTATAGGATATTGAAAAGAAAAAGCATTATATTTGGATTAAGAAAACAGGAGTTAAATGGCAATCGGAACAAAGGTGATACAGACATGGCTGATACCGCGCAAGTGGAAATTTACGGCAATAACGCTATTCGGACTGGTGTTTACTGCCGACCGCCGTTACGTGGACCGCTATGTGAGGAATCATGAACTGATACATTGCCAGCAGCAGCTGGAATGGCTTTACGTGCCGTTTTATCTGCTGTATCTCGGAGAATGGCTATGGCATCTGATAAGGCTGCGGGATTACGACAAAGCCTATAGGGCGATTTCGTTTGAACGAGAGGCTTACGCCCATGAGCGGGATTTGGATTATCCCGGGAGTCGCAAACATTACGCAAATTATCGGAAAAAATAATTTAATAAGATGCTGTTGCAAAAATGCGAAATATCGTCCGGTAATGTAGGGACGCACGGTCTGTGCGTCCGCAAAACACATGCAGATTACCGGTTGATTATCGGACGCACAGACCGTGCGTCCCTACACCCTGATATGGAAAAATATAGTAATAAAATATGAATAGAAGAGATTTTTTGCGTATCGCGGCATGCGGGGCTGTCGCTTCGATGATGCCTGTAAGTTTTTCGGCATGGGGCGAACCGACTAAGTATGTCAGCCGCGGAGGCCGCATGACGATGCGCTTTTTTCCGTATGAATTGCAGCTGAGGCATGCGTTCAATCTCGCCAAGTATCAGCGTACCACTACGCCCGACGTGCAGGTGGAGATTGAATATGAGGGAGTGGTGGGATACGGCGAAGCGTCCATGCCTCCGTATCTGGGAGAGAGCGTTGAATCGGTTACGGCATTTCTGTCGCGTCTCGACCTGAGCCGCTTCCCGTCGCCTTTCGCAATGGAGGAGATACATGAATATATGGACAGTCTGAGTGCTGCAGACCGGGCGGCGAAGGCTGCCGTGGATATCGCGCTTCATGACCTCGCCGGCAAAATAATGGGGCAGCCGTGGTATCGGATATGGGGACTTGACCGTGATAAATCTCCGTGCACGTCGTTTACCATCGGTATCGACACTGAGGAAGTAGTGCGTCGGAAGGTGGAGGAAGCGAGTCCGTATCGTGTGCTTAAGGTGAAGATGGGGCTTGACAACGATAAGGAGACGGTCGAGATAATCCGTTCGATGACCGACGTGCCTATCTGCGTCGATGCCAACCAGGGATGGACTGACCGCGAAAAGGCGTTGGAGATGTGCCACTGGCTTGCTGAGCGCAACTGCCTCTTTGTGGAGCAGCCGTTGGCGGTTGACCGTCATGACGATACGGCGTGGTTGCGTGAACGTTCGCCGTTGCCGCTGATTGCCGACGAGTCGCTGCAGCGCATAGGCGATGTGCGCCGTATCTCGGAGGCTTTCGACGGCATAAACATCAAACTTATGAAAAGTACCGGCATGCACGAAGCCTACAAGATGGCCGTCCTTGCCCGTGCGCTCGATATGAAAGTGATGCTCGGCTGCATGACCGAGACATCATGTGCCGTCTCGGCGGCAGCGCAACTATCGCCGCTTGCCGATTTCGCCGACCTCGACGGCAATCTGCTTATTTCCAACGATCGCTTCACCGGCATGACAATAACTGACGGCAAAATCACCCTCCCCGACGCCCCCGGCATCGGGGTGAGACTGCTATAAATCGCCGCAGCGGACATACACATTGGCGCATATTTAACCCTAATATGACTCGAGAATGTTGCGAAACTCAAAATATACAAACTAAATTGTAGGGACGCGATTCAATGTTATTAAGTTGTTAACTTAAGGAGCATAGAGTGGGGCGAGGGCGTCTCGCCCTCGTGGTATTATTCTTATACACTGGAAGTTTCCACGGGAGCGAGACGCCCCCGCCCCACTCAACTCAGCTAAGTAAACATCATTGAATCGCGTCCCTACAATTTGAGGCTTTGCTACACCCTTTAATGTCGATTTCAGCAACATCTTTTATGAGTAAAGTTGCAGGAAGCGTGCGGTTTGACGGGATGAGGTGTCAGAAGGAGCGGCCTTCGAAGTATTGTTGGGTGCCGAGGGCTTTTATTTCGCCGTTGAGGGTGGCGCGGCCGCGGTTGAAGGTGGGTGTTATTGTGGCTTCGGCTTTGTTGCTTCCTTTGTAGAGGAGGATGCGCACGTCGGTTGAGCCGATGGGAGCGGAGAGACGGTAGGTGACGGTCACGTCGCCGTTTTTGGCGGTTTTCATTTCATAGTTGGTTATGTCGCCTTTTACGGTGAAGCCTCCGAGGCTGTTGGGTCCTCCCGAAAAGCGCGGAGATACCTGTACGACACCCGTAAGCGAGTCGGACAGGATGAAGTTGGTGTTGTCGGATACGTTGATGATGGGTGACTGGTTGATGGTGATCTGGTCGGCGGTGAGTACGAATTTGCGGTATTTGAGCTGCAGCCGGGCCACGTTGTTGGCTACTGAGTCGTTGTAGGCGCGGCGTGACGATTCTTCGGGCGAGACGGTCTTGCAGCTGTTGGTAGAGATGATTGCTCCGAACAGGGCGGATAATGTCAGGAGAGATATGAGATAGCGTTTCATGATTAAATAGTTTTATTGAGTGGGGGGGGGATTGTGGCAACGGGCTTTGTAGGCCGAATGCAGTAATATGGCGACTGTCTTATTATAACAAAACTACGCTATGCTTTGATTGATGATGTCGTAGAGCATAGCGTAGTTTGTGTAGTCATGCAGGGTGAATGTCGTGTGGCGGCTGCACCTGAGTGCAGCCCTGCATTCAACGGGCGTTATATATTAGGGAAAGCGTTATATCAATCAGTCAAGATTGAGCTTTTCCTTGGCCGGGTTACGGTAATGGATTTTACCTTCGATGTATTCCTGAGCGGCGATGAGTGTAGGTTTGGGGAGCTTTTCGTAGTAGCGTGATACTTCGGCTTGCTCGCGGTTTTCGGATACCTCTTCATTGGTTTCGTTGCAGGGTGCGAATTCCTGAAGTTTCTTATCGAGATCGTGTTTGATTTCGCCGGCAATCTGATTGGCGCGTTTGGCGATGATGCACACGGTTTCGTAGACGTTGCCGGTGTCCTTTGACATTTCAATCATGTCGCGGGTCACGGTGTTGATGGGGGCGTTAGTCTTTTTGTAATCCATTTTGTTTATAGTGTTTTACTGTTTTTTTATGTTTATCCGGCGGAATGGCCGGCTGGAGTTTCGGTATTCGGTACGTGTATTAATCCTTGACGTATTTCTGCGCGATTCTGAATATATTGTCGGCTTCCTCGCGGTTCGGCCCGTCGGGATAGTTGTTGATGAAGCTGTAATACTCGTCGATGACGTCGCGGAAACGGTCGGTTTTCTTCTCCTCTATACTTTGGGATGCTATCTGATAGCGCGATTTGAGCACCAGCATTTCAAGCTCCTCCTTGTATTTTGAATAGGGATATTCCTTGATGGCATTTTTGGCTACGATGATTGCGCTGTCGTAGTTGTTGCCCATATAGTTGCCGAGGTTGTAGTAGAGCTGGGCGTTCTGCAGCTCCTTGAGCGTGAGTTTGTCCTGAAGCTCGAATATGGCGTTCTGGGCTATCGACACGCGTTCGCTGCGGGGGAAATAGTCGAGAAAGCCCTGAAGCTCCTCTATGGCCTTGATGGTGCCCGACTGGTCGAGCTGCGGCTCGGGCGAGTCGAGGTAGTAGGCATATCCGGCATAGAAGCGGGCGAGCTCGGTATAAGTGCCTTTGGGGTAGCGCTGATAGTAGCTCTGGAAGTAAGCTGCCGCATCGAGATATTCTTTGTTCTCGTAGTGGCTGAGGCCGAGCAGATAGAGGGATTCCTCGGCTTTCTGTGAGCCTTTGAATACTGTCACCACGTCTTTGAGCAGGGTATATGCCTGAACGTAGCGACCTTCTTCAAATGCACGCTTGGCGTAGTCGAATTTCACATTTGGGTCGGTGCTTTTCTGCACGCGCTGGTATTCGCCGCACGATGCAAGCACAAGAGCCAGAAGCGAGAATATGAATAGTTTACGCATGTTTAATTTTCTTGTCTGATAATGTTCTTTAGAAAATCGGCATAGCCTGAACGTGCACGACGGTTGCACGGATTGCTGTCCGTTCAAGTTGCAAAGTTAATAATTTGTTGCCAAAATGCAATGCTCCCAATAATAAAAGATGTTTAAAAAAGTGCGATATACATCCGCCGCATATAATTGCATCGTGATTTTGCAGTTAAATCCGGGAAAAGTTGTACTTTTGTGAAAATAATGAACTCAGAAAGATATGTCAGAAAATAAAAAAGGTATAGTGCGTTTTTGGCACGAGCACCCTGTGCTGATGAATTTTCTCACTATAATTGTCATGGCCGCGCTGCTTGTTTGGCTTGTCGGGGTCGTGTTCCTCAATTACTGGACGCGTCACGGCGATGAGGTGGAGATGCCGCAGGTGGAGAATCTTAATGTCAGCGATGCCAGCCGGATACTGAAGGACGCCGACTTTGAGGTGGCACTTGACTCGGTCTACAGCAGCGAGGTGGCCCCCGGCACTGTCATCCGGCAGGTTCCGCGGGAGAATTCAATGGTGAAACGTGGTGGCACTGCCTATCTGCAATATGTATGTTATACGACCAAGAAGGCTAAAGTGCCCGAATTTATCGACGGACCGCTGTCTGCCGCTATGAATAATTTCAAATCGCGAGGTTTTGAGAACATAGATATTGTCGAGGTGCCCTCGGAACAGGACGACCTCGTGCTTGGCGCTACATACAACGGCCTTGAGTTGAAACCGGGCATGGAGATACCCGTCACCGCACACATTGTGATCAATGTAGCTGTATGTGTCAACAATAATTTCTATAATGACAGCGTGTATCAGGAGGATGCCGACGCAGAATTCATAGATTCGATGTTTGACGATGGTTTCGAATATGAGGAATAGCAAGGACTCCGAATTCATGGATACTGGCAGCATGCCGTCAGATGATGCTGTCGATGAAAAGATATATGCCGCCGGCGCGGATGAGTGTGAGGGCGACGACCTTGACGACACCGACGACACCGGCGCACGCTATGAGCATTTCCGTTTTGTTGCCGACAAGGGGCAGGCTTTGCTCCGTGTGGATAAATTTCTCGTGGAGAGGATGCAGAAATCTTCGCGCAACCGCATACAGCAGGCCGCACAGGCCGGGTGCATACTTGTCAACGGCAATCCCGTAAAATCCAACTATCGCGTCAAGCCCCTCGATGTCGTGTCGATAGTGATGGACCGTCCGCGCTACGAATGCGAGATTATAGCGGAGGATATACCTATCGACATCGTGTATGAGGACGACGACCTGCTCGTGGTCAACAAGCAGCCGGGACTCGTGGTGCATCCCGGACACGGCAACTATCACGGCACGCTTGTCAATGCGCTTGCATGGCATTTCCGCGACAATCCCGACTACGACGTGTCAGACCCGCGCATGGGGCTCGTGCACCGTATCGACAAGGATACTTCCGGACTGCTCGTAGTGGCGAAGACGCCCGAAGCCAAGACTTCACTCGGCAAGCAGTTTTTCAACAAGACCACCAAGCGTGAATACGTGGCCGTGGTGTGGGGAGTGCCCGACCCGTCGGCGGGACGCATCGAAGGCAATATAGGGCGTTCGCTCAAGGACCGCCTGCAGATGGCCGTATTTCCCGACGGCGACTACGGAAAGCATGCCGTCACCCATTACGAAGTGATTGAGCCGCTGGGCTATGTGTCGGTGGTGAAATGTGTGCTTGAAACAGGCCGCACGCATCAGATACGCGTGCATATGAAGCATATCGGCCATCCGTTGCTCAACGATGCGCGGTATGGCGGCGACGAGATACTGCGCGGTCAGCGTTCGGCCAGCTACCGGAAGTTTGTGGAGAACTGTTTCGGGATATGTCCCCGTCAGGCTTTGCATGCCCGTACGCTCGGGTTCACGCATCCGCGTACCGGCAAGGAGATGTTCTTCTCTTCGGAAGTCCCTGCCGACATGACGCAGATGATAGAACGGTGGCGCACTCTCGATGCCGCCACTTTACGCTGACCGGATTCTGAGGAATATCGCTTACGACAGCATCATTGACATGAACGGCCGCGCGGTGGGCAGTGAGAAAATCTCGCCGGTGCGCGACGTGCTGAATGCAATGGCTGTCAGTACGGGAATGTCGACATCGAGATTGACGGTTATCTCCTCATCGTCGTAGCGTGCTGTCGTTACTTTACCTTTGTCAATAATAAAAATGGCATTGTTCTCAGGGATTATCGGGTCTTTGACACGTATATTCTGCGTCATTCCGGGCGCCAGTGCGGCTGCCTGTTCAAGAAAAACCTTAACATTGACAATACGCGCCATGCCCCGTGAAAAAATCCTTACAGGCGACGCTTTTCCGGGGTAAGCCTCGACTACGGTCATGCGGTCGGGATAGCGCCGTGACAGTGCGTCGAGCACGGCGGCCTCCGCATCATCATCAACCGCGGCAATTTCGCGCACGGCCACGGAGTCGGGCGACGCTACGGCAATAGCCATGCTGACGATGTCGCCGGAGTCGACCGAGCGGGCTGTCACAAGGCATCCTTCATCGAGTTCGCTGTCGATAAGGATTGTTTTGAAATCATCTTCGGAGTGCAGCATCGTGCTCTCGCGAGCCGAAGTCAGCCGCAAGTAGGCCGATGCGAGTTCAGCCGGGTCATGCCCGGAATATTCTATTATATATTGTGACTCATCGTGCAGGAAACGGTGCTTTGAGGTATAGCGCTCCTCTCTGATATAGAAAGTAGTGGAAAAGCCGAAGCGCTCGTAGAACCCGTACAGACGGCGCCGAGCAGGCTGCAACGTCACTATGATGTCGCCGCGCCGTGCTGCTTCTCTCAGCGCATCGTGGATGAGCTGCGACATATGTCCCATTCCCTGATGCCCGCGTGCGGTGGCTGCACCATAGATATATCCTGTGGGGATTATCCTTTGCCGGTAAAGCATCTCATACCGCCGCAGCAACAGCATGCTGATTATCCCCGAGCCTTTTTCGTCGGGGATAACCAAAGCCTCATCGTCATGGTAAATGCGCGGGAAGACATTGGTCATCCAGTTGCGTGAATCGTTAAACCGTTCGCGCCACAATCGCCTGATTTCATTAATCTTGTCCATTTATAATATAACACCGCACACCCCGTTGGGTTCACGGCTGCCCGGTGTTATATCAGCTATTGTCAGAGGATAGTATTGCAAAATCTTTTATCGGTAGGGACGCTGATTAGCAATCAGTCCTCGGAGTAGTGACGGAGGACGCGGCGGTAGGAGTTGAAGATTTTGGATTTGGAGACGAAGCCTACGTAGCGGCCGTTTTCGACCACAGGGAGGTTCCATGCGCCGGTGTCGTCGAATACTTTCATCACCGATTCCATGCTTTGGCCTACTTCGATTTTGGCGGGGGCCATCGACATGAAGCGGCTTACGTACATGCGGCGGTAGAGGTCGGGACGGAACATGATGTTGCGGATGTCGTCGAGAAGCACCACGCCGAGCAGTTTTCCGTTGTCGTCGATTACGGGGAAGAGGTTGCGGTGTGAGCGGCTTATCACGTCGACCATCTCCTTGAGGTTCATTTCCGGTTTGACGGGGAGGAAGTCGGTCTCGATGACCGAGTCCATCTTGAGCAACGTAAGCACGGCTTTATCCTTGTGGTGGGTGATGAGTTCGCCACGCTGGGCCAGACGCATGGTGTAGATGCTGTAAGGCTCGAAGAACTTGATGGTGACGTATGAAATGGTGGAGACAATCAGCAGGGGCAGGAAGAGTGAGTAGCCGCCGGTCATCTCCGCCGTAAGGAAGATGGCCATAAGCGGCGCGTGCATTACTCCGGCCATCACTCCGGCCATGCCCATCAGTGCGAAATTCTTGGTCGACAGGTCGATGCCGAGCCCGAGATGGTTGGCGAGAAAAGCGAAGAAAAATCCTGCCATGCATCCTACGTAGAGCGAAGGCGCGAATGTACCGCCGACACCGCCGCCGCCGTTGGTCGCCGATGTGGCGAAGCCTTTGAGGAGCACTATCATGCCGATAAATGCGAGGATAAACCAGGTGTTATGGCCGTCGGAATAGAATATCGAGCCGTTGACAATCGATGACGTGTCGCCGTCGAGCAGCCCGTTGATGGCGCCGTAGCCTTCGCCGTAGAGCGGCGGGAAAAGGAATACGAGTCCGGCAAGAATGACGCCGCCTACAATGGTGCGCTTGACCGGCGTGATGAGGCGCTTGCGGAAGAAATTTTCCATCATGTTCATCACCTTGGTGAAATAGAGGGATACGAGTCCGCAAAACACGCCGAGGGCTATCACGTAGGGTATGCGCTGAGTGAAAAACAGTTCGCTTTGCGTGAAGTCAAACTCGACATTATATCCGGTGAATACGTACGCGACCGTGGCGCCGGTAATCGAGGCAATCAGCAGAGGCATCACCGACACCGCAGTGAGGTCGAGCATCAGCACCTCGAGGGTGAACAGCAATCCGGCAATCGGAGCCTTGAAAATCCCGGCTATGCCTGCCGCCGCGCCGCATCCTACCAGAATCATGAGTACGCGGGGCGACATGCGGAACATCTGGCCGAGGTTGGAGCCGACGGCCGCACCAGTATACACGATGGGACCCTCGGCGCCGACCGAACCGCCGAAGCCTATCGTTATGGAACTGGCGATGATTGACGAATACATGTTGTGGGGCTTCAGACGGCTTTTGTTCTGCGATATTGCATAGAGCACACGCGTCACGCCGTGCGATATGTTGTCGCGCACGATGTAGCGTACGAACAGCCCGGCAAGCACGATGCCTGCCACCGGATATATCAGGTAGATATAGTTTCCCTCGTTGATGTTGGCGTGACCGGTGAGCTGTCCGGCGATGAAGTGGATGAGCCATTTCAGCAGCAGTGCGGCAAATCCGCAGAGCAGCCCGACCACAAAGGCCAGTATCATCACAAACGTCTTCTCCTTGATATGACGTTCACGCCATATCAGGAACCGTAAAAGCCATTGCGGCGTCTTTTGTACCTTTTTGTTTCCCACTTCTGTTATCCTATAATGATTTACAGGTCCGTTTCTCCGGCTACAGGCTACACACCCTTGCCGGTAAACACTGTCTTTACTGTATAGAGTATTATCTTTATGTCAACTCCGAATGATATGTTCTCGATATATACCAGGTCGTATTGCAGACGCTCTATCATCTGCTCCACCGTGGTGGCGTAGCCGTATTTCACCATGCCCCATGATGTGATGCCGGGGCGCACGTTGTGTATAAGCGAGTAATACGGCACCTGCTCTACGATACGTTTTATATAGTAGTCGCGTTCGGGGCGCGGGCCTACAATCGACATCTCGCCTTTGAGCACGTTCCAGAACTGCGGCAGCTCGTCGAGGCGGTATTTGCGAAGGAAGCGTCCGAAGGGCGTGATACGGGGGTCGTCGGGCGACGACAGCGCGGGACCGTTCTCCTCGGCGTCGGGACGCATCGTGCGGAATTTTATGATTTTGAAATGCTTTTTCCTGAAACCTACACGTTCCTGCCTGTAAAGGATGCTCCCGTCAGGCGATTTTATTTTTATAGCTGCGGCGATGGCTATGAACACCGGCGTGAGCAATACGAGCGCCAATGCCGAGATTATAATGTCGGCCGCCCGCTTGCATGAAGCCGTGGAGGGTGATATGTCGGGGCGCGAGACATCGATGAGCGGCTCGCCGCTGACATTGCCGAATGTCGATTTGCCCGAAATGACATGCATCAGCACCGGTGATATGAATATTGATTTACCGAGAGGGAAGAGGTCATTGATAAGGCGCATGGTGGCGTGTATGCCGTCGCGGTGAGGCATGACAATCAGGTTGACCACGTTGTGCTCCTTTATGACATTTTCAATCTCGCTGATGTGGTACACCGGCAATTTTATGTCATCGGAATTAGGTAGGTCGGAAGTCGGGTTGATGTATCCCACGATGTTGAATCCGTGGGCTTTGGCCGGATTGCTGATTCTGCCGACCATATTGACTGCTGCGCGGGTGACCCCGATAATCAGGGTATTGTAGCCCAGACGGTGGGAGCGTACGCGTTGTATCAGCCTTGAGGTCATATACATGCGTTCGCCTCCGACGAATAAGGTCATCATAAGCCACAGGTAGCCGATCATTTCGTAGGTGGCGGTCTTGTCATCGACGATGTCGTCGATGAGAATGGTGAAGTATATTATCAGTGAACCTATGGCGTTGGACAGGAATGTGTTGACAAGTTCATCAAGGCGCGAGCGAGTCATTACATTATAGTATGCGCCTGACAGGTAGTAAATGATGACCATCATCAGCGGAAACAGTATCCATCCTGTCAGTATGGTACTGCTTGTGAGAAAATGCATCAGACTCCAATCGCCGACATTGTCGATAAACCATTCGTATCTGCATATATTGAACAGCAGTATCGACAGTATCGTCGCAGCCAGATCGGCAAGGACGCATTTGGTCTGTTGTCGTGTCTCTACGGTCACTTACGTATGATTTTAAATGTTGAGTCGGCCGAAATCTTGATTATGATGGATGGCTTTGCGCGTGAACAGTCGTCGCGACGATGTTCTGCCACATAATCAACGGCACTGACAATTTCCGGGCCGATGCGCCGGAACGTAGGGGGCGTGGGTTCGCCGCTTATGTTGGCTGATGTCGACACTAACGGGCGCCGCAATCTGCGGCAAATCTCCTGGCAGAACGGGTCGGAGGTGACGCGTATCGCCACGCTTCCGTCTTCGGCCACCACATTGCGGGCCATATTGATGGCGTTGTCGTAGATGACAGTGGTGGGACGCACGCTCGCATCTATCAGCTCAAGGGCTATGTCGGGCACGTCATCGACGTAGCGGTGAAGCTCTATTTTGTTACCCAGCAACACAATCAGGGCCTTGGAGTCGGCCCGGTGCTTTATGTCATAGATGCGTTGCACGGCGGCTGCGTTGGTGGCGTCGCACCCTATGCCCCACACGGTATCTGTGGGGTAGAGTATGACTCCTCCGCGCTTCAGCACTTCAACCGCATTCCTTATATCTTCTTCAAAAGTCATGAATCTGTTTTGTATATATACTCAGCAAAGTTAGCAATTTTTTGCATCCCCGTCACATTCAAATCGGAAATTATTACTAAATTTGTTTTGTTAAACGAAACTTGCTATACCGATGCGTAGACTGCCATATATATTATCATTTGTCATAATGTCGATACTGGCCATGATGCCGGAGCGGGTGTCGGCTCAGATCAACACCGACCAGGTGATGCGCATGGGTCAGAATATGATTTATTTCGGTGATTACGAGCTGGCGATACAATGCTTCAACCGCGTGATAGAGGCCAAGCCGCGCACCGAGCGCGCATTCCTTTACCGTGCAATCGCGCTGCTCAATCTCGATGACTATACGGGCGCCGAAGCCGATGCCTCGCGTGCCATAGAGCTGAATCCGTTTATCACCGACAGTTATGAGGTGAGGGGCGTGGCGCGCCAGAATCTCGGCAACTACAAGGAGGCGGTAAGCGACTATGACCGCGCCCTCAATCTGCTCCGCGACAATAAAAATCTGCTGTTCAACAAGGCCCTCGCACAGGAAGCGGCCGGCGAGCCGGAAGCGGCGCTTGCCACATTCAACCATATCGTGGAGACATCGCCGTCGTATGACAACGCCTATATCGGCCGTGCCAAAGTAGAACTTGCGCTCGCCGACACGACGGCCGCTCTTGCCGACATCAACCATGCCATTGAACTCAACAAGAATCTGCCAAACGCATATATACTCCGTGCCGGCATCGAAATGGAGCAGTCGCGCGATTTCAGCAAGGCTCTCGAAGACACCGACGCAGCGATAAAGCTGCTGCCGCAGATGGCGGGACTCTATATCAACCGTGCGTACCTGCGTTACAATCTCGACGACTACTTCGGCGCGATGGCCGACTATGACTACGCCATAACCCTCGACCCGACCAACCCTACGGCCTATTTCAACCGCGGACTTCTGCGAGCCGAGGTAGCCGACAACGACAAGGCTATCGCCGACTTCTCCACCGTGCTCCGCATCGATCCGGATGATGTGCGTTCGCTCTACAACCGCGCGATGCTCTACCGCACCACACGCAACTACAGCAAAGCCATTGCCGACATCAACAAGGTGATAGACGCATTCCCCGAAATGTCGGCCCCGGTATTCTTCCGCTTCGAGATATACGACGAGATGGGCAACCGCGCGAATGCCATGCGCGATTATGACAATGCTATGGCTCTCGCCCGCAAGGAGAGGGCGGGATTTGAATCGGGCAAAAAGAACAACGGAGCTGCCGATGGAAGTGCCGTATCGTCGTCGGGCAATAATCATGGCACACCCGACAGCGGCGATGACAACACCCCCGAGGAGAGCGCAAGAGTTTTTGCCAACCGTTTCTCGCTCCTGCTTACCGCCGACAACGAGCTTGAGACCGAGGGGGAATACAACAACAAGAGCATCCGCGGCAAAGTGCAGGACTACAATGTCAACATACGCATGCAGGAGCCGTTCATGCTCTCATACTATTCTTCGCCCACCGAACTTGCTCCGACTACCTATTTCATGCAGGAAATCGAGAGCCTGAACTCTACGCGTACGCTGCGCATGCTGGTGCAGATTGTCAACAACGAGCCGTCGCTCGACGCCCCCGACATAATTCAGCGTCATTTCGATTCCATCGAATACTATAACTCCTATCTCGCTACCCACACTCCCCGTGCCGTCGACTATTTCGGCCGCGGCATGGACCAGCTGATGCTTCGCAACTATGAGGCCGCGGTAGAGGATATGACACGTGCGATAGAACTCGCTCCCGATTTCACACTTGCATATTTCGCGAGGGCAAACGCACTGACGCGTATGCTCCAGCTTGCTGTCGGCGAGGACAATCCCGAGACATCATACCAGATGCATATCGGACGTCTGCGCAATATCTTCAGCGACTACGACAAGGTGAGCGAATACTCTCCGCGTTCGCCCTTCCCGCACTACAACAAAGGTATCCTGTACGCCGAAATGGGCGATCTTGCAGCGGCTCTCGAGGAGTTTGACAAGGCAGTGGCGCTGAAGGCGGATTTCGGCGAGGCATATTACAACCGCGGATTCGTGCAGTATAAATCGGGCAACCGCAAAGAGGGTACCGCCGACCTGTCTCGTGCCGGACAACTGGGTATCACCTCGTCCTACAACCTGCTGAAGCGAATGAAGTAACCTTGATAAATATAACTTAAAACGATATATTACCATGTTGACAAATTCTGACATTAAACAATTGGAGAAAAAGGGGATTAAACCCGAGACTGTGAAGGAACAGCTTGAAAAGTTCGTGACCGGTTTTCCATTCCTTAAGCTACAGGGCGCGGCGACTCCCGGCAATGGAGTCATAGTGCTTGATGACGATGCCGTAAGTCAGTCGGTGGAACGCTGGGACAGTTATATAGCCCACGGCGGGAAGGCAATCAAACTGGTGCCGGCTTCGGGAGCTGCTTCGCGTATGTTCAAGGCTCTTTTCGCCTACGTCGATTCCGACGAAGCCAAGCCCGCTGCCGGAAGCGATGTCGAGCAGGTGATAGCCAATATCGACAAATTCGCTTTTGCACCCGAACTTGACAAGGTGCTTAAGGAACAGCACGGACTTACCGCGAAAGAACTTATAGCCGCCGGTCGCGAGAAGGATGTGATTTCGGCCATAGTAAATCCGCAGGGTCTCAATTACGGAAATCTTCCCAAGGCTCTTCTTGAATTTCACAGTTATGACAACGGTGCCCGTACCCCGCTTGAAGAGCAGCTTGTGGAGGCTGCACAGACCGTGGCTTCGGCCGACGGCAATGTCAAAATCCAGTTTACCGTGTCGCCCGAACACCGTGAGAAATTCCTCGACAAACTCGCGCAGGTGCTTCCCGCGCTCGAACAGCGTCTCGGCGTGAAGTACGACATCTCGCTGTCGGAACAGAAACCGTCGACCGATACAATTGCGGCCAACCCCGACAATACGCCGTTCCGCGAGAACGGCAACCTCGTGTTCCGTCCCGGCGGCCATGGCGCGCTTATCGAAAATCTAAATGACATCAAGTCGCCCGTAGTGTTCATCAAGAACATCGACAATGTGGTGCCCGACTCTCAGCGCGACGATACCGTGCGCTATAAAAAGGTGCTCGGCGGCATGCTCCTTATGGTGCGCGACAAGATAGAAGGTTATCTCGAAAAACTGGAATCGGGACGATATACGATTGAAAATCTGCGTGAGATGATTATCTTCATGCATGACACTCTCAACATACGTCACCCGCAGATGAAACTAATGGACGACTCTGAACTTGCACTGTACATAAAGATGAAGTTCCATCGCCCGATAAGGGTATGCGGCGTTGTGCGCAACACCGGAGAACCCGGCGGCGGTCCGTACATCACTTATGATGCCGACGGCTCGACGTCACCCCAGATACTCGAAAGCAACCAGATTGATATGAACAACAGCGAATATGTGGATATGATGAAGCATGCCACTCATTTCAATCCCGTTGACCTCGTCTGCTCGCTTTACGATGCCGAAGGACGTAAATTCGACCTGACGAAGCATGTCGACCGCAATACGGGCTTCATATCGTCGAAATCGCTCCACGGCCATGCCCTCAAAGCCCTCGAGCTTCCCGGACTGTGGAACGGTGCGATGAGCGACTGGAACACAATCTTCGTCGAAGTCCCCGCCACTACATTCAATCCCGTAAAGACGGTCAACGACCTCCTACGCCCCGTACATCAGGCATAAAAGCATAAACGATAGCACAAAATAAATAACAATAGCACAAAAGCATTGACAAGAGTACAGAATATTTGTACACCTGTCAATGCTTTTGTGCTTTTGTCAGGGATAGTTATCTGCCGGCAATGTAGGAACGCACGGTCTGTGTGTTCGGATAACTGATTGATAATCAGTGCGCATTGCGGACGCACGAACCGTGCGTCCCTACATTGCAGGTTATATCTTGGCGAAGTATTTGAAGAGGGGAGCGGCCATCAGTGACTGTTTGATTTTGTCGTCGCGGAGTAATTGTTTTACCTCCTCTTCCGACAGGATTTTCACGTTGATGTCTTCGGTGGCGTCGAGATGCTGCGTGCCTATGTGTCTTACGCCTTCGGCTATGAACGAGTAGGTAAGATTGTTAGTGCAGCTCGGATTGCCCGACAGCACGGTGTTAAGCCGCCATTCGCCACCTCCGAAGCCTGTCTCCTCGAGCAGTTCGCGCTTGGCGGCGTCCAGCGGGTCTTCACCCTCCTCGACAACTCCTGCAACGAGTTCTATGAATATATCCTTCAATCCGTGGCGGTATTGCTCCACCATGACGAAATGCCCGTCATCGGTAATGGCTATCACATTAATCCATGTAGGATACTCAAGCACATAATACTCATCGTGCACGGCGCCCGTGGGCAGCTGCACCTTATCACGCCGCGCGGTAAGCCACGGCCGCTTGATAATATATTCCGAATCGAGAACTTTCCATTTTTCCATACTGCAAATATAACAAATTATTATGATTATGCCCTCTGTTAGAGAATCAGACATTAATAATCTAAGCTAACACAAAAAAGCGTTTCTCCATCGCGGGGAAACGCTTTTTTATTACCAATCAATTATTAACCTATCAAACAATATAAAATTCGTTATTTTGCTACTTGGTCGGGGCAATTGCCTTTTTCGGGGCAGACAGTACGTTCGCCGTTGGCATTGGGACATGCCTTATCACCTTTGCACTGAGGTGCCGGGATGACGATGTTCTCAAGGAACACCACGTACTGCTCGGGAGTAAGGATCTCCTTCACTTTGTTCACATACTCGGCTCGCATGCCGGGATTGTGGACGCCGGGACGGTGACCTTTGAAGTCATGGCGACGGCCTCCCTTGTCATTCTTAGATTTGTCGCACTCAGCCTTTTCGCATTTTGCTTTGTCGCACTTTGCGTCCTTGCATTCGGGGCGTGTGGGGCGGAGAGCATCTAACTGTGCCTGCTGTTCAGCGGTAAGGGTAATGCCTCTGAACAGGTCGGGACGCTGCCCTTTGCGGTCACCGCGAGGTGCTCGGTCGCACTCTTTCTTGTCACAATCACCGTGACGGTGGCCTTTCTTTGCTTTATCATTTTTATCAGCCTTGGTCTGCGCTGTAACTTCAGTTGACTCTTTTGCTGATTTTACCGGCTGCTGTGCCGAAGCATTGAAGCTGAAAAGAGCTGTTACAATCAAGGCTGCGCTAAATAATTTCTTTTTCATCTGGACGTTGTTTTTGAATTATTGTTTTATTATTCTATCGTTTTTGAAGTTTCTGCTATTAAGACAGCGGCGCGGTCTAATGGTTTAATCGCGGTTTCAAACTTTAACTACCCTTAACAAAATCGGTTTTGTCAAATAACTATTCGACGGACAAACTTATTGGTTACGAGCTTATTGTAGGGCTGCACCCCGGTGCAGCCGCTGATGAAAGCACCCGTTTGCATCGGTTCCGACTGCACCGGGGTGCAGCCCTACACTGATAATGAACACATTACATCGTACATATTTGCTGAATATGTACGATGTAAAGTAACTCCTTTTTCGCAGGAAAGGCATCGGAATGACCTGCGAAACTTAACTACGTCTTATTGTCCCGGTTTCGTGATATGATATTGTAGCGGAGAGCCGGAGATACTGCGTTGGAATGACTGATTTTCCAACGGTACTATTGATGGCGACATACTTTACCGACAAATCATGTTGAAGAGCTGCTTTACTGCCCTGAATGTTCCTTGTGGTAAAAATAAAATGCTGTTTTGACCGAAAACGGTTGATTTGGTGTTAAAATGATAGAAAATTTAAAATAAATGTGTAAATTTGCAAGATATATTAAGACTTATCGGCTGTCCGGAAACTTTTATGGTGGATATGGCGGCAATCGAGTCGACTGATTTATAAATAAGGTAAAAGATTATTATATATGTTGAGAATAGCAATTCAAGCAAAGGGGCGTTTGAACGAGGAGTGTCTGGCTCTGCTCGCCGACGCCGGCATAAGTATGTCGGGAAGTAACCGTAAACTTATAGCACGTGCAAAGGGATTTCCGATGGACGTGCTATATCTCCGTGACGATGACATTCCGCAGGCGGTGGCCATGGGCGTTGCCGACATAGGTATCGTAGGTATGAACGAGGCAGCCGAGAAAGGGGAGGATGTCGATGTGGCGATGAAGCTGGGATTCGGCGCATGCCGCATATCGCTCGCCGTGCCCCGCGACGTAAATTATACCGGTTTGGAATGGTTCAACTGCCGCCGTATCGCTACATCCTATCCCAATATCCTGCGCCGGTTTATCGACGAAAAAGGTATAAAGGCCGAGATACACGAGATTGCCGGTTCGGTTGAGGTGGCTCCCGCGGTCGGTATGGCCGATGCTATTTTCGACATCGTATCGTCGGGCGGCACACTGATACAGAACGGTCTCGTGGAGGTGGAGCAGGTATTTGCTTCGGAAGCGGTGCTTGTGGCCAACAAAGATCTTGACGAGGAGAAGCTCGGCGAACTTGCCAAACTGAAATTCCGTTTCAGCTCGATACTTGACAGCCGCGGCATGAAATATGTGCTGATGAACATACCGCAGGACCGCATTCCGGCGGCTGTGGCGTTGCTTCCCGGCATGAAGAGTCCTACGCTGATGCCTCTGTCGGAGGAGGGATGGTATTCCATGCACGTGGTGATACCGCAGGATGAGCTTTGGGAGAAAATCGAACGGCTGAAAGAACTTGGAGCGGAGGACATCCTTGTGCTCGCGCTCGAAAATATGATACGCTGATGGAGATATTCGAGTATCCCTCACGCAGCGACTGGCAGAGTCTGTGCCGCCGTAACATTCCTGACGAGAAGGTGTCGGTCGATGCCGCTGTCGTCGGCATCATAAACCGTGTGGCCGAGGATGGCGACAAGGCTTTGCGGGAATTGTCGCTTAAATTCGACAAAGTTGAGATAGGCGACCTGCGGTTGAGCGACGCCGAGATTGAAGATGCGGTGTCAAAGGTCGACCCGAAGGTAGCTGCCGCCATAGAGTGCGCGGCCCGCAACATAGAGAAATTCCACTCCGCGCAGCTCATGGAGCATCCCGTCGACGTTGAGGTGACTCCGGGAGTGAGATGCGTGCAGCGCCAGGTGCCGGTCAATACTGTCGGACTTTATATACCGGGCGGACGCGCACCGCTGTTTTCCACGGTGCTGATGCTTGCTGTGCCTGCAAAGATAGCGGGTTGCCGCCGTCGTATATTGTGCACTCCCTATAGTGCCGGACGCGGCATAGCTCCCGAGATTATCTATGCAGCTAAAGTATGCGGTATCGATGAGATATATAAGGTGGGCGGCGCACAGGCCATCGCCGCGATGGCCTACGGCACGGAGTCAGTACCGCGCGTCGACAAGATATTCGGTCCCGGCAACCGTTTCGTCACCTGCGCCAAGCAGATGGTCACAAACCGCGTGGCAATCGACATGCCCGCGGGTCCGAGCGAGGTCATGGTTATGGCCGACGGCATGGCGTCGCCGCGTTATGTGGCCGCCGACCTGTTGTCGCAGGCCGAGCATGGCCCCGACTCGCAGGCGATACTTGTCACCGACAATGTCGCGTTCGCACACAGCGTGGCCGATGAGGTGAAGAATCTTACGGCGCGTCTGTCGAGGCAGGAGTCGGTGGCAGGATCGCTGTCGCAGAGCCGCCTGATAGTGCTGCATTCACGCGGGGAAATGATTGAATTTGCCAACGAATATGCTTCGGAGCATCTTATTATATCAATGTCGGAGCCGTGGGATGTGGCTGCGGAAATCACTTCGGCCGGAAGTGTGTTTATAGGCAACCATTCACCGGAAAGCGCCGGCGACTATGCTTCGGGCACCAACCATACGCTTCCCACTTCAGGCTGGGCCAAATCATACAGCGGCGTCAATATCGACAGCTTCATGAAGAAAATCACCTATCAGGAGCTGACCCGCGACGGATTGCGTTCGCTCTCCGATGTGATAGTGACCATGGCCGATGCCGAAGGACTCGACGCACACGCCCTTGCGGTGAAAGTGCGCCTCGGCGAGTGAACGAGGGTTATTGCAATGGCATGTAGGGCTGCACCCCGGTACAGCCGCAAAGCAACAGATAAATTTTCGCTATCGGCTGCTCCGGGGAGCAGCCCTACATCATGCAGCCGGCAACAACAGTTCTGCAATACCCACAGGAAACGATACGATTTAATACGGACGCACAAACCGTGCGTCGCTACATAATATTTAAAACATTATTGATGAAAAATCCATTAAACTACGTTCGACCGAACATATTGGCTCTTGCCCCTTATTCTACGGCACGCGATGAGTTCAAGGGGGGTGACATATCGGTGTGGCTCGATGCCAACGAAAGCCCGTACGACAACGGTGTCAACCGTTATCCCGACCCGCATCAGCATCAGCTTAAGCATCATATCGCCGAGCTTAAGGGTGTACGCTCGGAGCAGATATTCGTGGGGGGCGCCGGCTCCGACGAGGCTATCGACCTCGTGTACCGAATCTTCTGCCGCCCGGGCGAGGACAATGTGGTGGCGATAGCGCCGAGCTACGGCGTATACAGCGTGGCCGCGGCAATCAACGATGTGGAGTTCCGCGAAGTGCAGTTGCGCAGCGATTTTTCCCTGCCGGTCAACCGCCTGCTGAAAGCTGCCGACCCGCGTACGAAAGTTATATGGATATGTTCACCCAACAATCCGACGGCCAATGCATTCCCCCGAGCCGACATAGCGCGGCTGGCCGAGGCGTTCGACGGGATTGTGGTGGTCGATGAGGCATATATCGATTTCTCCGAACGCGGCTCGATGCTCGATGTGCTCGACAGCTATCCCAATGTCATCGTGTTGCAGACATTCTCAAAAGCATGGGGCATGGCGTCATTGCGTCTGGGCATGGCATTCGCGAGCGAAGAGATTGCGGCTATATTTTCGCGCGTGAAATACCCGTACAATGTCAACGGCCCGACTCAGCAGAAGGTGATAGAGCATATAGTCAACGACGATATTACCGCCCGCGTGGCTGAAATCATACGTGAGCGCGACGCATTGGCCGCTGCCTTGCGCGAAATGGCAATAGTGCGCGAAGTATATCCTTCCGACGCCAATTTCCTGCTTGTGAAATTCGATGCTCCGGACGCCGTGTATGACTATCTGGTGGAAAACGGAGTGATTGTGCGCAACCGCAGCCGCCTGCTGGCATGCGACGGTTGCCTGCGCATCACGGTAGGCACACCCGAGGAGAACGTGCGTGTGGTGACTCTATTGAAGGAATATCAGCAATAATCTGCCTGCAAAATGAAGAAAGCAATATTTATCGACCGCGACGGCACCATAATAGCCGAGCCTGCCGACGAACAGATTGACTCGCTGGAGAAACTGCGGTTCGTGCCGGGCGCAATCTCCGCTCTCCGCGCGCTTGCCGGCAAAGGCTACGACCTCGTCATGGTCAGCAATCAGGACGGATTGGGCACCGAGTCGTTCCCCGAAGATACGTTCTGGCCTGCGCACAACATGATGCTCGACACATTGCGCGGCGAGGGGGTAGTGTTCGACGACATACTCATCGACCGCAGTTTTCCCGAGGACAATGCTCCGACGCGCAAACCGCGTACCGGCATGCTCGGTCGGTATATGGACGGCAGCTATGACCTTGAGTCGTCATTCGTAATCGGCGACAGACTCACCGATATGCAGCTTGCAGTCAATCTCGGAGCCAAAGGTCTGATGATAGGCGATGCCGACGTACTGCCCGAGGGATGCGTGCTTGCCACCGGCGACTGGATGGAGATAGCACGCCATATACTTTCGTCGGGGCGTGATGCGCGTGTCATACGCAACACGTCGGAGACGAAAATCGACCTGTATCTCAATCTCGACGGTGGCGCTCCTTCGAATATAGATACCGGACTGAAATTTTACGACCACATGCTCAACCAGATACCGCACCACGGCGGAGTAACACTCGATATCACCTGCCGGGGCGACCTTGAGGTTGACGAGCACCACACGATGGAAGATGTGGCGATAGCACTCGGCGACGCCATATATCAGGCTCTCGGGTCGAAACGCGGCATCGAGCGCTATGGGTTCGTGCTTCCGATGGACGAGAGCCGCGCTATGGTGCTGATTGATTTCGGCGGACGCAGCGAATTGGTGTGGGATGTGAATTTCACCCGCGAGTACGTAGGCGACACGCCCACGGAGATGTATGAGCATGTGTTCAAGTCGCTTGCCTCGGCCATGCATGCCAATCTGTATGTGGCTGCACGAGGCGACAACAATCATCATATTATAGAAGGTGTGTTCAAGGCGTTTGCGAGGGCATTGAAACAGGCGGTGAACCGCAATCCTTTCAGCTACGACCTCCCTTCAAGCAAAGGCGTGCTGTAACCGTTAAAAAACAATTTAGAAAATGATAGCGATAATAGATTATAATACCGGCAATCTGCGCTCGGTGGAAAACGCGCTCAACCGTCTGGGGGCGGAGTGGACGCTGACTGCTGATCCGGAGGTGATACGCCGTGCCGACCGTGTGCTGCTCCCCGGAGTGGGACATGCGGGTGAGGCAATCGGACGTCTGCGTGAATCGGGACTTGTAGAGGTGGTGAAACGTCTGCGCCGTCCGGTGCTCGGTATCTGTGTGGGCATGCAGGTGATGTGCCGCCACACGGCCGAAGGTGACGTAGAGGGTATGGGACTGTTTGACACTCGCGTGCGCCGTTTCCACTCTCAGCCAGGCGACAAGGTGCCGCACATGGGCTGGAACACGATAAACAATCTCGAAAGCAAACTTTTCAAAGGTATCGAGCCGGGAAGCTATGTCTACTATGTGCATTCCTATCGCGCCGACCTTTGCCCCGACACTATCGCCACCACACGCTACGGGGCGGCCGGACAGATGTTCAGTGCGGCATTGAAATATGAGAATTTCTATGGCACGCAGTTCCATCCCGAGAAGAGCGGCGACGTGGGCGAACGTATATTGCAAAACTTCCTGAAACTATGAGCGGACGTTTCGAGATTATACCCGCGATTGATATAATCGACGGCAAGTGTGTGCGTCTGTCGCAGGGCGACTACAATGCAAAAACTGTATATGACGCTTCGCCGGTGGATATGGTGAAGCGTTTCGTCGACCACGGTTTCACCCGCATCCATGCAGTGGACCTTGACGGGGCCAAGGCCGGGCGTCCATGCAATCTGTCTGTGCTCGAGAAGATGGCATCGGCCAGCGGCTACGCCCGGATAGAGTGGGGCGGAGGCATCAAGACCGACGACGATATGCGCGACTGCGTCAACGCCGGATGCGCGTTTGCCGTTATCGGCAGCGTGGCGGCAAAGCAACCCGAACTTTTTGACCGCTGGCTGGAGCGTTACGGAAACGAGATGATGGTGCTTGGCGCCGACCTGCGTGACGGTAAAGTGGCTGTGTCGGGATGGCTCGGGGATACCGACATCACGATTGACGATATAGTGAAACGTTTCCTGCCGGGCGGACTGACCCAAGCCATCGTGACCGACATATCGCGAGACGGCATGCTGCAGGGCCCGTCGTTCGACCTGTACACCGAGATACAGGCGAAGTATCCCGATGTCGACTTCACCGTAAGCGGCGGCATATCGTCGCTTGCCGATGTGGAAAAATGCGCGGAGCTGGGATTGCGCCGCGTCATTGTGGGGAAAGCGCTCTATGAGGGGCACGTATCACTTAAAGAACTTGAACGAATATGTTAGCGAAACGTATCATACCTTGCCTTGACGTGAAGAACGGACGCACGGTAAAGGGAATTAATTTCGAGGGGCTGGCCGATGTCGGCGACCCTGTGGAACTTGGCGCGCGCTATGCGCTCGAAGGTGCTGACGAACTTGTGTATCTCGATATCACGGCGTCAAAAGAGGGACGCTCCACATTCACAAAGATGGTGGAACGCGTGGCCGACCGGGTGAATATCCCTTTCACTGTGGGAGGCGGCATATCATCGCTCGACGATGCCGCGGCGCTGCTTGATGCCGGCGCCGACAAGATTACCGTCAACTCGGCGGCTGTAGCCAATCCGTCGCTCGTGAGCGAAATCGCGTCGAAGTATGGTTCGCAGTTTGTCGTTGTGGCGATTGACGCCCGTACGGTTGACGACGGCTCATGGCGCATCACTACACACGGAGGGTCGCGGCTCACCGATATAGAACTGTTTGAATGGGCACGCAGGGTGCAGGGCCTTGGGGCGGGCGAGATACTTTTTACATCCATGAACCATGACGGTACACGCTCGGGCTATCCGTGCGACACGTATGCCGCTCTCGCGTCATTGCTCGATATTCCCGTCATAGCGTCGGGTGGCGCCGGTTCGGTAAAGGATATTGCCGACGTGCTGACCGACGGTCGTGCCGACGCCGCTCTCGCCGCAAGCATTTTCCACTATGGCGAAATCACTATCGACTCGCTCAAACGACAACTTTCCGAACGGAATATTCCCGTAAGATTATAATAAACAGATATATATTTGATATGAATTTTTCAGATTTCAATCTCGATAAATGTGCCGACGGTCTGCTGCCCGTCATCATACAGAATGCCGTGACGCTCAAAGTGCTTATGCTCGGCTACATGAACAAGGAGGCGTTTGACAAGACCGTGGCTGAAGGTCGTGTCACATTCTACAGCCGCACACGCGGCAAACTTTGGACAAAAGGGGAGACCTCGGGACATTTCCTTGAGGTGAAGGATATGTATGCCGACTGCGACGGCGACACGTTGCTGATTAAGGCAATCCCCGTCGGCCCGACATGCCACCGCGGCACGGAGGCATGCTTCGACACCCCTGCCGAGGACGGTTTCATCCGCTCTCTGTCGCGCCTCATACAGCAGCGTCATGCCGAGATGCCTGAAAATTCCTACACCACCAAGCTCTTTATCAAAGGCGTAAAGAAAATAGCCCAGAAAGTGGGCGAGGAAGCCGTAGAATCGACCATAGAGGCCGTTGACGGCAACCGCGACCGCTTCATCTACGAAGCCTCCGACCTCATCTATCACCTGCTCGTCCTCCTCGAGCAAATGGACGTCACGCTCCCCGAAATAGAGCGCGAACTCCTCCAGCGCCACAGCTAAGTTAAAATTTTTTAAAATCTGTGCTATGCTGTAATGATTCCGGGAGGAATCTGTCTACTGTATAGAGAGTGCCTGTAACGTTATGCCATAATTCCGGTGAACCGGCAGGCATTCTTTCTTTGACCTATTCAACTATTTATTATTTATCAGATTGCAGTATGCGCAGATTTAAATCCGTTGTTTTGCCGTCAATTGTGGCGGTTGCAACTTTTTCTTCAATCACTTTATCTGCCCGCACGATAAGCGGGGTCGTATATTCCGATAGTGATTCCACTTCTGTTGTGGGGGCGTCGTGCCGGCTTTTTTCGGGGGGTAATTTCATCGGGGGCATTGCGACCGACGGGCGCGGCGCATTTGAACTCGACACAGATATAAAATCGAAACTGCGCCTTGAGGTGTCGATGACCGGTTTTAATACGGCCGAAATCATGATTGATAAGAGCGGGGACGTGAAGGTGGGCGATGTGTATATTACCGAGGGGGTGGCATTGGATGAAGTTACCGTTACTGCCGGTCAGATGACCGAGTCACGCGGCCGGACGATATTGTTCCCGTCAGCCTCGGATGTGAAAGCCTCCTCTACGGCCATAAGCCTGTTTCAGAAGCTGCCTTTTGCCGGTCTGCAGGCAAATCCGGTCAATCGTACGTTGACTGTCGACGGCGGTACGCCGGTGATACTCATCAACGGTGTGCCTTCCACGATTGATGATTTCAATGCTTTGCCGCCTAAGGATATCGCCAGAATTGAGTTTTCACGAATGACACCGGCACGTTATGCCGACAGCGGGAAGTCAGGTTTCATCAATATAACCTTGAAAGAGCGCAATGACGGCGGCCAGATATATGCATGGGGACGCAGTGCGGTCAATACCGCTTTCGTCGATGCCAATATAAGAGCATCGTACCATCAGGGACCGTCGCAGTTTTCACTGATATATGTGCCGTCATGGCGAAATTACCAGAAAGTGTATGACAATACGGCCGAAAGCTATATAGGCGACGATTTTCGAGTGGACATTGAGAATCATGACCGTAATCCGTTCAACTACACATACCACAATGTGCGGTTGAAATATGACTTCACACGTGATGTCAACACGCTTTTTTCGGCCACATTCAGCGTAACTCCGAGCGAAAGCGGACGACGTGCAATCGCCCGTTCGCATGATACTTATTTCGGTGATTATGACAATTACAACCGTACGAAAAGCAAGGATATGGCGCCGTCGCTCGATTTGTTTTTCAAACGGAATTTCAACGGGAAGAATACGCTTGAGGCACAGGTCGTTGGAACGCTCAGTTCAAGCGATTACAGCCGTACCAACAGTTACCGGTATGTCGACGGCACGGCCGACGATTATGTGATGGCCGTTGACAGCCGTCGCCGTTCGCTGATTTCCGAAATCTGCTACAGCCATGAGTTCAGCGGGCAGACATCGCTCTCGGCAGGCTACCAGAATACATTGTCGCGAAGTACCAATACATATCTGACCTCCGATTATAAGCCGGTACTCACGGAGAACAACAACTATGTGTACGTGCGCTTAGGGCAGCAGATCGGCAACGTGTATCTTTCGGCTGCTACCGGTGCAAAACTGTTCTGGATAAAGAATGACATGAACAAGCGCAGGTTTGTGCGAAATCTGTCGTCGGCGCAGCTGTCCTGGAATATCGGCAGCCACTGGAATATACGCGGAGCATTCAGTTATTCGCCGTCGATACCGTCGCTGACATCGCTTACCGATTACCCGCAACGGCAGACACCCTATCTTATCTCCAACGGCAATCCCGACCTTAAGGTGCCGGAAAACTTCACGTACCAGTTTTCCGCGACCTACCGTACCGGAAAGTTTTCGGTGTCGTATATGTCGGCTATCGCCAACACTTCCAACAGTCTTGTCGACGATGTGACATATATCGGTGACCGTATGTTCCTGAGCCAGTCGGTCAACGGGCGCTACCGTCACGTATACCAGAATGACCTGACGATGAAATTGTCGGAAATTCACGGATTCGGAGCCAATCTGTATCTCAGTCTGATGCATTATGAGTCGGCGGGGCAGACGTGGAAACATCATCTGACATCATTCGACGCAAGTATGAGCCTTTGGTGGAGCAAAGGCCCCTTCACCGTGTCTTACTGGCGCAAGCTGCCGGGCAAGTATCTCAACGGCCACTATGTAGGAAAAGATGAGAACGGCGATGCGCTGAGTCTGGAGTATGCGCCCGACAAGCACTGGACCATCGGCGTCGACTGGATGTATATGTTTGATAAAAAGGGTACGCGTTATCCGGCGTGGAACTATTCCGCCGTCAATCCGTCATATCGTGAGCGTTACATCAAAAACAACGGCAACATGATAGTGCTGTCGGCAACCTATTCGGCCGATTTTGGCTCCATCTTCCGCTCCTCACGCCGCTCACTCAACAACTCCGACAACGGCTCCTCCCTGCTGAAATTGTAAACTTTCGAATGAAAAAATACTGAGAAACAGGAGAAAAAAGTTTGTGGGAAATTTGGTGGATTGGAGGGAATGTTGTAATTTTGCGGAGCTTTTTAAGCATAACTTTTATTTATTAACACTTTAAACATCCGAAAGAATGCATTTGAATTCTGAAGAAAAAGTAGAAATCTTTGAGAAGTACGGTAAGGGCAAGACTGACACTGGCTCACCTGAAGCACAGATTGCATTATTCTCAGTCCGTATCTCTCATTTGACTCAGCACCTGAAGTCAAATCACAAAGATTATACAACAGCTCGCGCTCTTAAGATGCTTGTAGGTAAACGTCGTCGTCTTCTTGACTATCTTGCCAAGAAAGATATTAACCGCTACCGTGCAATCATCGCTCAAAAAGAGCTTGGTATCAGAAAGTAAGAGCCGAGGCTTTCTACTTGAAGATTACAAGGCGATATGTCAATCCGACATATCGCCTCTTTTTTTTGTGCTAATTGTACCACACGTCGGAGCGTGCGGGGTCATGACTAATCGAGGGTGTGCAAAACTATAATTGGCTGTCAAAAGTCGTTGCAAGTCGTAAGGATGCGATTCAATGCTATTAACTTGGGTTGAGTTGATAGGGGCGGGGACGTAAGTTAGGGACATTCAGTAAATATCTAACCAACTATTTGTCAAAGTCGTATATATTTTGTAACTTTACAAAGAACCCCCGATGGACCCATCACGGGCTTATTCGGG
>CAJLWO010000039.1 GCA_905210435.1 uncultured Bacteroidales bacterium
TCACCGTGTATCGGCTACCGGGCACACCTTCGCTATGTTTCGGTGTACCCGGTTATTGCTAAATCGGTATCCTGTCGGATACCCGCCGATATTGACACCTAAAGTAAACAGCATTGACTCGCGTCAAGTATTATGTCGTCTTAGACAATCTCTTAGAATGCCGAGGGCTTCAGTTGGAGGCCGGTGCGTTCCGACAGGCCGAAGAGGAGGTTCATGTTGTGGACGGCGGTGCCCGATGCTCCTTTGAGGAGGTTGTCGATGACGGAGGTTATGAGCAGTTTGCCGTCGATTTTTTCGAGGTGGATCACGCACTTGTTGGTGTTGACCACATCCTTGAGGTCGGGCTGCTTGTCGGTGATGAACGTGAACGAGTGGTCGCTGTAGGCCTCCTCGTAGAGCTGGCGTATGGTGTCGAGGTCTTCGTCGATGTCGAGGTAGACAATGGCCATGATGCCGCGCGAGAAGCATCCGCGCACGGGCACGAAGTTGATTTCGGCGTCGAAGTCGGGCTGAAGTTCGCGCATGGTCTGCGTGATTTCTGCCAGATGCTGGTGGCGGAATGGCTTGTAGACCGACACGTTGTCGTTGCGCCACGAATAGTGCGACGTGGCCGACGGTTTCACTCCCGCGCCGGTGCTGCCGGTGATGGCGGTGACGTGGATGTCGTTTTTGATGAGCCGGTTTTTGGCCAGGGGGAGCAGCGCGAGCTGTATGGCGGTGGCGAAGCAGCCGGGATTGGCCACATGCCTGGCTCCGCGCACCATCGGCTTGCGGTTGATTTCGGGAAGTCCGTATACGAAGTCGTTGGCGGGATCGTCGTCGTGCAGACGGAAATCGTTGCTCAGGTCGATGATTTTCACATCGGCGGGAATATCGTTTTCCTTGATGAATGTGCGCGACTGGCCGTGGGGGGTGCAGAAGAATACTACGTCAATCTCTTCCCATGGCGTGGTGTCAGAGAACCGGAGGAATGTCTCCCCGATAAGTCCCTGATGTATGTCGGTCACCGGATTGCCGGCGTTGGAAGTGGAATGTACCCATGCCACTTCCACGTCGGGGTGATTGATGAGGAGGCGAAGCAGTTCGCCGGCGGTGTATCCCGCGCCTCCTATGATGCCTGCTCTTATCATTTTACAGATGGTATGAGGTGGTTACTTTTTGTTGTCGTCGCGGCCGTTGCGCTTTTGGATGTCGTGGTATATCTTCATCTGGTTGCCGAGGATTTTTGTGAATCCCTTGATGTCGTCGGCTGTCCATGCGCGCGAGAGCTCGCCGTATTCGCCGAACGAGGTCTTCATCAGGTCGTAGGGGCTGTCGACACCCACGAGGATGTAGCGGTAGGGCTTGAGGTCGACGATGACGCGGCCGGTGACGTTGCGCTGCGATTTCTCGAGGAATGCCTCGATGTCGCGCATCACGGGCTCGAGATACTGCGCTTCGTGCAGGAACATGCCGTACCATGTGCCGAGCTGGTCCTTCCAATACTGCTGCCACTTGGTGAGGGTGTGCTTCTCGAGCATCTTGTGGGCGGCGATGATGAGCAGCGGCGCGCCGGCCTCGAAGCCTACGCGGCCCTTGATGCCGATGATGGTGTCGCCGATGTGCATGTCGCGGCCTATGGCGTAGGGTGCCACGAGTTCCTCGATTTTCTGTATTGCGGCTACCTTGTCGTCATATTTCTCGCCGTTGATTGCGGCTATCTCGCCCTCCTTGAAGTCGATGGTCAGCGTGGTGTCGACCTTGGCTGTCATCTGGGTGGGATATGCCTCTTCGGGGAGGGTCTGGTCGGAGTGGAGTGTCTCTTTACCGCCTACCGATGTGCCCCACAATCCCTTGTTGATGGAGTATTCGAGCTTGGTGAAGTCGGCTTCGAAACCGTGCTCCTTGAGATAGTTGATTTCATACTCGCGGGTGAGGTTCATGTCGCGGGTAGGGGTGATTATTTCGATTTCGGGAGCGAGTATCTGGAATGTGAGGTCGAAACGTATCTGGTCGTTGCCGGCGCTCGTAGAGCCGTGGGCCACGCAGTCGGCGCCGATTTCCTTGGCGTATTCGATGATGGCGATGGCCTGGAATATACGTTCCGACGAGACGGATATGGGGTATGTGCCGTTGCGGAGCACATTGCCGAATATCATGTATTTGATGGAGCGTTCGTAGTATTCCTTAGTGATGTCGAGGCTCACATGCTTCACCGCACCGAGGGCGAGTGCGCGTCGCTCTATCTCCTTGAGTTCGTCGGCCGAGAAGCCGCCGGTGTTGGCGATGGCGGTGTATACATCGTAACCGCATTCCTCCGAAAGATATTTCACGGCGTAGGAGGTGTCGAGTCCTCCCGAGAATGCCAATACTACTTTTTTCTTTTCCATATTCTTGTTTAGTTTTTGAGTCTGTTGATATAATGCGGCCGCGGGGCCTTTTGTTTGCATGGCGTGGCGCGTGGCGATTATTTTTCGGCCTGCGCGTCGGCTGCCAGCATGGGGTGATATTTTGTTTCGGCGGGGTCGAAGAGGAGTCCGGTGCAAAGGCATTTGTGGCCGCCGTTGCGCTGGAGTATGTCGTAGTTGACGCAGCTTTCGCATCCGCGCCAGAATGCCTCGTCGGTGGTGAGCTCGTCGAAGGTGACGGGGCGGTAGCCGAGCTCGAAGTTCATCTTCATGACGGCCGCGCCTGTGGTGAGTGAGAATATTTTTGCCTGGGGGAACATCTCTCGCGAGAGTTCGAAAATTCGTCGCTTTATTCGCTTGGCTACGCCGTGATTGCGAAATTCGTCGGCGACGATGAGTCCGGAATTGGCCACAAACTGTTTGTTGCTCCAGCTTTCGATATAGCTGAAGCCGGCAAACCGGTCGCCACACAATGCTATCACAGCTTTGTGTTCAAGCATTTTCTGCTTTACATACTCGGGCGAGCGCTTGGCTATACCCGTGCCGCGCACTTTGGCCGCGCGGTTGATGGTGTCGAGGATTTCATCCACGTATTTCACATGTTCCTCGGTTGAAACTACTACGTCAATCTTTTGTGAAGATTCTTCCATTTCGTTCTTTTTCTGCTTGTTGACTCTTTTATACCTGAGTCTTGTCCTATTTTAATTTATATATTATTGAAAAATTATGCAAAAATACGCTTTTTCTGCCTATTTTACAACTATTTTCCCTTGCACTCCTATTAATTTATCACAAAAGTGTTAAATGTAAAAATCAGTCGCGAAGTTTGCCCGTGAACTCCCTTACGCATGATTCTGTCTGTCTTCAAAATAGTGCTGCCCGGCTTTCATGACCTCAGGCGGTAAAAATCCGCACAGCAGGGCGTACAGCTCCTTGCGGGGAGTTCCCTCGGCTATTACGGCAAACACAGTGTCGGCGCCCGGGATTGTACCCAATATAAGCGGCGACTCCAGCAGGTCAAGGTCGTAGGCAAGTCCGGAAGCGTATCCGTTGCGGGTCTTGATTACCATTATGTTGCCCGACAGTGATACCGAGATGGCCGCAGGATGGAGCGCTGACTGCACGGTGGCGCATTCGCGCTCGTATTCCGGCTCTCCTGATGTCTGGCTCCCTGAAACCACATAGCGGTAGCCCCCGAGATCGTTGGCCACTTTTATCGTCCGCAATTTTTTTAGGTCGCGCGACAATGTGGCCTGAGTCACTATATATCCTCTTATCGCCAGTTGTTTAAGCAACTCGTCCTGGCAACTGATATTATTATGTGATAATATCTCTACTATTGCTGAAAGCCTTGTCATCCTACTTCTCATAGCATGCGTTTAGTTGATAAATATTTTGCAAAAATAGTAAAAATATATCAAAAACAAATAATAAATGGTATTTATTTTATCAATTAGTTATAAAACGGCTTATTTCGCTGAATATTTGCTATGTTTTTTTTGAACGAAAATATATCCATGTGTATCTGATACCGTGCCATGTTCATTCGCCGAACAGCAGCATGCGGTCGCGCTTGGCTGCCGGCCCGGTTATTTCCTGCGGTATGAATTTCCAGTTGTCATTACGCTCGGCCTTTACCTCGGGATGCTCCGTGATGTATTCCATCAGATAATAGCGTAGGTCTTTGTCAGTAGAGCCGAGTATGCGCTTCGGCAGTTCCTCTACGGGTATGCCGGCGCCCTGCGTGAGCAGGTTGCCGCCGCCGTTGCCGCGGTAGGAGTTGGCGGCTACTTTGTATGTTGCGTCGGGGTCGAAAGCGCTGCCGTCGGCCATCGACAGGATTGTGATTTTCTCACCGCGTGGCTTGGTCACGTCGACGGTGTAGTTGATTCCTGCGGCTGAGTCGAAATTGTACGACGGATAGCGGAATCCGGTATGTGTCATGTCGTCGCTGCCGCCATTGTCGCGCAGGCGCAGCAGATGGTCGTCGGGCGATTGCATGGTGTTGGTCCACAAGTCATACGACATCTCCAGGTAATCCTTTATTTCGCGTCCCGTAAGAGCCATCGTGTAGAGCATGTTCTCATATTTGTAGAGGTTGAACATGTCGCTTACGTGAATGTCGCCTTCGGCTATCGTGGCGTCAAACGAGAGCGGTGCGGCGAATGATATGTCGGCACCCGATATCGCGAGCTGAAGTCGGTGTATGAGGTCGATGAACGCCGACGGCCCGAAATAGGCGTCGCGTGTGCTCATTGTCGAATCGATGTGGCCTATGCGCCGCGATACGAATTTCTCCACCTCCCGGCGCTCCGGTGCGAACCGGCTCATGAATGCCGGGTCGGGAGCAAAGCGGTCCATATCCTCGAGTTGCGGTGAGAGGGAGAGGAGGGTGACATTCCCGTCGTCAGCCACGTCGAATGTAGCCGTGACTGCGGCGACTCTGTTGGCGTTGTTGGCCGGGTTGACTACAACGACTTTTTCTCCGGCGTCATTGGTTATCGTTTCGTTGAAGGGGGAGTGGTCGTGACCCATCATGACGATGTCAAATCCCGGCACGTGCTTTGCCACGAGCAGCGATGCGTTCTCCACCGTATTGCCCGTAGTCTTGGTGGAATCCCGTCCGGAGTGGAAAAGCCCGACGGTGAGGTCGGGACGTTCCGTTTCCTTTACGTGCTTCACCCACTTTGATGCGGTCGATTCCATGTCGTCGAAACGCAGTCCGCTCCACAGGTTTTCGGGGAGCCAGCCCGGGATGGCGGGGGTGAGCAGTCCGATTACGGCTATGCGCACGCCGTCGCGCTCTATGACGGTGTAGGGCGCGAGATACGGTTCGCCTGTTTCTGCGCATACCACATTGGCGCCGAGTGTGGGCGACTTTTTCTGCGCAATCCAGCGGTCGTACACCTTGTGGCCCGTCTCCACGTCGTGGTTGCCGATTGTCCCGGCGTCATATCCCATGAAGTCCGTCATCTGCGACGCAATATGCACTGCCGCCGTGTCGATGTAGTTGTAGTAGTAGACCGTAGGCTGTCCCTGCAGTATGTCGCCGTTGTCGAGAAGCACCACATGGCCGTCGCCCATAGCGCCGCGCACCGAGTCGACATAGCTGCATACGCGCGCCAGCGACCCTTTGGCGGGCGTTCGGTTTATGAAATCTTCAGGATAGTAATTTCCATGCACGTCGGAGGTCTCGATAAGTTTTACCTCGACGGTGCGTGCCTCGGCCTGTATGACAAGGAGACAGCCCGTGCAGGCAAGTATAGCCGGAAGTCGTTTTATCATTTTTTACAAAAATTATATGGAGATAAACTATTCAGCGATACAGACTTATTGGTTACTAACGGATTGTAGGGCTGCACCCCGGTGCAGCCGCTGTTGAAATCCCTCCACAGCATCTGTTTCGGCTGCACCGGGGGGCAGCCCTACACTGATAATTAACACTATAATCCGGACGTGTCTTCTGAATATCTATATCCTCTGAATATTTATACAAATGCGTCTCTGAGCAGGTAGACTCCGAGAGTGAAAGCGATGAGCATGAGAGGTACGAGTATCACCAGCAGGGTGTTTTTGAGCCTGTTGCCGAACAGCAGCATTCCCATAAGTGAGCCGAACGGGGCTATCACGCCGGTAATTGCCATTAGTGCGGTAGGATAATGGCTTTTGCCCGACTTCACGCGCATTTTTTCCGCGCCGTTGAGTATGAACGCGTAGATGCTTAATATTCCTGTGACTATAAGAAGAGCTTCCATAATGTCGATAGTGTGCGGTATAAATGTTTAATCATAAAATTAGTCGATGTCGGTGACTACGGCGCCCCAGATGGTCAGTGCTGCCAGTCCGGCGGCAAGTATACCGAGAATAAGCGCGAGCCACGGACTCGATGTGCTCCTGCGTTCGGTGTAAACGACGGCATATTCGTCCTCGCCGGGCTCGATTACGATGTCGGCGTCGGCGTAGACGGGCTGTTCCGGAGCATCGTTGATATGTGACTTGACGGCGCTTCCGTCGGCGAAATCGTTGCCGGCAAGATATACGCAGCCTGTGTCGTCGGTAGTGACCTCGGTCTGTTTTCCTCTGTTCTGGGTGAGGGTGGCTGTGCGGCCGGTTATCGGTTTGCCGTCGCAGCCGATGAACTGTATCTTGAGCGTACGCTCTCCACAGATTATCTCTTCCTCCTCCCCGGTCTTCTCCTCGGGTGTTTCGGGAACTTCCGGCCTGTCGGCAGCGATATGCGGTTTGCGCGGTTCGGCTGTCGTCATGTCGAATGTGTACACGGTCTGGCCGGAGACTACTGTCAGCGTCAGCCTGCGGCTGAACGACGGAACTTCGATATAAAGTTCCGAGCCCGGAGTGAGTTTGCCGAAATATTTCTCACCTTTACCGTCGAGCTGATGGTGAAGCACTGTGCCGTTGCGGTGGATGTCGAACGGCAGATTTACCATCGGCTTGCCGTTCTCGATGAAACGTACTGTCGTGTCCTGGCTTTCGGCGGGAAGCTGCCAGCTTATGTCGGTCAGCGGTGCCTGCGTGGGGAAACTGTAGCCCCATGCGGTAAGCATCACGTGATATTGGCCGTCGGGCGTGACGGTGTAATACACGCTTGCCTCCGACGGGATGGAGTAGACGGCCTGCTTGAGCCGCTCGTTGGTGCCGAGTTTTTTCTCCCCTATGGCCTTCAGGCGCATGAACTCGGTTATTACGGCCTGTTTGTCATAATTGTCGGCCTGCGTGAAGTTGCGCCATGTGTAGTCGTTGGGCAATGTCCACTGGAGTATGCCGCCGAAGCCTGCCTCCCATTTGGCGAATATCATCTCTTCAGGCGCAAGGAGGCGGCTCATTGCGTCGTACACTTTCTCGTAACCCTCTTTGATGAGCGGTCGCAGTTCGTTATAGTGGATTTGTACTCTCATTGTCGGAGTTGTTTTGGGGTCTTGTTATTTTAATTGTTATCAGTGGCCTCGTTATCATTGTAGCCGGCATCTGCATTGTCATCACCGAGCATGAGGCCTATTTCCCTGCGTATATCTTCCGTGCGGCTTCGCGGAGTCTTGTCAAGCTCCTTGCTATACCGGTCATAGAGCGAGGCGAGATAGCGGAACTGCTGTATGGCCTGAATGTTGGCGGCATTCTGCTCCGTTACGTTGGCTATCTCCATTTTGGCGAGGTTATCCCCTTTGGGATTGTCGCGGAATGAATCGGTAGCTGCGTCAATATCTTTGATAAGACGGTCAAAAGCCTCTGTTGCCTGGCGGTAAGCGGTGATTCTGTTATAGAGACTGTCTATCTGGTTTGACTGGGTTCCGGTAAGCATTCCGCCGGCCGCGTCAATGATGGCGAATATGTTTTTTTCGGCATTACCGATCAGACTGTCGCTGAAAGGCTGCGTATCGAAATCGCGGCTTTGGCGGTACATGCCGGTTATGCTTATGAACATGTCGATGGTGTCGGCCTGCGCTTTGATGGCGTCGGAATATGGTGCGAGACTGCGTAATTCCGTCGATTCCCTTTTCAGTGCGTTGAGGTCGGCGCTGTCGAAATCCGTGTCCCTGAAACTTTGATGCGACTTTATGCCCGCTTCGGCGTATGGTAGCGCGGCAGTCAGCGCGGCCTGCATCGTCAGGTTGTCGTCGGAAAGGGTTTTGACCTCCCTCTTCAACGCGTTTTTCTCGGCTGTCAGTTTTTCAATCAGTGCGTTTGCTTCGGCCAACTTCTCTTCTGCAGTCGGAGAGGCCTCGGCGGCGATGCTGTCAGTCGAGGCGTCGTCGGCCGTCGGCACGGTGGTGGTCGCATTCGCGTCCGCTGTTGCTGCCGATATTGTCAGCAGCGAGGCCGTTAATATGCCTGTTAGTCCGTATTTCATTCTGACGCCGGTTTAGTTGAATTTATTGTTAATCCGGTGCATTCTGCTGAATATGTCGTGACCGGAGTAGATATATTTCTCGTTGGCGAGGTCTACGCGAATGTTGGTGATGCGGCTGCGGAGCGCCGATTTCTCGGCGTTGCGTTCGTCGGTGTGCCGGCCGTCGGTATCATCGGGCAGTTGCGCGTAGCGGCTGTCGAAGTAGGCGCAGATTTCATCCCCGAGTCTGTCATAAAACTTGCTGCGGGCCTCCTGCAGCCGGCTGTCGGTGTCATATATCCTGCATATGGCTGTAATCCCCTTCAGCCGGTTCTGGAATATCGGGTCGGAGATAAATTCGTTCTTCTGTTTATATATCCTGTCCTGATGTCCCGTCCATGAGTTCCATGTGTCGTTCGCGCTGTCGTAGCGCGGACTCAGGGCCAGCGACTTATTGTTGAATGCCATGATACGCTGATAGAGAGAGTATACCTTGCTTACCTCTACAATCTGGCTGTTGTTGGCAAGTCCGCGTTCGTTCATCAGCACGGTCTGCAGTCCACCGTAGTTGAGTGCGAGTTTCGCATCATCACAGTCTTTGCGGTCAAACTCACGGTTCATGGCCGACACGCTTTTCTGATAGGCGGCTTTGTTGATACGGTCGTGGAGCGTCTTGCTGTCAAGCTCGTTGATGATTCCGGCATTGAGACTTTGCGCCACCATGGTGTTGTGGCGGTTGTATGTCTCCTCGTCCCAGTCGCTCAGACTGTTCCAGTCGCGGTCAATCTCCTTGATGAGCTGTTCATGGTTGCCCGACGACAATGCTGCTGTATTGACCACCTCCTTCTGCTTGGTGACAAGTGTGAATATGCCGTAGATAGCGCCCGTGAACACTAAGAATATCAATATCTGTTTCAGTAATTTCATATTATATACGGATTGAGAGTTATTGTAAGTCGTTGGTTAGAAACTGCGGTTGTTTTCTTTTGTCCTCCCCGCGTTGCTTATTGGATTTATACGCTGATTTAGCTTGGCTTTCAGGCCTTTGAGGCCAAGTTTGTCGGCCCTATTCATGAACTCTTTGATTTTATTTGAGTATTCTGAAGTTGCCGTGTCTTTATTCAGCCCTCTGATATAATCGACAACGTCCTTGATAAGCAAAACTTTCAGTCTGTATTCGCTATATCCTTCCTGTTTGTCGAAATTGGTATGACGACGGTATAATTTGTCAAAATTATTAAAACTGAGGTTTTCGGCCTGGTTGATTTTATTTCTGTCAGAATTGTAAACCTGTTTGAGCTCTTCTGCGGGATCTTTGCCGTTGTCTTCCTGGTCAAGAAGTTTTTCCGACGGGTCAGTCGCGGTTTCTTCCTCGCCGACTTCCCCTTCGCCGTCTGTTTTATGGCCGTTGGTCTCACCACTATTGTCCGTGTTATTGGTTTCACCTCCGTCGACGTCACTGTCACCCGGTTGCACTCCGTCATTTTTGCCTTTATTATCTTCGCCGTCTTTGTTGATTTCGGTTTTGTCGGGTTCCTTACCCTTTTCATCTGACGGCGCAAGGAACAACACGTATGCCAGAACGGCAAGCACCGCAACGGTTATCACCGCAATGATTATGTATAGATTCCTGTTTTTACGGGCGGAGTTATTGTCAGTATGGCTCTCTTCTTTAGGCGTGACGATGACAGGCTTCGGCTTGGGCTGCATGTTGAGGTAGATAATCTGCGCCTCGTCGTCGACAGCGATGCCGGGCATACGGGTGTCTCGAGCCTGCGATATGGAGAATGTGGTTGATACGGCCTCGTGGCTGCTTGTCTCGGGCAATGTTATAGTCACTGTTTTGTTCGGGTCGGAGAGTGTCTGACCCGTCTGACGACCATTGACATATATCTTGTAGCTGCGCCATATCTTGGCGGGAACGTTTATCGTCGACACATATTGCGACGGGTCGGCCACAGGCACGAGAACTATTTCGCCATATCTGCTGAACTCACCGCGCATCGGGTCGTTGAGAAGGTCGCTGATCTGCTCCGGGCTCATGAACAGATAGGCCGCGGCCGACAGGTCGTCACTTGTCGCCACCGCTTTGTAGGGGTATCTGACCACCTTGTGGCGGCTCAATATTTCTGCAAATGTCTGCGGCGCATCTTCTCGTGACATGAAGTGGTACATTGTCCCGTCATACGTCATGCACGTGCTCTTGTAGGCGTTCTGCAGTTCGATGAGCATGTTGAACAGTCCCTCGACATGCTCTTTTACAGGAACTGATACCGATATATAGAGTGTACCTTCGCGGTTGGAGTCGCACGGGGTCACGTTCTTGCATACTATCGTGTAGATGCTCTTGTCGTGCAGATGGCGTATTACGATGAAATCCGTAGCGCTTTTCGTGCCGGGATACTGGGCGTCGGTGACCGGAAAACGGTTGTCGCCTATGCTTATCAAGTCATTGCCTATTCCCTCGTTGGTACGTTTGTTACCTTTGATTTTTAATGATATGGCCATATTTTGAATTGATATTTTGCTGTTATGATCTGTACGGTGATGCTTTTTTAAGCGGTCAGCACGCTGACTTAGCTCATTTTTTTCTGTATGCTGTTGAAAAATCCTTTCTCCTTGCGCCCCTGAGCCATCGAGGTCACGATGTTCATCAGCTTGTCGGCATCGTAGGAGTCATATTCAAACAGGTCGCCCACATGGAACTCGCCTAAGCTGAATGTGAACAGCGACGGCTGGTAGTCGGTCGATTTGTTTATCGAGTATGTCTTGCAGATGTCGCGCAGCGTCATGATGGTCTTGCCATAGAGCTGCTTGATACGCTCCACTGCGACTTTGTCGCGCGTCTCACGCGGACCCAGCGTATCCGATTTAGTCAGGATGAAATGGATTGCGTTGGTGTTTTTGAGCACCTTCGGATTCTTGATAAGCATGTTCACCATTTTGGTTATGATGATGTCCTGCTCGACGATACGGGTGATGGGTGAGCCGTCCTTGAGTGTCGACGACAGCTTTATCAGTCCGTCGGCTGTCGGGTCGATTACGATGAATATTATCTTGCGGTTGTCGCTCGTGAGTATCTTTGTGGCTCCCGTACCCATATCCTCGAAGTCAACGAGATTTTCGGGATTGAGGGCGATTTTCATCGCAAATTCCTCGCCCGACATCTCTATGAGGTTGATAGGGTAGACGGTCTCGCTGTTGTCCTTGTAGACCATTCCCTGTATCTGGGCCACGAAGTTGCCGTAAGTACGGCCCGGCGCCTTGTTGTGGCGGCGGTATATGCTGAGATTGTCGGCGTATGTTCCCCCGAGCCCCGATGCGGCGTTGTCGTAGACGAAGTTGCGCGAGCCGAGCAGCCCCATCAGCACGCATGTCTTTCCTGACGAAGGTATGCCGAACAGGAACACGTCGGTCGCTCCTTTCGCAATCTCAGGATTCGAGTTCTCGGTCTGCTCGATTGACGGCAGTTCGGGCGAATTATACAGCATGTCGAAAGTCCCTTCGGTGCACACGCCGTTGGCGATAAGTTCGTTTTTTGTGAAAATATCCTCGTCGATGAGCAGTTTGAGGAAATCGACCTTGTATGTGCCCGGATTTTCAAGCATTTTTATTATTTCCGCACGTTTCAGCTCCTGAAGCATCTCGGTGGCCTTAGGTATGAACGGCGAGAGGCATTCCTCCTGTATATAGTCCGACAGGGTGACGAGGTCGGCATCGGTCGAAACACCTTTCCACAGTTCCTGCGCGCCGAGCATCTCCTGTGCTTCCAGGCGGTGGAGTCCGTTGGGAAATTCCTGTATGTAGCGGTTGATATAAGTGGCATTGTCGGTGTCGGTCAGCTCCCATACGAGATTGTCTATATCGGTCTCGTGCGATGTCGTCGGATATTTGCGGCGATGCGTCAGAAGCGAGGTTATTGAGTTGCGGTCCACCGCTTCCCAGTCGTTTCGCTCTACTTCGGCGGTGAGTGATGATAGCCGCCGGCGTGCCTGCTCTATCAGCTCCCCGTTGCCGGGATAGGAAGCATAGCGTGATATGAATTCGTTGAGGGCGAAGGCCAGTGATGTGCAGTCGTCAGACGGAAGTGCCTCAATCTCTTTCCAGCGTTCGGTCGCTTCGTGGCTCGGCATGCTGGTAAGTTCTTTTTCAATAGCTTTGTATTTCGGGCTGTCCTTGAATTTCGCCAGGTCCTGGGGAAACTGTATTAGCCCCTGTGCTATATATTTCTTTATCTGGTCGACGCTTTGCGACATCACCATGTTCACCTGTTGCTCAGTGAGTGCCATATGATTCGGATGGTTGAGTTGTTGTAGATTGATTGTTCGGTGGTAGTATTTGATGATATAACGTTAGATAACTGCTCGGAATAATCAGGATTGCATGAATCCCGGCAGTAGCTCACAGTTTGTTGACGCCTTCATATTCGGCGATGCTTTCGCCTTCTCCGATTTCGGTTTTCTCCGATCTCGGCGTCATCACGTATTGTACCGCGATAAGAGCTACTATGAGGATGTATATTACCAGACTGATTGCGTTAAGCGCGCCGGGGGTGGTTATGCTTTTCTCGAATGTGAGTTCCGGTTCGGCTATTGACACCGTCTGGTTGGCATTGCTTATCACATAATTGCCGTCCTGATACACTATTACAGGCAGTTTGCCCGATTGCGAGCGTTTGTTGAGATCGCTCGCAATGGCCGGCGACAGTTCGCCGGGCACTTTCGACTGACGGCCTACTGCCATCACATCCCATACTTTGACGTCGGTCAGCCAGTCGCCTATCAGCGAGTCGGCATTGTGCTTGTAGGTAAGATAGGGAGCTGTTCCCTCGGCTCCGGTGTCGCCGAGCAGCAGACGGCGCTCGTTGAGCATCCACGTGTCGATGTCGCCGTAGTTGCTGATGGCGGCCGCTGCAAAATACTCCTTCACGTTCAGGTCGCTCTCCTCTCCGAATGCATTCTGCAGTCCGGTTGTCGTCACGGCGAGGGCCGAACGTTCGGCTTCCTCATAAGTCCTGAACATGCCGCGCAGATTTTCCGCATCGGCCAGTGCCGCTTTCTGCAACGCGTCCTTTTCCGACATTACGTTGAAAAAGTGCATCACATATTTTGCCGGAAACACTGCCGCTGCGGCAAATATCACCAGCGCGGCTATCTCCACCTTCTTCCATCGCGAAAAATCGGTGTCGGCCTTCTTGCAGTAGATGGCCGCACTGAGCAGCAGACTCAGTATGATTACCGCTCCGGCGGCTATTCCTGCTGAAGCTCCGATATTGCCCGATGTCAGCATCAGCGCTCCCATGAATGTGAAAAATCCAAGTAATGCCAGACCGGCAATGGAAATGATATTCCCTAATCCTATGCGGCTTTTTCTGTTGTTTGCCATAGATTTATAACTCTGATTGATTGGTTTCTGGATTATGTCTTTGAATACGCTCAGAACTTGGCATCGCTCCTCACGAGAAAATAGAAATCATTGTGCGACTTACCGTTATAGAACGACCGGCATTTGAGCATTCCGTTTTCGCCGCGGGTGCACTCTATCGTGACTTCAACAAACGGGTTGGCGCATGTCGGTGACTTAGCTTCGCCCTGCTGTCTGATAACTAATTTGTCGTTGTTAAGTTCGCTCCTGAACGGTGCGCTGTATGTGCATCCGCCGTCGGTGCGGTAGTATATCGTACCGCTGCTGATATTGTTGAACTTCAGGAATATGTGCGTCATCTCGCCTGTCGGTTCGCCGGTCGCCGAGTCGGTCACTATTCGTTCCTCGGTCGTCTGCCACATACCCTTTATGCTGTTGGGGTCCTCCTTGATTCTGTCATAGTTGGCCACGGTGGCGCCTGCTTCGACAAGGGCATCGCGCACCTGTATCAGTTTGCCTATGTGCCCGTCGCGGTCAACGGTCTTGCCCGTTTTATTGAGTATGTCGATAATCTGGCGGTTGGTAAGATTGGGGTTGACCGATTTCATGAGCGCCACGGCGCCGGTCACTATCGGGGCTGCCATCGAGGTGCCGGGGCAGAATCCATAGCCGTTGGCCGGCCCTGCGCTGTAGATGTCGACACCGGGAGCCGATACGTCGGAATAATTGACACCCTGCGAAGCGTAGTTGCCGTAATTGCTGAAATTCGCTTTCTTCAGGTCGGGCCCTACGGCACTTACCCTGATGGTATTCTCTCCGCGTTTGGTCTCGTCCATACCCGAAATCACGTTGCAGTTGCCTGCGGCCCATACTATCGTGCAGTTCTTCCTGTCGGCTAAGTCAAACACATAGTTCCATACATCCTCCTGATATTTGCCGGTGTTCCTGATATATTCCATCTGTTCGTTGACGGGCGTCCTGTCGACCCCGTCGGGAAATAATGTCGCTATCGACAGGTTTATCACGTCGGCGCCCTGGTTGATGGCGTAGAGCATGCCTTCGAGTATGGCTACCGAACTCATGTCGCCGCCGAGCGATATTGGCATTAGCTTGCAGTTGGGGGCGAGTCCGGCCGCGCCGGCGTTGTTGTTGAGCGCCCCGACGGCAAGTGCGGCCACGTGCGTGCCGTGGAATATCAGTGCGTCCTCGTCGCGTTCGAACGAATAGGGACGTGCCGGCGGCAATACGTTGCGCGATTTGCGCTCCACGCTGTACGGCTTGACAATGCGTCCCTTCAGCTCGGGATGCGTGATGTCGATATAGCTGTCGATTACGGCTACCGTGATGTCGTCGGAGCCCTTGGTTATATCCCATGCCTCATATGCCTGTATCGGCGCGAAGTGCCAGCTCTGGCGCTGGTTCTTGAACGCCGGGTCGTTGTAGGAGGATGCTCCCGACGCCGTCTGGTTGAATATCACGTCGTCAAACAGTTTGTATTTTATATCCGTGATATTGCCGCGTATGTTCTCCTTCACATTCTCGCGCTCGTTGGGTGCCACCTTGATCTGTATCAGTCCGGCTTCCGGATTGTAGTAGTCTATCCTGACGTTGTCGCCGGGGTAGAGCTGCTTGAGCCGGCGCGCGAAGTTGTTGAAATTGCTCTCCGATATGTCCTCGAGTATTACGTCAATCTTCGTGCCGTCAATCTGCTTGTACGGGTCATCCTCCGGAATGATTAAATCCTCCGGATTAACCGGACGGATATAATTATCTTCGGGGCGGGGGAGTTCCGGTATCGGATTAATGAAATTGCCGCCGGTGCCGGGAAGGTCCTCCTCCAGTATCTCCCTCAGTTCGGGATTTTCTTTGTAGAAACGCTCGTCGATAGTATTGATACTGTCGTTGTCATAGTAGTCGGGTATACGTATGACCTGTCGGTTTATATCATCGTCATCGAGATGCTCAAAATAATGATTGTCGTGCAGTATGTCTATCGCGTCAGAATCGTGACTGCCTGATTTCGGCTGGGCGATGAGCCATTTGAGCAATAACAGAAAACAGAATAAAAGGGCAAGAAACAATAAATAGCGCCATATCAGGCCTCCCAATGGAGTGCGTGAATTGCGCTCCTGTCCGTTGCTTCCGTTCTCGATTTGAATTCGTTTCATTTTGTTATCTCTTTTGTGTTGTTGTTTCGTCGGTTATGGCCGGTGCTGCGGTACGCTTCGGTTGATTATGCTTAAATTCTGCCGTTATACGTGATTCGTGTGTGCCGCCGCTCCCTTTTATTTTATGATTTGTTCTATCAGCTGGCCTATGCGTTTGTTGGCTTCGATGTCGTAGTCTATTATCTGGCCTTTGAGCAGGAATGATACAATCATGAACTCTATCCATTTGAAATAGTTGTTCTCGAATGCCTGCGTCACTCCGTCCGGACGGTCGATCAGCTGGTCGAACATGTCGGTCAGTTCCTCCTGCGTATAATTTTCCGGATGGTCGTGCGTGATATATTCCAGCGGATCGAATTTCATCGGGTTCTCGTCGACAAGGCGGTTGGCGGCGGCGCGTTCCTCGTCGGTGCGCTGTCCGTAGCCTAAATCGCTGATGAAATCGTTGATTTTCGAAGCCATGAGGTCGGCGATGAGGCTCAGGTTGATGCCGCTTACGTTCATTACCTTGACATGCTCCTCGATGACTTTGTCGAGAGTCTCCTCCAGACGCAGTTTGCGGGCCGTCAGCTCGATGTTGTCTACAAGCGCCGACATCTCGATAGGGTCGAATGCTCCGTTGTCGCACAGTTTGTTGATTGACTCCGGCTTTTTGATTGACTCTTTCCAGGTGTTGTATACGTTTTCGGCTATTATCGCCGAATTGGTCTTGCGCTTGAAGTTGCCGGCGAAGAGTTTGGCCGCGTCCACGCCCTTGTCGGCGAGGAATGCCTCGGCAGCCTCGCGGTCAGGCAGGTTGTAGCCCATCATCACGCACTCCCATTTCATGTCGTCGGTAGTGCACCGGTCGAGGCGTCGGCCTATATCCTTGCGTATTATCTCGTAGTTGCGCGAGTCATTGCGCGAGTCGTTCATCTCCGAGGAGTTCACGAGGTCGTAGATGCTGTTGTAAAGTTCCTTCTCGGTAATCTGGAGCTCGCGTATCATGCGGCCGAAGAAATAACTGTCGCGGTTGCAGGCGAATATCAGCTCGCGGCGTATGGCGCATGCCTGGTTCATGTCCTGGAGCAGCTGTGCGGCCGCGTCGTTGGCGTGGTAGTAGCCTTTGAGTATGTCGTGGAGCGATTTGCCTATGTTTTTGAGCGCTGTTGCCGTCAGTTCGCGGCGCGTCACCTCCATGTTGGCGGCAGCGATGGCAAGCTGCTGGAAGAGATAGAGGGCGCCGTCATTGTTCTGCGTGGCGGCCACATCCCACGAGCATGCCGGATTGGCGAAAAATTTGCGCGTGTGCGGGCTTTCGATAAACGACGTGCGCATCCTGTCGTAGTACACTGCATCCATAGCGGGTTTCTGCTCGCGTCCCGTCTCGCGGAATCCGGTGTAGAGATTGTTGCCTTTGCCGGTGTCGCCGGAATATTTGTAGTCGCGCAGCAGGTAGGTGTTTTTGAATGTCTCCCCTTCGGCAACCCAGTTTTTGAACCACTCGGCGTCGTTGCCGTGGATTACCTCCTTGTACAGCACGATATTGAAGCGGTCGGCCCAGCGCTGGTCGATGGCCGTGCGCGAGTTGGCCACATCGTCGGCGTTGGCGTCGGCCATCGTCATGTCGATGTTGAACTTCGTGGCGATGAGGAAGAACGGCGACACGCCGCCGGTCAACTTCAGCGTGCGCGCGCGTTGCTGAGCCGAGTCGCCCACGTACTGTTTCACCCAGTTCTCTATCGTTATATATAATGTGTCGTCGTTGCGCTGTGCGTTGTCGTGGCAGAACAGCAGTATGTTGATGAGGCCGCTGTCGCTGTAACGGTTGAACAGATAGGCCACCTTTCCGCGCAGATACACGTTGGCGTCATTCGTCATCGCGCTCTTGGCGTCGGTCTTGTCGAGATTTTCCTCCTTGAGCTGGTTGCGTGCGCGTGCTCCGGGGAAGTCGAGAAGGTCGGTATGGCGTATTATGTCTTTCTTGAACGGTCCGGCGGAAAGCATCCCCCTGACAGCGGGGTCGGTAATCATCGTCATGTCGTATGACAGCTCGGAGTCGAGAAAACGCTCCTCGACCTTGAATACCGCCTCGGCGCACAGTGCCGACAGCTCGCTCTTGTCGTAGCGGTCTATCACGCGGTTGCCGCCGTTGGGCTCCGCTATGAGCACACGTGTGAACGCCGCATCCTCGGTCTTCTCCTTGTTGCCGAGCTCGTTGATGCGCTGCACCGACATCAGCGTCTGGTTGGTGTTGAGCACCGCGTCGATAGGCAGATACACCGTCTTTGCATAGTTGAGGTTGCGCAGCGCTTCGCTAAGCCGCTGGAACAGGTTGGTCAGCGTCGGGTTGCGGTGCCACAGCGGAGCGAATATCCTGCTCCACTCCGATGCCTCCACACGGCGTGCTATCAGCGCCACGCGCTCGAAATAGGGCGAGCGTATGAGCGACTGGGTGCTGCCGCCGGTGCACCGCTGCAGGTAATACTTCATGTCGAGTATGTCGTCCTCGACCACCACGGGGTTGGTGAGCGCCGGGCGCTCCTTATAAGCCTCGTATATTTCGGTCGATATGTCCTTAAGCTCGGTGTCGGAATAGCTTTGGTAGTCGGTTATGTCGCTGTGGTATCCGTCGCAGAGTATCGTAGCTATTTCGCTCATGCCGAGCAGCTTGATAAGTACGGGATACTGCGCGTTGTACCGTGCCGGTTCGTTGGCGAAAGTGGTGAAACGTGTCACGACTCCGGTAGCCTCCACGTTGTTGGTGATGGGGTTGATTTCCTTCACGAAGTCATATTCGCGGTCGGGCGCGGTGACGGTGAACGGCTTGCCGTTGTCGCTCAGCAGATTGGTTATGACGTACGATTTTCCCTTCTGGCTCTCTCCGTAGGCTGCTATCGCGGGATTTTCCAGTTCGGTGGCCGCAAGTTTGCGCAGACGGCAGCGTTCGCTGACCAATTGCAGGAAACGCTGCTCATACTGGTCCGGTTTGTTCACCTTGAGCCACGCCAAGGCGTCGTTTATATTGTTTATCTGGGTCTGTATCGATTTTTTCATGATGATGCCTGATGCTGCTTGTTATTTTAATGAGAGCTCGAATTCGCCTTTGTCCAGCCAGTGCTTGCCGTCGGCTACAATCGACTGCTGCACTATCTCGATGGTCGATTTCGGGAGGGTGTTGCCCTGTATGTCGGTTATCTCCTCTATCTCGACCACCTCGCGGTCCTCCTGGTAGGAGCGTGTCAGCGTGATGCGCACCGGCTCGTGGTGCTTGCCGTTGAAATACAGCCCGTAGAGCGGACGTGCCTGATAGAGCGGCGAGTCAAACTGCTTGCACCCGAGGAATACCGGGAACGACCCTATGGTCGTCGATGCGTTCGACTTGTCGGGCAGAAGCAGCGATTTTTTCACCTGCTGCGTCTTGTCGTCATAGAAACCGATGAAGTTGGCCGTCGGCTTCATGCGCCGTATCATCTCCTTGAAGTCGATGCGCATGCCGTTGAATCCGGTGGTCGACGCCATGTATCCTACCATAGCGCCCACGGCCACTACCGATTTCTGGTCGTAGAAGTATCCCTGTCCGTCGGCAAACGGATACCATGTGCCCACGCGGTAGTCGTTCAGGCAGATGATGCGGTCGGGCGACATCGGGTAGTATTTGATGAAAAGCTCCGGTATCGCGTCGATTGTGGTCGGACGTCCGGCCATCACGAGTATGTCGCACTTGTAGGCGTAGAGCAGTATCGACAGCTGCTTCATCAGCGGTTCCATCGTTGCGCGCACCATCGAGCCTATCTCCTCGGGGTCGTAGCGCCACGACAGCTCCTCGAAGCGGAATCCGAAATGGTTGGCAAAGTGGTTGAGCAGATGGTCGGAGGGTTTCAGGTCGGAGAAAATCTCCTCGTAGCCATATACCCGCGACGGGAATTTGCGTCGCAGCAGATCCATCATCTTGCGTGCTATCGGCACCGAAATCTGCGTGTTGAAATCCACGCGGGCCTGACGGTCCTTGAACGACATCATCGCGCTGTCATAACCGAAGAAGTCGCGCAGCAGCACCGAGGCGAAGTAGCGTATCCGCTCCTCGCGGCGCTCCGGCGAGTGGCATCCGACGATGTCCTCCACGTATGTGCGGTACACGTCGGTATATTTCGACTTCGTGCACGGTAGCGCCCGCAGCTCCTCGTCGCTCATCGCCGTAAGGCGGGCGAGCAGCGCGCTGTGTATGCTTCCCATGAACGGTATGCCTGTCTCCGGCCCCTCGATGACATAGCGCTGTACTATCGTGCGCAGTATGTCGTCGCCGGCCACATAGAAACTGTCGTAGAAATGCGGCACCGGTATGATTGAACTTTGCTCCTCGCCTTCATATTTATAGGAGCATATCATGATGTCGGTAGTGCCCGCACCTATGTCTATCGAACCGATAGTGAGCGAATTGTGCTCGTAGCCCTCCTCGGCGAACTCGCGGCGGCTGTGCCCCTTGGCCTCGAAAAATTTATCTATCTTGCCGTTGTAGCGCTGTGCTATCTCGGCGTAGAGATATACCAACTGGCATGCCGAAGCCTCGTCGTAGCTCCATTGGCGTTTGTCGCTCATGTCGTAGTCGTCGGTGATTTTGAGCGCTTCGGGCGACGGGATTACGTTTATCGGTGTGAGCGACGGGTTGCAGCGCAGCATCGCTTTCTGTGCGTCGACCATGCTTTGGCGCAGCGTTATCTGCTCGGTGCGCGGCATGGCGGTAGGGCAGGTGATGACCACGTTGCGCAACCGGCGGCGACAGTCGATGCGGCCGTGCTTGGCGCGGAACGCCGGCGAGTTGATCTGCGCGATGGCTTGCTGAAGCACCTCCACCATCACGAATGTCATCATCGACGAACGCGAATAGTGGCAGTCGGAATTGGTATCCTCCGGCGCCATGTCGAATATGTTGACCGTGTCGGCCTTCTCCTTGAATATGCCGCGCTCATCGAACATGTCGGTGAAATTCTCCAGGAAGATGTTGGGCGATTGCCGTATGTTGAACGGGTCGGTGTCGGTGACGAGAAATTCCCAGCGTGCCTGCGACTTCTTCCTGTCCCAGAGATAGCGCTTGGGCGATGAATAGTTGTTGGCGCGCTCGGCGATGCCGCTGTCCTCTATCGAGTGGTACACGAGTGTGCGCGCCTCCTCGCCTACACGGACTATGCTCTTCCAGTTGAACGCCTCCTCCGGCAGTATCAGGTCGTTGCCGAAATCGGCGCGGCGGAACACGAGGCGCATGTCAAACGGATTCTTGTACGTGATCCACGGCGACGTAAGGTTGCGCAGCTCAAGCATCACCGAGCGGGTGAAATCGCCGTCCTCAAACAGCACGCCGCACGTGCGCGAATTGCCGATGTCGAGCACCATGTCGACATTCACATCCCCCTCCGTCGGGTTGTACAGCGTCACCTTGGGCGCCGCCCCGCTCAGACGCAGGAAATTGATCAGGTAGATATAGTAGGCGATGAATTTGTATCTGTGGTGGTTTAGCTTCGACGGGTCGATGTTGAGAAGCGACGCCACGTATTGCGATACGGCATTCTGCTCCTCCTGGATGGAGAGGAAATTAAATAGCACGTCGGGCTTGTCGCACAGCGCGAAATTTTTCTTCTTCTCCGTCTCGTCGAAGAAATAGGGGAAATAAGTCGACAGCGGGTTTTCGGCCAAATGCGTGTCAAATGCCCACGTCAGGCTGTATCTCGACGCACCTTTCACCGCGCCTTCACCCGTGCGGCGTATCATCACGCGGCACCATCCCATAGGCACACCCATCGTGGCACCCGACGGGTCGGTCTCAAACATCGGCATCGGCAGCCATTTGTCAAGCAGCAGTTCGAAAGCCGGCAGCTTGTCGGCCGGATTCGCCGGATTTTTCACCCTGAAACTCTCGAACGTGTTTATGTTGATTATCGAGTCATCCTCGTCGGCGTACGATTCGAGCAGCGCTGTCGACACATCGTCGCGCATGCGCGGCACGCCCGTCTCGTCAAGCTCCTCGCTGCCGTTTTGGTGGAGCGAGATATACCCCTCGTTGCGCAGCTGCTTGACAGGTATCCAGCAGTTGCCGTCGATATGGTTGAACAGCAGGTCGAAACTGATATGCCCGTCAAACGGGTCGACATTCTCCACAAACGAATATCGCAGCATGCGCCCGCTCTTAAGCGTAAGCGGCTCCGATGCGTTGAACTCCACTTCGTTCGTAATGAATTGAATGCCGGTGTCAGCTATAAGGTGTAAGGTTTTGTGGTCATCCATGATGTCAAGAAATGATGATTGTAGTGCTATGTGCTAAGTGCCTGATAAGTAACTGCTCAAATTAACTTCCAACAGTTACTGATAGTTTAATTAAGCAAAGATAGAAAAAAATAATTTAATTCCGCACCAAAATCATACAAATATCACCGACGCCGCATTAAAAAACAAAAAAATATATGCAGTAAGCAACTGAACGTTGAAACTTTTCGATTGAATGTTTTGTTATACCAAAACAAATCGTTATATTTGCATTATCAAATAATGCCTAAATCGGAAATGGAAATAAAGCCACGGTTTGAAGTATACTATCTTGAATAAGCAAAGGCGTTTCTTCAGTCCCTTCCTGAAAAAGCTCAAGCTAAGGTGCTTTATAATATCAAAATTGCACAATTTGAGAATGACCCTGAATTGTTCAAAAATTTGACAAATGATATATGGGAATTCCGTACAAGATACAATGGTATGGCATATCGTCTGTTCGCTTTTTGGGATAAAGAAAGAAGAGCGATGGTAGTAGCTACACATGGATTGGAGAAAAAGACTCAAAAAACTCCGGGTAAAGAGATTAAGAAGGCAGAAGCTATAATGAAGGCTTATTACGAACAAGAAAAATGACAATGATATGAGCAAGATGAAAATTTACAGTCAGGAAGAGATGCTTGACATTACTCTCGGTAAGAAAGGTTCCCCTGCAAGGGACGAGTTCGATGCCAAAGTAGATGACTATCTTGTTGGGCTTGCAATCCGTAGGGCTCGCGAGGCGCAGAATCTTACACAAGAACAGCTCGGTGAACGTATCGGAGTCCAGCGGGCAAGAATATGTAGCATTGAGCGTGGTGTGAACCTCCGGCTGTCAACTCTTCGCAGAATATTCTCTGCACTTGGCATGGAAGTAAAGCTCGATATTGCCACCATGCAACCGATACCCATCTGCTGAATCAAGTACTACATCATACAAAAGATACAAAAGCGCATCCGTATGGGTGCGCTTTTCCTTTCATTACAAAAAATTATCCCCCGTCTACACATCCTCCGCAACTTACTAAATATGATTCCCCGACCTGTATGGTTGCACCCGTAGCTGTTTACTTAACTGAGTTGAATGGGGCGGGGGCGTCTCGCCCCCGTGGTATTATTCTTACACACTGCAAGTTACCACGGGGCGCCCGGAGGTCGCCGATTTAGCAGTAACCCCGCACGCCGAAGTGCAACGTAGGCGTGCGGGGGATAACAAAACCATAGTCCAAAGGCGCCCGGAGGCCGCCGATTAAAAAAAGGAGGCTGCGTCCATACCGACTCAGCCTCCCGATAACAATAAGTGCGCAAACTTACTGTATCATGATTTTCTCCACCTTGTGGCCTTGACGCATGATATAAATTCCCGGTGAAAGACTCTCCTTCGAACTCCCCACCTTGTTGCCCGACAGATTATATATCTCCACAGGGCACTCCGAATAATCCTCATTGTCGGCAATCACGTCCTCTACGCCCGATGCCTCTATAAAGAAAAACTCCTTCCATTGCTCCGCGGCCTGATAATCATCGATGCTCTCTTGCGGTACATGCAGCGTGCACTCCCATTTGTTGATATCATCAAGCGCCTGATTTCCGCATACCGGCGGTACTGCGGCATTCGTGGTAAAAGATGTCATCGCAGTACAATCGGAAAAAGCCTCCTGTCCGATGCTTCCAACACTCGTTCCCGAAAGATAAGACTTCAATGCCGAGCATCCAGAAAACGCCCAATTACCGATTGACGTCACACCGTCACCACACTCAAATTCCTGCAAATTCGAGCACCCGTAAAACTCATTATCATAAATTGTATCCTCAATATTACTAATCTTCACCGACCTCAGCGAAGTATTCCGATAAAAAGGCGAATAACCGTAATTAGACGATGTCTTATAAGACAACTTCCGTCCGATAACCACCTCATCTAACGGACAGTTCGAGAACAAAGGCGATGTACCATTACTACCTAGAGCAATTGGCAAAGTTGGGTCATTAAGTGCGAGATTACGGATTCCTGCTTCATCTTTACCGTAACTAAATGCCCCATTTTTTGTATATTTAACTTTCAAAGATACTGTTTGTGCACTTGAAAAAGTCTTAGTAATTGTTTGTGATACTCCCGTGCCACTTATGGTGGCAATAGAAGTTCCGTTTAAATAAACGGTCAGTTTGTCATCATATGCTTCACTATCAGACCATATCTCAGCCGATAATACATCTCCGGCTTGAACATCAATCAAATATTCATGCGATGAGGAGGAACTATGAGCATGATTGGTTGAAGTCCAATCAGGGAATGTTTGGGGTCGTAGATTCTGCTCAAATGTGACATCTGCTAAACTCGTACAGCCTCTGAATGCATAATTCTCTATGGACTGAATATTAGCAGGAATGAATATTGAAGGCAGAGATGAGCAGTCTGAAAAGACAGAATAAGGTAAAGAGCGGATTCCACACCCTATTATAACATCTTTTAGTGAACTACACCCTGAAAAAGCATCTTCTCCTAAACTTGTAATATTATCCGGTAAATTTATCTCCGGCAGTAAACGACATCCGGAGAAAGCATAATTTCTAATTTCTGAAACTTGATTACCAATAGTTACTACGTTTAAGTTTTCGCAATCGTAGAAGGATTCCCAGCCTATATATCCATTGATATTCAATAAGGCTGTTTTCAACGAATTACAACCACAAAATGCTTCGCTGTAAATAGAGCCTGAGTTAGATAAATCTGCGGTTAGAAGTGCGTTGCAGCTATAGAATGCGTTGTCTCCGATATTTCCGTTGTTGCTTGCCACGACAGATATCAGTGCATCGCAGTTATAAAATGCGCGGTCTCCGATATTTCCGTTGTTGCTTGCCACGACAGATTCCAGTGCATCGCAGTTATAAAATGCGAGGTCTCCGATATTTCCGTTGTTGCTTGCCACGACAGATTCCAGTGCATCGCAGTTATAAAATGCGAGGTCTCCGATATTTCCGTTGTTGCTTGCCACGACAGATTCCAGTGCATCGCAGTTATAAAATGCGAGGTCTCCGATATTTCCGTTGTTGCTTGCCACGACAGATTCCAGTGCATCGCAGTTGTAAAAAGCATTTTTTCCGATATTCCCGCTATTGCTTATTGTTAACTTTGATATTGATCCGTTTTCATAAAAAGAATAATTGTTGACCTCTAATACCTTTAACTCGATATTCTTGTTTTTTACGATACTGTCAATCGTAATTTCCATCGAGGTCGGGGCATAATTGCAGTCTATTACATCGCAAGTACGTTTTGACGGACTGACAGGAACATACACTACATTGTCGACTTCAAATCGCGAGCTAAGAAATGGATACACTTTCTGGTTGGAAAATGAAAATTCATTATTAGAAACATAATTAATACTGGCGACTACTTCTGAACTTCCGGCTGGAGGTGTATTTCCTAACCAAATTACTTTTGGTATTGAGGAATCATCAGAAAACGCATATTTTCCAATACTCGCTACACCTGAACCTAAGGTTAAACTTCTTATATTTGTGCATTTGTAAAATGCCTCATTTCCAATATTTGTCACTGAATTTGGAATTGTCACTGAAATCAAGCCTGTACAATTTTTAAAGGCTGACGCCCCAATACGGGTGACACCATAATTATCGCCATTGTAACTTGTCGTCGAAGGTATATTTACAACACCTGAATAAGAATTGTAATGCGTAGTTTTATATGTAACTTCAACCTCCTTTCCCTCCTGATTGATGACATTATAGAAAAATCCGTCGCACTCGAAGTCGTAGGCATTTGCTGTTATGCAAGAGAATAATGCTGTGAGCAATAGCCATAATTTGATTGATTTATTTTTCATAATTGTTGTTTTTTAGATGTTCTGCTTAGGTATGATTTTAGCGCATTTGTAATATGCTTGTCGGGGTGTTGCATGGGGTGAGATTTTCCTGGTTTGGTCAGGCGCTCCTCTTTAAGGTATCGGTTCCAACATTTTCCATAATCATCCGGATAAGTCGCGATAAACTTTTCAAGGAAATCTTTTTCGGAATAATTCTCAGGCAATAGAGAAATTATGTTTTGGACTTTTTCGTCCACTTTAAGAATTACACTCATCGTCAAATTCTATTTTTTTGATTAGTTCAATCGGTATTCCGATAATATCGTCTTTCGTTGGCAAATTATCTGCTACATCTGCAACTTGTGAAAGGATTTTTTTGAAATCGTTAGTTATCCTAAGTTTCATCAACAACTCATTTTGGGGACACGTATCACATAGAAATATGGGCTCAAGCAGAAAATCCAGTGCATGATTTATTTGAAAAGTGTTAAATTTGTGGCATGAAAACCGCAGAT
>CAJLWO010000040.1 GCA_905210435.1 uncultured Bacteroidales bacterium
AGATTCTTTTCGCTTCTGTATCATATTAGGCGCGTAGTTGCGGATTTGAGGATATGCAAATAATTTTTTAGATTATTTTTTGAAAAAATTTTTATTTTTTATATTTCAAATATTTAACATTCTATATGTCAGTAGATTATTTTATAAATTCATCAGTTTCATTTTTGTTACAAAATAATATTTGATTTTGTAACATATGTTACTATCCAAATACAAATGTCACACAGTAACGCAATTGTAACAAAACCAGCACATTGCGTGCAACAGTTCTCCGCAATAAGAATGCATTCGATACGTAATCTATTTGTAACAGACATGCAACCACACGACAGCAACCGTGACACAGTCGGAACACAACGCCGACACGCCCCGGCCCCACGTAAGCCATTATCCGCGAAAAAAAATGCACACAACCACTCATATACAGCCAAAATTTGCACAATTTAATCGAATCTTAAGATTATTTTTTAATAATGTATAAGATGATGTTGGAAAATATTGTAATTTTGTGCCGTTATTTGCAAATATAATAATGGACCAGCAACAAAAACAGGAGATACTTGACAGCCGCTACCTGCGTATGGCTAAAATATGGGCGGAAAACTCGTATTGCCGCCGACGTCGCGTCGGAGCCATCATAGTCAAGGACTCGATGATAATATCCGACGGATTCAACGGGACACCCTCAGGATTCGAAAATGTATGCGAAGATGAAAGCGGCAACACAAAAGCCTACGTGTTGCACGCCGAAGCCAACGCGATAACCAAAGTCGCGCGCAGCAACAACTCAAGCGACGGCGCCACACTTTACGTCACCGCATCACCATGCATAGAATGCGCCAAACTCATCATACAGTCAGGCATCAAGCGCGTGGTATTTGACGAGATGTACCGGCTATGCGACGGCATCGACCTTCTGCGCCGCGCAGGAGTCGAGACCATCCACCTCAGCATATCAGCCGGACAGGAACCGTAAATCAAGCAATATCATTCCCGCCGCAAATAAATCCGGCGCCATCCGGTCCGGGAGTGTCATGCGGCACCCCTCCGGCAACCGAACCCGAAATACGAGAATAACGAAAAGGGAAGGTACAATTTCCATAATACTATAATTAATGAAGAGACTCACAAAAGGATATATCTGGATACCGCTCGTAGCAGCCATGGCATTTGTAGGCGGCATCCTCGCCGGCATCCTCCTCCACGACCAGGGCGGACGTTCGGACGGCGAAAAGAAACTCAGCAACCTGCTCAACCTCATAGGCAACGAATATGTCGATGTAGTCGACACCGACTCCCTGATTGAAAAATCGCTCCCCCACCTGCTCTCAAGCCTCGACCCCCATTCAGTCTACATCCCGGCAAAAGACCTGCAGATGGTCAACGAAGAGCTCGACGGCTCGTTCAGCGGTGTCGGAGTGCATTTCACAATCAACAACGACACAATCAACGTGCTTGAAGCCACAAGCGGAGGACCCGCCGAACGCGTAGGCATAAAAGCCGGCGACCGCATCATAGCCGTCGACGGCAAAAACGTAGCAGGCACCGGCATAACCAACGAAGAAGTGTTCAAACTGCTGCGCGGAGAGCGCGGCTCAAACGTAAAACTGACCGTCAAGCGCAACAGCACACCCGCCCCCATAGAGTTTGAAGTGACACGCGGCGACATATCCGTCACCTCAATCGACGCCAACTATATCGTAGCCGACAGCATCGGCTACATCAGAGTCAACAAATTCGGCCGCACCACCTACGACGAGTTCTTCCAGTCACTCTTCGCACTTCGCGATGCCGGAGCCAAAGACTATATCGTCGACCTCCGGGGCAATACAGGCGGCCTGCTTGAGACATCAGTGCTGATGGCCAACGAATTTCTCCCCCGCGGACAAAAGATTGTCGAAACCAAAGGCCGTCGCCCACAGGAAAACTCGACAGTAGTCAGCGACGGATACGGCGCATTCAAAGACAGCCGCATCACCGTGCTCATCGACGAGACATCGGCAAGTTCAAGCGAAATTTTCGCAGGCGCCATACAGGACAACGACCGCGGCCTCATAATCGGACGCCGCTCATTCGGCAAAGGACTGGTGCAAAACCAGATCGACCTGCCCGACGGCTCGGCCGTGCGCCTCACCGTAGCACGTTATTACACACCTTCCGGGCGCTGCATACAAAAGGATTATTCCGATGCAGAATCATACGAAAACGACCTCTTCGACCGCTACTCCCGCGGAGAAGCATTCGAAGCCGACTCCATAAAATTTGACGACACAAAGCAATTCGTCACCATGCACGGACGCACAGTCTACGGCGGAGGCGGAATCACACCCGACATCTTCGTGCCAAACGACACCACCGGCATCACTAAATACTACATCAACGTATTCAACCAGGGACTGCTCCAGAAATATTCCCTCGAATACGTCGACAACAACCGCACCCAACTCGAAGAAGCATTCGACGTCAACGAACTCATGTCAATGCTGCCATCCGACCTTCAGCTCATACAGCAGTTCGTCAAATTCACCAAAGCGCACGGCATCAACACACAGTGGTCCTACATCAACAATTCCGCACCGTTGATTGTTAATCAACTGAAAGCACTGATTGCCCGCGACATTCTCGGATTGAGCGCCTATTACGAAATCACCAACCTGATGGACACCACCGTAATGTCAGCCATCGAGCAACTGCGTGCGGGAAAAGCCGATTTCCCCATTACAGCCGACAGCAAAGAAGCGGCAGAAACAGTGGTCAAACAATAGAAACCAAGCTGATACGGCATCTCAGCTTAAAATGCCATAGACGATGAAAAAAGAGGATATAAGGCGCAAAATAAAAGCGCGCAAATGCATGCTTACCGACAGCGAAGCCCTCGAAGCCGCCGACAAAGTATTCACACAGCTGGAACACAGCGCCGCATTCATGCTTGCCGACAAAATTTTACTTTACCATTCGCTGCCCGACGAACTGTCGACACGCGCATTCCTCGACCGATGGCACTCACGCAAACAATTCTTCCTGCCGAGAGTCAACGGCGTCAACCTCGACATCCTACCCTACGACAGCACACGCCTGCACATAGGGGCATTCAACATCGAGGAACCCACCGGCAACGACGTCACCGACATCAGCGAGATAGAACTGATGGTAGTGCCCGGCATCGCCTACGACCGTAATGGCAACCGCGTCGGACGCGGCAAAGGCTACTATGATCGCCTGCTTGCCGAGACACACGCCGTGAAAATCGGAGTAGGATACGACTTCCAGCTGATTGATGAAGACATCGAAACCGAACCCCACGACGTGCAGGTCGACATCATAATCACCGAAAGCCGCCACATCCCCGTCAAGCGCCGAACACGATAACAGCCCCGGCAATGCAACAAAATATTGCAGCCTACACGCAATACCGGCAAGTCACGCACACTGACGCACAGTAATAATCGCACACATAGGAATAATACGGCAAGGAGGCAACGACTGTCTCTATTCTCGGCTTATGCTAAAGTCACAAATAAAAATAACCGAACACCTCAATTTACGAGGCATGACACTGCATAACTCAATTTTATCACACCCGATTAAAAATCATAGCTATTATCGCCCCAATCAGCCAGCCGTATATATTATTATAACGCTGTAAAGCATGTACCATTCGCACGATTGAGATGTATTGTTTTCTTTAATACTTTTAATTAACTTTGCATCGTTATTCATATTAATATATATCTTACCAATTCATCACTAAAATGATTATAAAAAAAATAATAGACAAAATACAGAAAATCAGGAGAGAGCGCTCAAGTGAAGCCTATATCAACTGGCTGAGATCAAAAGGGATGAGAATAGGCAAAGATACATATATTGTCAATACCAAAGATATTGTTATTGATATAAGCCGTCCGGAACTTATTGAGATTGGAGAGAAAGTTCGCCTGAATAAAGGAACTCAGATACTATCGCACGATTGGGCATCATATCTGTTTGTCAATGCTTATGGCGACTATATTCCGGCTCACGACAAAGTGACTATCGGATCTAATGTCTGGACAGGACGTGACGTAACAATACTTAGGGGCGTTACTATCGGAAATAATGTACTGATTGGCAACGGTTCTATTGTCACAAAAAATATTCCTGACAATAGTGTGGCAGTTGGGCGACCGGCAAAAGTTATAATGAGCCTGTCGGATTACTATGAAAAACGCAAGTCGCAATATGTTGACGAATCCATACGATGCGCCATCGCTATTTTTGCCAATGGTCGTGAACCTGTTCCGGAGGATTTCTTCGACGATTATCCTGCATTTGTCGATGCCCGCAACTACAAGGAGTATAGCTTCAATTACAGCCGACAATTCCCTGAAAAATCCCAATTTGAAAAATGGCTTGAAGTTCACAAGGCTCCATTCTTTGGTTTTGATGAATTCATGGCTCACGTCAGAAACGTTATGGAAATTTCAGATAATACGAAACAAAACCATTGAGTACTCGAATTTATGGAACAGAAATGCTCGAGCCGCAATTATATACTTTCTGACGCTGACACTCCCCGCGACTTTGTAGATGCTGTATCAAATGCCACACAGCAGCAATGGAACGTCATAGAACACATAGTGCCTATGTCAAGAGCCAAAATCAAACGAATACTTGGCTTCTACCTTACTCCGTTGATATTTATGCTGAAACATCCAAAAGCGCGTAATATAATTGCCTGGCAACAGTTTTTCGGCATATTGGCTGCATTTTTCAACCGTTATATTTTCCACCGCCGCAATCTCTCGATTACTATAATGACTTTCATATACAAACCCAAAGGCGGTTTGACGGGCAAATTGTTCTATAAGATGATCAACAGCGCAATAACTTCAAAATGTGTCAAAAACATAATCGTTTTTGCCCAAAACGAAGTTGAACATTACGAAAAAATTTTCCCGAAAGCAAAAGGTAAATTTCATTTTATAAAATTGGGTATACCGGTCGATACCTGTGATTATCTCGATAATAATCTCGCAAATCAAAACTATTTTTTTGCAACAGGCGTGAGCAACAGAGACTACGACTTCCTCATTGAAGTATTTTCCGGCATAAAATTCAATCTAAAAATAGCATGCCCGAATATTCCGGTCTCCGGACAAAAGAATATAGAAATTTTAAACAACTGCTTCAAAGAAGATATGAAACGCTATCTGTATAACTGCAAAGCAGTTGTAATTCCTCTTAAAGACTTAAACGTATCGTCAGGACAACTTGTATTCATTCAGGCCATGCAATTCGGTAAACCTATTGTCATTACCGACAGTGGCTCGACACGCAGCTATCTTGTCGACGGCATTGATGCAATTATTAGATCTAACGATGTGGGATTATGGCGAAATGCGATAAAGAGTCTTGAAGACGACAAGACTCTTTATGAAACGATGTCGACCCACAACCGCAATCGAGCGCTCACCGACTTTTCAATAGCCGGATTGGGAGAAAAAATCGGAAAGAAAGTACGCGCTACTATGAACTGAGCACACCTTATTTCTCCACTTTCCACCATTCTCCGATTATACCGTCCCACTTTGCGGGTTTAAAGGGTACGTTGCCTGAAAAATGGGCAAATGTCAGTTCTCCGAAATAAATTTTCCCATTGACATTATACAGGTCAACCCTTACCTGACTCAATCCTTTCGACAATTGTCGGGCAATCTCTACCATCTGCTCAAAATTACGCGGCTTTTCAATCGCTTTCTCCGCATTCGGATGCCCCTGCGTGAACGGCAGATGATTAAAATCAATATCGAAAAAATCAAAACGTGTATCGAATGGACGGTCAGTAGCGATAAACAGCATCTTCGGCTCTCCGTCAAAACAAAAGAATTTATAATCCTTCAGTTCCGTTCCGCTCTCGTCAACCATGTATTTCTCTGCTATAATACGTGGCTTTACTCCTTTATACGGCCATTCTCTATGCTCCAGATAATAATTGTTTGCCAGACTTTTTTCAAGTTTCTTTCGTGCCTCTTCCACGTCGAGAGCCGATTTGTCCCTGCATATTACCACACCACCGCTGTCGTGCGTTGTCTTAAGCACAAATTCATTCGGGAGCTTGTCAAAATCTATATCATCGAAACTGTCCCACACGCCAAGAGTAGGAATGATTATGTCATCATTCCCCATTACCTCTGAAATATATTCCTTTACTGCTGCCTTATCGACAAGACGCGTATATAAAGGATTCCTGTCATAGAGTTTCGCCCATTGGAGTTTTTCATTATATGTACGCGGATTTTTAAGATTCAACCGCTTTTTCATTCCCAAAAAATATTCCCATTTTAGATAGAGTTCATCATTGGATATATGTTTTGAAAATTTTCTTCTTAGAATTACTCCAAAAGCCCAGAAAGGATCATGGCAGAAATATTTCAATCGTCCCCATTTGCTTTTGTCGAGAGCGAGTTGTTTAGTCTTGCGTTTCATGACTTCTTGAAATATCAGTATTTTTTAATTATGCACTTGATCGTTTTTTTCAGATTGAATACGGGAAAGAGTATTTTATACGAAATGTCATCTATCAGTTTCTGATTATAAAAAGGCGACATTCTATATTGACTGACCCACTCGTTCCATCTGGCGGTAAATTCCCTCCAGGGTTTAGCTCCTGCATAATGTATTATTACCGGACTTTCCGATGCATTTTTGACATCTTCGGGTGTCGCCAGCCCCATAGAAATGAACTGTTTTTTTATTTCAGGTCGGAGAATACCGATATAATTGAATTTAAGAGGCAGAAAATCTATGCGACCCCGACATGTTATATTCAATATATCCTGATCCTGAAAACTATATTGTTTATCAATATGGCTTAAAAAAACCGGCTTATAATTCTCCTCCCGCAAAAGCCTGGAGTTAAATATCAGTATACCGGCATTGATATATTCGCGGTAATCCAATCCGTTACCGCTTATTTCTTTACGTATTTTTCTGTTGGTAGAGAAACCGGGCGTCCGCACGCCTCCGATAAGTTTATCTGATTTCAACGGATAATCATATAACTCCGAGATGTCACCTGTCACTATTATATCTCCGTCAAGATAAATCACTTTATCCTTGTCCGGAATTATCCACGGTATGAGCAGCCTGAAATAAGTAGCCTTTGTTATTCCTCTTACGCAAAAAGTATTGTCAAAGATATTTCCTACGGATATAAAAACAATCCCGGCATCATATCGTGAGCACAACTCACGCAATAATGACTTGTCTTCGTCAGTGACATCTTCGGCAACAAGCAGATACACTTCACACCGACGTGAGGCATTTGCCAGCATTGAAGATATTGCCACGTATGTCGGCATTATGAAATTATGGTCGGTGGAAAATACGACTGGTATCATCTGATTATTGTTTTATATTGATGATGAAATTAGTTTAGCCCTTCTTCAAACTAATCAATAACACAGCTAAAAAGTTTAACAGCACTCTTTTTTTCCTTTGCAAAAAATACACTCCCTTGATTAGCTTATATTTCATACCGGCTTGAAATTCAAACAGACTTCTATCCTGAAGCAGGTTATTATATTCCTCGTCCTGTATGATTTTTTTGAATATCTTATATTTTTGCTGCAAGGGAATACGCGCCTTCATTATCGAAAATCTCATCAGGAAATAAACCTGACAGAATGCATAGGCATTTCCTACATTATTATACTGCGTACCATCATAGAATTCATTTATGACTCGGGCTGTTGCCAATATTTTTGAAAACGTCTGTTCATTATAATTTCGTGACAGGCTCTTGGCATTGAACATATAATTATATAGAACCGAAGGTACGTACGAAAAACTCCGGCACCTACACATAAACATGTAGGTAAACACCAAATCTTCCGACATACACACACGCTCGCTGACAAACTTGAAATCTATCAATTCACGCCTGTAAACGCCATGCCATACACCGAAATGCAGATGTTTTTGGCTGAAATCCATAATAAAGCGCCGGGCAAGTCCGGCTACGGCAGCACCACGATATACTTTTTTATCCATCTCCAGAACATCTACGAAGCGTAAAGACGGGAGCTGCTGACGGAATCCGCAATACACGCAATCCACATCATTAACGGTCGCCTCTTTCATAAGTAGACTATACATATCCTTATCAAGCCAATCATCCGGGTCAACAAACGCTACATAATCACCTGTAGCAATTTCAAGACCTGAATTTCGCGCGAACCCTGCTCCTGCATTCTCCTTATGTATTACTTTTATTCTATCGTCATGTGCTGCCCACTCATCGCATTTAGCCGGGCAATTGTCAGGCGACCCGTCATCGACCAATATTATTTCCAAATTGGAATATGTCTGCGACACAATGCTCCTTAAACATCGGTCAAGATACGGCTCTACATTATATATTGCGACTATTACACTCAATAGTCTTTCATCTTTATGCTCCATATAATACTTTAAACTATATCCCATACGAATGCACTTCCGAACAGACCGGGCTTTCCAACCTGCATGAAGAACTTCACATAATACGCTAAGAAAAATAGTCCGATAAGTGCCCAGTCAGTTAACTTGTATTTCTTTTCTGGAGTAAGCATACCGCCTATTATGATTGGTTCCATAGGTAGCAACCACCACGCCATACGGCCGATAAGCTCAATATTGCCTCCTACCACACCTATTATTATTGCAATGTAACTCCCATAATAAGCTATAGCGAAACGCCGGTCGCGGCGACACACTGCAAAACCGAACCATATTATCGCACAGTTACACAAAAAATCGGTAATTTCTCGGACCGCACTGTTTTCTATACCCTGCGCTTTATCAAGATCCCCCTCTTCGGTAAACCATTTGTCACTATTATCCACATACCCTTCAAAATTAGTATTCTCAAATGAATCGACCGATTGTAAGGAATCGGCGAAACTATCGAGATTTGTAATATCCCAAACTACAGTCAGTAAAAGGAAACCGCCCAATAACGGCAATGCCGATTTCAAATATTTCGTAAAATCAACATACACGCACACAAGGAATACTCCGATAGCGAACAGACCGCTGAGATGTATGAACGGTATTATCAAGAGCATCACATACATATTTTTGATTTTATGCTCAAGATAATAATAGTATGCATAAAATATAAATGAAATGGCAATGAACTGACGGATAAAATTTTCCGATGCATCAAGAGTAAAAAAATAAAAAATCGGCACCATCCAGAAAGCATATTTGTGGAATTTCTTCACCACAAACATAAATCCCGTTATAAGTAAACCGCTATAAAACATAAACGCGAAATAAAACGGTATCTTTAAATTACGCACCGTTATGACAAAAATATCATACAGAAATTCTCGTGTGATATTATCGCCGGCATAAATGTCATATTCAAGTTCATCCGCATAATGAGGATAATCTACACCACGGTCAAAACGCAACCCCTGTATCAATGTGTAGAATACTATTATAGGCAATGCATAATACCAATAATAATTATTATCCCGGTTCTTATATGTGATGCCCCAGCTGCAGAACACTATCACAGCTACCAAAAACAGCCGTAATGCCCAGAAGGTAGAGACACTCTCCATCAATATTTCCTTACAGAGTATCATCGCAACAATTTTTTAATCGGTAACAATTCTATCACACGCCGCATGAACGCACGCATTTCCGGCGCTACAAGCCACAATAGAAATCCTTCAAAAAACACAAAAACTGACACAGTTATGACGGCATTGATTGCGAATTTTGCGAAATTATCTGCATCAAGCAATATTTCCTTAAGTCCTACTGTCGTGAAATAAGCGACAAAGGCAAACACCGCAACATGCTTAGCATACAACTTAACGTAGGTGAGTAGCGACACTTTCATTCCCCATCGGAAAAGATATATCGGTTTCCATGTCCCGACAATCAGCACAAGAGAAATCAGCACGCCTGACAAGATGCCTGTAATGCCGAAAAAATAACCGAGCAGTATCGACAGCGATATATTGAGCACAGCCTCGGTGATTGGCGCCCAGATATCGGCAAACATGCCGTAACCCTGTATGAAATTGTCGACCACCGTACGCATCAGCTGCATATACATGATGGCGATTATGACAAGCGACGTTTTTGTCTCAAGAAGATAACCGGGACCAATCCACAGGTTGACAAACTGGTCGGCAAGCATATAAAGGCAATAACAGAATGTAGTGGCAATCAGAAAGCGTGACGTAAAAATCTCTTTGAACACGCGGAGGGTGTGGTCGCGGTCGCCATGCGCAATCAGGTCGCCGACTCCCGCAGCTACCCCGTTGAATACCGATTGCATAAGCATTGTGATACCCAGCACAATCAGCATGTAGTTGCCGTAAATCGCCACAAGGGTAAGATTGGCATACGCATAAATGATAAGGGGCGACGTCTGCGACAGAACATATCCTGCCACCTTATGAAAAAACAATTGCTTTATCTTGGTAATGATTACCGCATATTTCCTGCGCAGCTCCTTGCTCACCTTAGTCGTTACGTCAGCAAGAAACGGGAATGTGCGGTTGACCATACGCTGGAGGCTTATTGTTGCAATCGTACTGAATACTACCTGAAGCACAAGCCACCACACATAGCCCTCAGGCAAGAATATCATAGCAAGTATCTGCGCCAGACTACGGGCAAGCATTACCGATTTGTAACTGTACGATATCTTGTATTCCTGCTGCGAGGCCGTCAGTATCACCTGCTTGTAATTGAAAAAATAGGTCAGTAAGGCAGTATACAGCAATACTCCGAACGATGCATACGCATACCATAGCGGCAAATCCATCTTCTTGAAGAAGATAGGGAAAAAGACCATCAGCACTATCGCCCCGGCTGCAACAATAAGAGCAATCCTCCGATATAGCCAGCCCTGAATACTTATGATTTCCGATATGGCTTGCCGGTTATCATCGGCAAGCGGCTTATAAAGAGAGAATGCCACAGCAGTACCTATGCCCAATTCTGCCAGATTAAGGAACTGAAGCAGATTGTTGGCGGTAGTGTTCAGTCCTAATACATCAGCACCGATATAACGTATGAAGACAGTGCGCGACACAAAGCCCAATGCCATCTCCAACACATAAAACAAAAGTGCTACTTTACTATTTTTTAAGCCCTTTGTAGTTCTTGACATACCGAATACTATGTTCTCTTTCTTGTAAAGCCATTTAAGAGAGAGTTTGGATTTAAATCAAATTAAGACTGAGAGGATTTTTTGAGGGAATTCCGCGAGTTGAAGAAGGAGCATAGCGAGCTATGCGACTGATGAAACCTGGCGGAATAAACCAAAAAAGACCTCAGGATTAATTTGAAGTTTTTCCTTGCATTCTCTTCTATTGTTTATACGGTTTAAATTCAAACACTCTCTAAGAGCAGCTGACCGGCTGCATGTAAAACTCCCGCGCAAAGTGGTGACGCGACATATCGTAAATAGACATTTTATGCCGCGTCAGCCCGATAGATTTACTATGATTTTGAGCCCTTGCTACCGCTATTGCTGCCGTAGCCATAGCCGTAACCATAGCCATAGCCGTAAGATGCTTTTGACGATACTCCCTCGACAGCGTTAAGCACCGTAGTGAGATTGGTGTAACGCTTGCCCTCGTAATAATCCTGAAGTGTATCGAGGAAGTCTCGTTTAAGATTACCCACTCTGACAACATAGACTGTACGGTCTACTGTGCGTGTGATGACGAGAGAGTCAGTGACAGGCTCCGTCGGAGGACAGTCAAGCAATACCACGTCATATCGTTTCTTAAGTTCATTAATCAGCTCGATAAAACGCTGGCTGTCGATAAGTTCCGCCGGATCCGGCGGAATTGCGCCCGCAGGCACTACATCGAGATACTCCATGCCGGATGCCTTTGTTACTATAATATCGTCAAGTGTCGCGGTACCGGAAAGATAGGAAGTGACACCGCGGTGAGGCGCTCCGAAACTCTTTGACAATGTGGCTTTACGAAGGTCAACGTCAACAACCGCTACTTTTATCTTCTTCAGGGCGTAAGCTGCGGCAAGGTTGAGCGACACGAATGTTTTTCCGGAACCGGGTATTGCCGAGGTTACCATGGTGACGATGCTCTTGTCTTCACGTCCGGCTGCTATACGCGAATTCATGAGCTCGAGATTGCTTCGTATCATACGGAATGCCTCATTGACGGCCGAACCGTTGCCATGCTTGACAACAATCTCGCTCGCACTGTCCTCACGACTCTTTTTCTTAAATAAATTTTTCAGTCTCGACGGTTTCTTGCCACAGAACGGAATACTCCCGAGGAACGGAGCCTTGACTCGGTCATCAAGGTCGGCACGCGAACGCACAAGTGTATCCATATTATAGCGGATGAATATCAGGCCGGTCGGAACCGCCATTGCAAAAATAAATGCAAACATCAGCGACTTCATACCGCGCGGAGCTACCGGCTTGTCAGCACCCATCGGGGGAGTAATGACACGCGTATTGTACGCTGTAAACGTTTTTGACAGATCGTTCTCCTCTTTTTTCTCCAGAAGATACAGATAAAGCGATTCCTTTACTTTCTGCTGGCGCTCCACGCCCAGAAGGTCGTTGGCTTGAGTCGGACTGTTGGCTATGCGTCCTGACGTCCGCGCGCGCTCGGCTTCCAGATCATTCAGGGCGGTACGCAACTGCTGTGTCTGAGTGCTGACCGACTGCACAATCGCCTTGCGCATTCCATCGAGACGGCGGTCAAAATCCTTCACCAGCGGATTGCTCATCGAATTGGCCGATACCAGACGGTTACGCTCCATCAATGCCGTGTTATATTCTATTATCTCACTATTTGCCGCTCCGCTCGTGGCAAGTCCTGTTATCGACATGCTCGGCAACACCTTGTCATAATTATCGGGATTGGAAATAAACTCCTGCAAATGCTTGGCCATTGTATATTGGCTTTGCAATTCCAGTATTTTCTTCTCCGTCTCTGACTGTTTGGCAAGATCTACGGTAACTATGGCCTGAAGGTCAGGAAGCGCATTTTTTGATTTATAGTTGGTAATTTCACGGTCTACATCAAGAAGTTCGTTTTTGATTATGTCAAGACGCTGCCCTATGAAATCAGCGGTTGCATCAGTCATTCGGTTTTTATCTTCAATCCACTTCTCATTGTATACATCAATGACCGTATTAAGAATATCGGCAGCCCTTTCTCGCGAGTGGTCGGCAATCGAAAGGTTTATTACCGAGGCCTTTCTGCTGGCGAGCACAGCGTTCAAACTGTTTGTATACCCTTGCACTCTCCATGTCGTCGGCGTATGGTAGACATTTATTTTCATTGCCTCCTTGATTTCAGCACCATTATATTTCGGATTGGGCGAAATAATAAGAGTTCCGACAGGAGTAGCTACGGAGTCAATACCTTTGCCCAGGTCGAGGGTATATGTATCGGTGAATTTCTGTTTCACCGTTCCGCGCTGTTCTATTTTATTGATTATAAATTTTTTATCCGTTTCAAAATCGCCTGTCACTGAAAATGACGATTCTGCATCGTGATTTGCAAAAGTAAGCACAAATGGCTGGTTGGATCCATAGAGTGTCTGCTCGCGCAATCCGCCTATCTTCTTATAGTTGGTATTAAGGCCCAGATGCTCAATAACCTCCAGCATCACTGCCGGCGACTGTATGGCTTCAAGTTCATTGTCGACACTCGACATCGGAGTAAAACCGCCGAGATCGCCAAGCGCGGCGGCCATATTTCCGAATCCGCCACCTTTGGTTTCTTCTTTTATAAGTATGGTTGCGGTCCGCATATACGTAGGCTCCGTACTCACAAGTTTATACATGGTATAACCCATGACTATAATCAGTGAAATGGCATACCATTTCCAATGCGACAAGCACATTCTTAACATTTCCACAAAAGGTATTCCCTTTGATTTTTTTGCCTTTGGGTCCGTATCGACTAATAGTGACATGATTTTATCGTTGAAAAGCTACGTCTTTTTTTACTGTTTCTGTTTTGGAGAAAGAGATGACGGCAACGCGCCTATTTGAATATAAGCACTGCTACGGATGTCAGCACTGAAGCTATTGAAATCCAGAATGATGTCGAGATAAGGTTATTACCGTTGACTGTCGACATACGACCGCGTGCGGGATTGGGCGTGACGTAAATCATGTCGTCCTGCTGTATGATGAAAGCGGGCGATTTCGTCACTTTTTCCGCATCGGTCAGATCGAGATTGTAAGTCTTGAGAATACCGTTTTCGCGGCGGAGCACTTTGACTCCGATGCGGTCGCCGTAGATGGTTAGGTCGCCGGCGTTGGCAAGAGCGTCAAGCACCGTCATGCGGTCACGGTCTATCGGGAAACGCCCGGGCTTGGCTACTTCACCTGTCACGCCATAGAATACATTGACAAAACTTACCGAAACAACCGGGTCATCAAGCAGTTTCTGCGCTATGAGCTCATTCTGTATTTTATCTGAGATTTCAGACCTCGTAAGCCCTTCTACTTTTATCTGACCAAGTATCGGGAAATTTATATCGCCATCCTTATTTACCGTATAGGTAGCCACCTGCTGGTTGTAGGCCTGCGAACTTCCGCGGCCGGCAAGAGTGGTGACCAGAGGTAAGTTGAATATGGCCGCCAATTCAGGATTCTGACATGTGACGATTATCGAAAGTTCATCGTTCGGTTTTGCCACAATACTGTTATTATGGTCGATTTCAAGCACTTTTTCCGTCTCAAGGTCCTGGAAATAAACTATATTCTTCGGCATTCCGCACGATGTCAGCAGCAATAGCGACGGCAGGAATATCTTTAAGATTTTTTTCTTTATCATGATTGATTTTTTGATTATATCATTACCTTAACGTATGACAGGTATGCTTTATTATATTTTATTAAGAAATTTTCGCATAAGACAATCTTATCTCCGGGTGTTCAGGTTATCATGCCCAACCGGCCCGCCGAGGCTGCATGTCCGCGGATATATGCTTTTTTATTGTCCGACATTTTCATCATAACGCGACAGTTCGACAAGTGCATTGTAATATTGGCGCTGAAGCTCGGTATACTGCACTCCCGCCTCCACAAAATAATTTATATCGAGCACAAGCTCAGTGAGAGTGATGGCGCCTGAATCATAAGCGCGTCGCAGTAATCCGGCATTATCGCTGGCAGTCAGCGCTTTGCCGCATTGTTCTAAGGCTTCTTTGAGACTGAGAGCCCTGCGGTACGTCGCCTCTATGCTCTTTTCAAGTTTTATCTCTTCGGCCTTTTCTCCGAACATCGCCGAAATTTCCTCCGAAGCAGCAGCCCGGCGCTCTTTCGTGGCCCTCCACACCGGCACACTCACACCGACAGTGAATCCGTTGAACAGTTCGCCACCCTCATGCGAAAGGCGGTACCCTGCGCTGAATCCCGGCAAAACGCTTTGCGAAGCCACTTTTTTACGGGCTTTTGCCACAAGTGTCGCGTTCCTTGCCTCACACAACGAGGGGTCTGCGGCTTTGGCATCATCGATATATTGCTCCAAAGTCCTCAGCCCGATAAGCGGGAAATTATCCAGCGTATCACACTGTGCCATTATCCCGTCAGCGCTCTCAGCCGTTGCCGTCAGTTCTCCCATAAGCGCCTCTTTTGCAGTTGCCGCCTCTGAGAGTTTCAGTTTGAAACCGGCAAGTTCAATCCTAATTTTGTTTACTTCGAGAATGCTTACATCACCGCGCATATAATCGGCCTCAAGGGTATCAAGCAACTTGTCGCAACCGTCGACAGCCTCCGACATCTGCCCGATGACGCGATTTGCGGCTATGATGTCAACAAGCAATGCGCGCAATTTCATACGCTGCGTGTTGCGCTCCGTTTCATTTCTCAATTTCAAGCCGCTACGCTCATATTCAATCTGTCTGCTCCGGGCACCGTATACTCCGGGCCACTCAAACGGCTGCGACACCGACAGATTGAATTTCTGCTCTCCGCTTCCACTCCTGAGATATTCAAACTCAGCCTCGGGGTCGGGCAGCACATTGCCGACTCCAAGCGCCGCCGACTCCGCATCAGTCTTGAGGGCCGACAACTCCAGTTGCCTGTCTTTTGTAAGTAATGTCTCCACAATCCCGTCAAAATCGTTGGCATCGGCATACAGGCCGGCCATACCGAGCAATGAGATGGCAGCTACATTTTTTACATAGCTTGTTCTATTTTTTTTCAAGTGGTTATCCTTTAATTAATAGTTTGGCGGAGCACAAGCCTCATGACTATACATACAATCGGCATAGCTGTTTGCGACCGCAAAGTTACACAAAATGTCGGTATTGACAAAACGACACCGATATTTCCAATCTATTTAAAGTTTGTCTAAATTTATATGATGCAGATTTTGAGAGGAATTGTCAGATGAATTTTAGACAAGCTCTTAATGTCTATTCACACTCTTTCGCGATGCTGTTTTCGTCATCGACCGCATTATCTACCTTTTTCCGGCGCGAAATTGCCAAATAAAGTATCGGCACGATGAAAAGATTGAGAAATGTCGACGAAGCAAGTCCGCCGAGTATCACCGTGGCAAGCGGCGACTGTATCTCGTTGCCCGGGTCCCCGCCGCGCAACGCGAGGGGAATGAGGGCAAGCGCCGATGTCAGTGCCGTCATTATTATCGGCGTCAGGCGGTCAAGCGAACCCTTCATCACGGCTTCCGACGGCGTCATTCCGCCGCGTGTGAGCGCGTTGTAGCGTGATATAAGCAGCATGCCGTTACGCGTGGCGATACCGAGCAACGCTATGAATCCGATTATAGCCGGTATATCGAGACTGCCACCCGTAAGCTGCAATATGAATATTCCGCCTATCATGGCAAGAGGTATGTTGATTAATATGACGAGCGACTGCCTCATATTCTTGAATTCGAAATACAGAAGGCCCAATATTGCCAGCAATGCAAGAGCCGAAGCCGACAGAAGGCGCATCGACGCCTCTTTAGCCTTGGCCGACTGTCCCGCATCCTCTATGATATATCCTTCCGGAAGCTCTATCCCGTCGTCACTCCTACGCTTGATTTCCTCCACGGCCGACGTCACATCACGTCCTTCGATATTGGCCGACACGATTATACGGCGCCGGCTGTTCTCGCGGTTTATCGTGTTCTGGCTTTCGGTATATCTCACCTCGGCAATATCTCCAAGCGTGACTTTGCCGCGTGGCGTATCCACTGTTATTCCGGAAAGCCTGTCGACAAGCTGCTCCTCGGGAATGTCATAACGTAATGTTATATCGCGCGGATAGCCGTCAAGATATACCTGCGACACTACAATCCCCGACATTGCGGCCCGGAGCGCGTCATTGAGCATGGCCGGTGTCACACCGTACCGCGCCATCAGCTGACGGCGCGGCGTGACCGAAAGTTCCGGACGCGCCATCTGCTGCTCTATCGCCACGTCACGCAACCCTTCCGTGCCCTCCATGACTGCCTTAAGCTCCCCGGCGATATGATTGAGCTGCTCGAAATCATCACCGTAAATCTTGAACACAATCGGCGATTCCGACCCCGACAGCATAGCGTCGATACGGTGCGATATCGGCTGCCCTATCTCGATGTTGACTCCCGGTATCACGGCGAGCCGGCGACGCAGGTCATCGGCAATCTCGCCGCGGCTCCTCTCGCCGAGCGTATAGGGAGCCTCAATTTCCGATACGTTGGTGCCCAGCGAATGCTCGTCAAGTTCCGCCCTGCCCGTCTTGCGAGCCACGGTCTCGATTTCCGGCACTTCAAGGATTATTTTTTCGGCGAGGCGCCCTATCCTGTCGCTTTCGTCAAGCGATATGCCCGGAAGCGCACTGATATTGATAGTGAACGACCCTTCGTTGAACGGAGGCAGGAATCCGCGCCCCATATTGGCAAACAGCGCCAGTGCAGCCGCAAACAGCACACCGGTCGCCACGAGCAGCGCAGTACGGTGATGCAACGCCCGTTTCAGGCTGTTGCCGTACACCGTTTTCAGCCAACGCATAGTTACCGGTTCACGCGTCATAGCCGCCTGCGACTTCTTTGTGCCGAGAAGGTAGCTGCATACTACCGGAGTTACCGTAAGAGCCACTATCGTCGACGCGCCAAGCGCGATAATGAACGCTATGCCGAGCGGCACCAGCATCCTCCCCTCCACACCCGACAGGAAAAACAGCGGCATGAATCCGGCTATTATTATCAGCGACGAATTGAAGATGGGCATACGCACCTCTTTCGATGCCTCAAACACCACTTTCACCATGCTTTTGCGCTCATCGGGCGGAAGCTGGCGGTTAGCCCTGAGGCGACGGCTGACATTCTCCACATCGACTATCGCGTCATCCACCAGCGAGCCTATGGCTATGGCTATGCCCCCGAGAGTCATTGTGTTGACCGTGATGCCGAGCAGATGGAGTATAAGCACGGTTATTATAATTGACATGGGAAGAGCTATCAGCGATACCGCCGTAGCCCTCACGTTCATCATGAAGAAAAACAGCACCACCACAACCATTATCGCGCCCTCGAAAAGCGATGACGACAGATTGGAAATCGAGCGGTCGATGAAATCGCGCTGAGCGAATATGTCGGTAGCGATATTCAGTTCAGCCGGCAACGATTTCCGTGCCTCGTCAATGACATTGAGCAACTGTTCGGTCAGGTCTATCGTACCCGCTCCGGGTTGTTTCGTGACGGTCATGATTACTGCCGGAGTCCCGCGATACGACGCAAGTCCTACGCGCGGCGATTTACCGCCGCGGCCTATACGAGCTATATCATTGACCGTGATGATGCTTCCCCCGTCGGCACGCACCACCGTACTTCCTATCTCAACGGGGTCGATGGTAGCGACATCGGCCTTGACCACATATTCGTTGCCGTATCCCTGTACTATGCCTCCGGCACTGTTGGCGTTGACATCGCGCAAAGCATCGGCGACTTCTGCAAGCGTCACGCCGAGATAACGCATCTTCCCCTCATCGAGCGAAATCCGGTATTCCTCCTCTATTCCCCCGATAACCGAGACCGACGATACTCCCGACACAGCCTGAAGCATCGGACGCAGACGCCGGTCGGCTATCGTGCGCAGATCGTCAGTACCGAGACTGTCGGAAGTGAGAGCCACTATCAGGATTTCGCCCAATATCGATGATTGCGGTCCGATTACCGGAGTTTCGGCCATCGGCGGCAACCGGCTCTCTACCCTTGTCAGACATTCAGCTATGGCCTGACGCGCCACAAGCGGCTCCGTATCTCCCGTAAACTGTATATTCACCACCGAGAAACCTGTTGACGACGACGAGCGCACACTCTCTACCCCCTGCGCCCCTGCCACGGCAGTCTCAATCGGATATGTAACCATCTTCTCCACCTCCTCTGTCGCCATGCCCGGAGCCTCGGTCATGACAGTCACGGTCGGAGCATTTAGATCGGGAAAGATGTCGACCTCCGTGCGAAGCAGCGTCAACATGCCCGCAAGCAGTATCACCGCCGACAATACAAGTATGATCAGACGGTTATCAAGCGAAAATTTTATTATTCTGTTAAGCATCTTGCACCGTTATTAATGATTGTGAGAATGTCCCGGAGGAGTCACACCGGAGTTTTCCGCGAGACGAACAAATGTAACGCCCTCGGTGACAACCGAATCTCCGGGCTGTATGCCCGTCACCTCCACCAATTGGCCGTCGCTCATACCGACAGTCACCGGCACGCGCCGGTAATGTGTGCTGCCGGGCTCTTTCACATATACCATCTTCTGCCCCATACGGTCCGTGAGCGCCGACAGCGGCACTACCGTTGCCTTTCTGACATCGGATGTCGGAAGATATACCTCTGCATAACTTCCGGCCACCACATTATTCATAGCGGGAAGCGAAAAATACAGGCTCATATATCCCGGAGCCGACGACGAACTGCTCTTGCCCGACATGGCCGTGGCCTCTACGACATCATCGAGATGCGGGAATTTTACCTTCACACTCTTCACATCGGCCACACCCGGACTTTCGCGTGCCGGCACATCGACACGCAGCGTCATGCCTCCGTCACCGGCTATCTGCCCTATTACATCTCCGGCATTTACATAACCGCCCTCTCCCGCAGTGAGGTCGGATATAACTCCGGTCATCGGGGCTGTTATCACACTGCCGGTGCCTCCCGACAGACTGTTTTTAGCCCGTTCGAGATTGGCAAGCGCCTGATTGTATTCGCCTACGGTAATTATGCCGTCGCTCCGGAGAGGAGCCAGACGCTCCACCTCTTTTTTTGCTGCCTCATATTCTATTCTGGCCGCCTGCAACTGGTCGCCGCCCGCCATTCCGGCCGTTGATATACGCCCTATACGCATTCCTTTCGACACTTTCACTCCTGCCGAAATTCCTTTGTCAAAACTTATCTTACCGGCCATCGGAGCCGAAATAACCCCGCGGTTCGATGTATTATAGAGCACTTCACCCGAAGCCGTCAACGGCGCGGCGAAGTCCGCAGCAGTAACTTCGCTGACTTTAATGCCGAGTTCCTCGGCCTGATGGTCATCTATTTCAATTTCGCCGTCATGCCGGTCGGCAGTTTGCGGCTCGGCATCGACATGCTCGTCGCCATGCATGTCGTGACTGTGGTCTCCGTTATTTCCACATCCGGCAATAACGAGGACCGACAACAGGATAAAAAGACTTAAATATTTCATTTTAATGTTAGATTTTGTTTCATTACAGTTTTATAGATTTATAACTTGATTATGTCCGAGACAGACCTGCAATATCACATGACATTACAAATCCGATGCGTGAGATTAGAAAACCGCCTCTCATATCCTTTAAGAAGCAGTTTCTTATGCCACAAAAATAAATGTAATTTTATGCAACCCGGTGTCAAAATCAGGCGCACGGAGGTCCGCGCAACAGATTCGCATGACCGTATCCCGCAGTCACTAATCCGAAGTCGGGAGCCACCTGCCACATATCACTGCATGAACCGTCCTCAACGGAAAATTCAAACAGACAATCTACTATTGCACAGAATAGTAAATCCACATTCCCGATGTGCGTATCAGCTTTCCCGATTGTCATAGCTTCGGTAAGATGCATTCCGCAATCCGACGTCCCGTCGCCTTGCGGCTCTCCGCAGTCATGACTGTGACAATCGCCATGCTGCAATCCTGATGTGACTTCCTCGTCACCGTAAGCGAGAAAGAACGCATGTCCGGCAGCATCATGATGATGGCATTGAAACACCGTCACGCAGACTATCAACACCAATAAAAATACCGATACTATGCTCTTTATTCTTTCCATCTCCACAAAAATAATAATTTTTCATATCATACCCAATCGCCTTAACATATTTTATCCACATTATCGCACGCAATTGCCCGATTTATCGAACTTTTTAGATGTCCATGATGTTTTACCGACAAACCATAAAATTAAAATCTTATGACTTATACACAACCTCAACTGCCTTATGCCTCCGACTCTCTCGCTCCGGCAATTTCTCAGGAGACAATCGACTTCCACTACGGCAAGCATGAAAAAGCTTATATCGACAATCTCAACAAGCTGATAAAGGGTACCGAGTTTGACAACGAAGAACTTGAAGAAGTCATACGCCGTGCCGACGGACCGCTTTTCAACAATGCTTCGCAGGCATGGAACCATATATTCTACTTCTTCTCCTTCTCACCCGACGGAGGAGGCGAGCCATCCGGCGAACTTGCCGACGCAATCCGCCGCGACTTCGGTTCGTTCGAAAAATTCAAGGAAGAATTTGAAAAAGCCGGAGTATCGCTGTTCGGTTCCGGCTGGGTATGGCTGTCGCGTGACCAGGACGGCCACCTTTTCATTACTCAGGAGCCCAATGCCGGGAACCCGTTACGCAAAGGTCTCACACCGCTGCTGACATTCGATGTATGGGAACACGCCTATTATCTCGACTATCAGAACCGCCGTGCAGATGCCCTCAAGAGCCTTTGGGACATCATTGACTGGGACATGGTCGAGTCACGATATTAGAATAAATCATTTTACTTTTTCATACTAAAATCAAGATTTAAAAGATAAATAGCACTTAATTGTAAGCATAATGTGATGAATGGAGAGAGAGGCACGCGTGAGCGCCCCTCTTTTTCTTTTATACTATTTAATAATATAAATGACCTATGGCTCGTAATCCGACAGTCCATTTTACCGAGGTCATAGCGGGGATTACGGAAAAATAACTGCAACATTACAGACAAATACTTATCCAAATCAAACTTTATTGATTATTTTTTCAATTTTTGCATCAAAATTATAAGGAGCAGTTAACGGACTTTTATTAACTTTGTGAAGTCAATTAAAACATAACACGTAAAACACATTATATCATGAAAGAAAAAATCCAGGAAGAGTTCAAAAAACATTTCGGTGGCGAAGGCACCCTCTATGCATCGGCAGGACGTATCAACCTTATCGGCGAACATACCGACTACAACGGCGGATACGTATTCCCCGGAGCCATCGACAAAGTCATAATGGCTGAAATACGCCCCAACGAAACCGATAAAGTACGCGTATATTCTATTGACATCGACGACACCGCCGAATTCGGTCTCAACGAAGAGGACGCTCCCAAGCAGCAATGGGCCCGCTACATCTTCGGCATATGCCGCGAAATCATCAAACGCGGCGGCGTAGTCAAAGGTTTTGATGCCGTTTTCGCTGGCAACGTGCCCCTCGGTGCAGGCCTCAGCTCATCGGCCGCTCTCGAAAGCTGCTTCGCTTTCGCACTCAACGACCTCTTCAACGGCAATACTATCGACAAGTTCGAACTCGCCCGCATAGGCCAGTCGACCGAGCATAACTACTGCGGCGTCAACTGCGGCATCATGGACCAGTTCGCTTCTGTATTCGGCAAGAAAGGCAACCTCATGCGTCTCGACTGCCGCTCTATGGAATTTGAATATTTCCCCTTCAATCCTCAGGGCTACAAACTTGTGCTCGTTGACTCAGTAGTGAAACACGAACTCGTCGATTCACCCTACAACAAACGTCGCCAGTCATGCGAACGCGTGGCTAAACGTCTCGGCGTGGAGACCCTCCGCGACGCTACCAAGGAAGCCCTTGACGCAGCCAAGTCCGACATCTCGGCCGAAGACTATTCACGTGCGAAATTCGTCATCGAGGAGAAAGAGCGTGTGCTCGACGTGTGCGACGCCCTCAACCGCGGCGACTACGAGACTGTAGGCCGGCTCATGTATGCCACCCACAACGGTCTGTCGAAAGACTATGAGGTAAGCTGCGAGGAGCTTGACTTCCTCAACGACATCGCCAAGGAATGCGGCGTAACCGGTTCGCGTATCATGGGCGGCGGTTTCGGCGGCTGCACCATCAACCTCGTTGCCGACGACAAATATGAGCATTTCATCGACGAAGCAAAAAAACGCTTCAACGAGAAATACGGCCACGAGCCCAAAATCTACGACGTTGTAATCAGCGACGGAGCACGCAAAGTAACAGAATAACAACAATTTAAAATATTCCCATGAATATCTCAAAAGAGAGTGTGATGTCGCCCAAGGGTGACATTACACTCTATACTTTAACCAACAAGTCGGGAGCGCAGGTCGTACTCTCCTCGCTCGGAGCCGGCATCAATAAAATCATAGTTCCCGACAAGGACGGCAACATGGCCGACGTAATCCTCGGTTACGAAAATCCCTGTGACTACGACAACGACGGACCCTGCTCCGGCAAGACTCCCGGCCGCTATGCCAACCGCATCAAACACGGCAGAATAGTCTTGGAAGGCAAGGAATACAGCCTCCCGGTCAACAACGGTCCCAATCACCTGCACGGCGGTCCCGAAGGCTTCCAGAACAAGATATGGGATTCCGAAATACAAGGCGACAGCGTTGTGTTCACCCGCATCAGCCCCGACGGAGAAATGGGATATCCCGGCGAACTGAAGGCCAAAGTGACCTACACATGGGACGATGACAACCGTCTTACCATCGGCTACGAGGCCGTCACCGACACCGCAACCTACGTCAACCTCACCAATCACGCCTATTTCAATCTCAAGGGACACAATAAAGGCAACGTACTCGACCAGGTGCTTCAGCTCAACTGCTCGCAATACCTGCCCACCGATCCATCCGAAGCCCCGCTCGGCAACATCGAGCCGGTAGCCGGCACCCCGATGGACTTCACATCGCCGAAAGCCATAGGCAAAGACATCAACGAGGACTTCGAGCCCCTGCACATCGGTAAAGGCTACGACCATTGCTACGTCGTCGACGGCTGGGTGAAAGGAGAACTTAAGGAAGTCGGCACACTGACCGACCCTGCAAGCGGCCGCAAGCTCACCATATCGTCGACACAGCCCGGCGCGCAGGTCTACACCGGCAACTGGCTGACAGGTTCACCCAAAGGCAAGGACGGAATGGAATATCACGACTACGACCTCGTGGCCATAGAGTGCCAGGGATTCCCCGACGCTCCCAACCAGCCCGCATTCCCCTCCCAGCTCCTCGTCCCGGGCGAAACCTACCGTCAGACCATCATCTACAAATTCGACGCCTAAAAGGATTTCACATGCCGCATGGTTATTGCGGAAACAGATGTCCGCAGGACATCGATTTAGTAGTAACCGTATACACCGTAGCGCAGCGGAGGTGTGCACGGGTTACATAACCATTTACAGGGGCGTCCGTCAGGACGCCGATTTACATGACAATCAACTAACTCAAATAAACTAACAAGAAAATGAAACCGACATTATTTGTACTTGCAGCAGGAATGGGAAGCCGCTACGGCGGCCTCAAACAGCTCGATCCGCTTGGCCCCAACGGAGAGACAATCATGGACTACTCAATCTATGATGCAATCCGTGCCGGATTCGGAAAAATAGTTTTCGTTATACGTAAAGATTTCGAGCAGGATTTCCGTGAGAAAGTTCTCGCCAAATATGAAGGCCATGTGCCCGTGGAAGTAGTGTTCCAGTCAATCGACAAACTTCCCGAAGGCTATACCTGTCCCGCCGACCGCACCAAGCCCTGGGGTACCAACCACGCCGTACTGATGGGCAAAGATGTAATCAACGAACCGTTTGCCGTAATCAACGCCGACGACTTCTATGGCCGCGACGCATTCGCCGTAATCGCCAAAGAACTCATGCGTCCGCGCGACCGCAAAGGCGATTACTGCATGGTAGGCTTCCGCGTAGGCAACACCATGACCGAAAACGGTTCGGTAGCCCGTGGCGTATGCTCCACAAGCGACGAAGGCCTGCTCACCTCAGTTGTAGAGCGCACTGCCATCTCCTACGACAAAGACCACAATATCGTGTTCACCGACGAAAACGGCGTAGAACAGACTCTCGAACCCAACACTCCCGTATCGATGAACCTCTGGGGCTTCACACCCGACTACTTCGAATATTCCGATCGCGAATTCAAAAAATTCCTCGACAAGGACCTCAACACTCCCAAAGCCGAATTTTTCATCCCCCTCTGCATCGACACCCTCATCAACTCCGGCGAAGCCACAGTCAAAGTTCTTGACACCGACTCACGCTGGTTTGGCGTAACCTACGCAGCCGACCGTCCCGGAGTAGTAGAAAAATTCGCCGCCCTCCACGCCTCCGGCGAATACCCCACCCCCCTCTTCGGCTAATCCCCGAAATCCCCGGCAACATAGAGGGGATGTGTCAAAATTAGATATTTCATTCCGCAGTCAATCATCGCCTTTGGCGATTTGCCCTGCAAAGGAACCGCGGCTACTACCGTCTTGATTATCAAATCGGTTGACATAGTAGCCGCGTTTTTTTTAACGCGGAATGAATAATTTTGTAACTATAGTAATTTAATACTTCGTTAAATTTATAGCTAATCCGTTGATAACAAATAAGTTTATT
>CAJLWO010000041.1 GCA_905210435.1 uncultured Bacteroidales bacterium
AACGGGCTTTCAGCCCTCCTTTGGCGAACTATATTCCTTATTTGAACCGCATTGCCCGGTCGGTGCATCCCTACTGGTGACTGCGTCATAATTAGCTGCTTATGAGATTAATATAAGCGCTTATATCAAAAACGGCACATTATTTCCATTACGAGCTTGTCGTGGTCGGAAACGGGGATTATGGCATTATCGTGATAAAAATATTTCTCATAGTTGACGCGCAACTCGATGTAGCGCGCTGTGCCGAATCGCAGGGTCGTGCCGAGTGTCATGCGGTGGCGTTCGGGCTGTGTGGCTTCGAGCAATCCGTCGGAGTTCTTAATGCCGTCGGAGTGCTCTCCCATGTAATCGTAACGGCCGAGAGCCGCTATCGATGTCAGTTTATGGCGCAACGGGAAACGACGCGATATGAATGAGTTGACGATATTGAGCCCGTCAAATGCCCCGTGCCTGTAATTTTTACGTAGATACTCGGCCTCGGCCTGCCACAGGCCGTCGTCATATCCGACAGCTCCGTTCCACATCATGATGCTGACATCCTCGGGGCGCGACTTCTGGCAGCTCGCCTCAAGCGTAAGCACCCGGGCTATGCAAGTTGAGGCCTTCAACGAGAAGTTGAATGTCTTTGTCCAGTAATCCTTCTGATTGGTAAGTCCCGAGCCGTTGAACACGCCTCCCTGCAAAGTCAGCGGCATGTTGCCTTTTACGGTATACTGAAGGGCGAGTCCCACGTCACGCACATTGCCTCCATATTTGGCCACAAAAGAACGATTGGCAAACAGATGCTGGTGAGGGGCGCGGTGCGCGTCGATTGTGAAAGGCACGCGCATCTGTCCGACAGTAGCCGTAAACGGGATTGCCTCCGGCACATAACGCACATAGGTGTCGAGCATCTTGATTTTACCTTCGTCGCACAGGTCGATTTCGGCTTTGTACTCGAATTCGGGCACAACGGTCCCCGACAGGCTGACACGCGCATTCCTTACGCGAAACCGGCTCGCGCCGTTGTCGGTGTCAAGCTCATAGTCGGTGCGTATCGTACCGTTGACCTTGGGAAACCATTCAGGCAACCGGAATGCAGGCCGCAGTTCGGCAGCCGGCACCGTCGTCGCACAACTGTCGGCCGGCGTTGTCGCTGCCACCGACAGCGCCAATGCAGCCATCACACCCGTTATTATTTTTCTCATTACCGCTATATCTCCTTCTATTTTATTTATATGTGTCGGCGATGCGGTATATTTCCTCGAATATGCGGCGGTCGGCGTCGGTGAGCTGTTTGTGGCGGCGCGCCATCACACGTTCGGCGATGTCGAAGAATTTAGAGAGCTGCACGTCGTTGAATCCGGCGGCACCCCCTTCGCTGAACGACGGGATGAACGTGCGCGGGAATCCGGCACCGTGGATATTGCATCCCACTCCTACCACAGTGGCCGTATTGAACATGGTGTTGATGCCGGCCTTGGAGTGGTCGCCCATGATAAGGCCGCAGAACTGCAGGTCGGTACGCTGGAAACGGTGCGTAGGATAGTTCCACACACGCACTTTCGAGTAATCGTTCTTAAGATTTGACGCCACGCAGTCGGCTCCGAGATTGCACCATTCGCCTACGACGGCATTGCCTAAGAATCCGTCGTGCGCCTTGTTGCTGAATCCGAATATCACGGCGTTGTTGAGCTCGCCGCCCATCTTGCTCCATGGGCCGACAGTAGTGGCCGGATATACCTTCGTGCCCATGTTGAACACAGCATGCTCGCACAACGCCACAGGGCCGCGCAGACAGCACCCTTCCATCACCTCGGCATCCGGGCCGATATACACCGGGCCGTTCTTTACATTGATAATCGCCCCCTCTACCACGGCACCGGGAGCTATATAGATGCGCTGACGTCCGTCGGCATCCTTGGCGTCGCCGATAAGCGTATTTGACGGCGAAAGAGCGCAATTGTCGCTCAGGTCAAGCATGGCGAAGTCTTTCTCTATCTGAACGCCGTTGTTCAGGAACACATCGTATACGTAATTTATTTCAGTAAGGGAGCCGTTCCACTCCTTGCGTGCGGCAAATTCACTATTTCTTAATGCATCGGCCGTGCCGTGGAAAGCCACGAGAGTCCCGTTGCAGAAAAGAGCCTCGTTGCCGCCGAGCGACGTAACCGCATCTTTGAACGCGTCGGAATAGTCGGGCACCACATGGCCGGCCACAAACAGATTGTCGCCGCCGGCATCAACCGCCGCGGGATATTTTTCCGAGAGATAACCGACGGTGAGATAAGAGTAACTCCCGGGGACAACTTTTTCCCATTTCTCACGTATGGTGGTAATGCCGACACGAAAATCGGCGACAGGGCGCGTAAACGACAGCGGAAGCAGATTCTCCCTCACTTCCGGCGTATCAAAAAGTATTATATTCATATAACGGAATTAGTTGTAAACAAGAGGAGATGCTGACGATGCATATTTTTATATATCCTCTCTTTATTTTTTTGACAAAATTACTTAATTTTGCCAAAAAATTCAACAGTATCATGCAATTTATAAAGCAAAAAATCGAGGGCGTGTGGGTGATAGAACCGAAGCGTTTCGGCGACGCACGCGGATATTTCTCGGAAGTATTCAAACTTGAAGAATTTGCCGCACACGCAGGCGATGTGAAGTTCATACAGGACAATGAGTCGTTCTCGTCGCGCGGAGTGTTGCGCGGACTGCATTTCCAGAAAGGGGAATTCTCGCAGGCCAAACTCGTGAGGGTGTCGCAGGGCACCGTGCTCGACGTGGCCGTCGACCTGCGCAAGGACTCGCCGACATTCGGCGAACACATCGCGGTGGAACTCTCCCATGAGAACGGACGCCAGCTTTTCATACCCCGCGGATTTGCCCACGGTTTCGTGGTACTCAGCGATGTAGCTCAGTTCCAGTACAAGGTAGACAACGTGTATGCACCCCAGTCGGAGGCCACACTGCGTTTCGACGACCCCAAGCTCGCCATCGACTGGCGCATAGAGCCGTCGCAGATGCTCTTGTCGGAGAAAGACATGCGCGGCTACAGCTTCGATGAAGTAGCCGAGAAATACAGTTTCTGATTCTGCTGTCATTACCTATATAATAATATATGAGCCTCCGCCATCTGACACCGGCCGAAACCGACACACTTGAACGCCAGGGGTGCCGCTGCGCATGCTGGGATAGAGTCAAGGTGGACGACCCGTTTATCACCTCGTCCTACCGCAATGTCACCTTTGCCGGCGACATCGAGCTGTATCCCGCCGAGGGGACGGTCGACTGCGGCTCAATGACTTTCGATGCCGGGATATATGACGCCACGGTCGCCGACTGCGTGATAGGCCGCGGGGCGCATGTATCCAACATACGCAACCGCATGTCGCGATGCCACGTCGGCGCGAAAGCATTCGTCAGAAACGTCGCCACAATAGATTGTAGCGCCCCGTCAAGCCACGGCGCGGGAACGGTGGTCGACGTGCTCAGCGAGACAGGCGGCCGCGAAGTGCATATATACTACGGTCTCACCGCGCAGGAAGCATGGATAACGGCTATGTGCCGCCACGACATGGAGGCCGTCAACCGTCTGAAATCCGTGATTGGCGAAAAAACGGCTGCCGCACATTGCACATATTCTATTATTGGCGAAGAAGCCGTAGTGACCGACTGCGGTTGCCTCGACCGCATCGACATCAGACCGAATGCCACGGTAAGCGGAGCATCGCGTCTTGTCAACGGCACCGTAGGCGAAGGCGCATTTGTCGGCACCGATGTCATTGCCACCGATTTTATCCTTGCACGCGGCGCTACAGCCGACACAGCTGCGCGCCTCGACCACGTGTTCACGGGCGAAGGGAGCCGTGTGGCCAACGGGTTCAGCGCCCATCATTCGCTGATTTTCTCCAACTGCATACTCGAGAACGGCGAGGCTGTGGCACTTTTTGCCGGGCCGTACACCGTGTCGATGCACAAATCAACGCTCCTGATCGGAGGGATGACGTCGATGTTCAATGCCGGGTCGGGAGCCAACCAGAGCAACCATCTCTACAAGACGGGACCGTGCCACCACGGCATTTTCGAACGCGGAGTGAAACTGGCATCGGATGCCTACGTGATGTGGCCTGCACGCATCGGAGCGTTCTCGATAGTGATGGGCCGTCATAAATCGCACCCCGACACCTCAGCCCTCCCCTTTTCCTATGTTGTGGAACATGCCGGAGCTACACAGGCAATCCCCGCCGTCGCACTCGGCAATATCGGCGTGGCGCGCGACGCCGACAAGTGGCCGCGACGTGACCGCCGACCCGACCGTCCGGCCGACATAATCACATTCCGGCTTTTCAACCCCTATATCGCGCAAAGCATCGAGGAGGGCATAGCGCTGCTCACAGGTCTTATTTCCTCACAACCCGACGCCGACACATTGACAGGCAGCGGATACACCATAAAGAGGCCGCATGCCGAGCGGGCATTGACCCTGTACCGCATGGCGCTACGTCACTACATGCTCGGCATCATGTTGCAGCGCATAGCCGACGGACTTACACTCGCATCCGACAACGGCATCGGCACAGACCGGTGGACAGACGTCGCCGGAATGACTGTACCCGCAACTCTCGTCGCCGACGGTCTCCCCGACGCACAGACATGGGACAACGTCTACCGCAGCCTCGAATGGGAGTGGGTAGCATCACGCCTCGCCGCTGAACCCGGCATCGACCTGACGCACCCCGACACAAACGCCATCGCGGCACTGCTCGACGAATGGCTGCACACCGACAGCCTGTTCACCGACATGCTCCGCCGCGACGCCGAAAAGGAATTTGCCGCCGGTAATCCCGCCGCGACCGCAGGCTTCGGACTGCTCGGCTCCGCAACCGCCGATTTCCGCAGCGTAAGAGGCTCCCTCGACACTAATTCCGTCAACAGCCTCATCACCGCCCGCATCACCCGCGCCAAATCCCTCGCCGCATCCGTCACACTCCACCTTAATCTCCAATAAGAGGAAACTGTTCCAAAACTCAAAAAGCGGGAGGGGGTGGCAAAACCCAAACAACTTTGTAGGGACGCGATGAATCGCGTCCCAATGCTGTTTACTTAAAGGTGTCAATATCGGGGGTATCCGACAGGATACCGATTTAGCCGTAACCGGGTACACCGAAGCATCGCGAAGGTGTGCCCGGTAGGCTGATACACGGTGACGGCGCCCGAAGGCCGCCGATTTAAATCACATCTGTCTCGGTGACAGACAGGAAGTTATAATTAAATCGGCGGCCTTCGGGCGCCGCTGAGTCACTGCATCTTTTCCGGGCACATCTCCGCTATGCTCCGATGTACCCGGTTACTGCTAAATCGGCGACCTGACGGGCGCCTTTATCCTTAAGTAAATAGCATTGGGACACGATTCATCGCATCCGCACTATAATAGTGATAATTAATACGTTACACTATTCGGGTGCGGACGCAATGAATCGCGTCCCTACAATTTCGTTGGTATATCTTGAGTTTTGCAGCCCCTTCCTTACCAATGGCTGCATATTATACATGTTTTTTAACATTGTATTAATATTTTTGAAAAAACCATGAAACGTTACCTTTATACTTTCGCTGTCGAAATCAATAACAGTATTGACAGTGAAAAAAGTAATTACATCTATCATGGCCGTGCTCTCTGCCGGCATGGCTATTCAAGCAGCAGAAAGCCCTGAAACAGGATTGCTTAAGGGGCGTATTCTTGACGATGAAAAAAATCCCCTGCCCGGAGCAGTGGTAATTCTTGATGATAATTCCCGCTCGGCGATAACAGATGTCGACGGCTTTTATTCCTTTTCAGAACTGACGGCAGGCAATCATCGGGTGAAAGTGACTTATATCGGCTACCTTCCGTCGGATAAAGTCGTGTCACTGACCGACGGCAGCACTACCCAGAACTTTGTCATGTCGGACAAGTCAAAAGAACTTGATGAAGTAGTGGTCACGGGAGTGTTTTCAGGCCAGCAGCGTGCAATCAACGCACAAAAAAACAATGTCAACATCACCAATGTGGTATCAGCCGACCAGATAGGCAAGTTTCCCGATTCCAATATCGGCGACGCGCTTAAACGCATCAGCGGCATCAATGTGCAGTATGACCAGGGCGAGGCTCGATTCGGACAGGTGCGCGGCACACCCGCCGACTTCAGTTCAGTCTCCATCAACGGCTCCAGAATTCCGTCGGCCGAGGGCGACATACGCAACGTGCAGCTCGACCTTATACCCTCCGACATGATTCAGACAATCGAGGTCAACAAAACTCTTATGCCTGACCAGGACGGCGATGCAATCGGAGGCTCAATCAACCTTATCACCAAAAACTCACCGCAGCGGTTCTCACTCAACGCCGTGGCCGGGACAGGCTACAACTGGGTAAGCCGCAAAGCGCAGATGAATTTCGGACTTACCGTAGGCAACCGTTTCCTCAACGACAGATTAGGGCTGATGTTATCGGTGTCATACAACAATGCGCCGTCGGGCTCGTATGACACTGAATTTCTGTGGGAGAAGGATGACGACGGCAATCTCTATATCAGCGATTATCAGATGCGCCAGTATTTCGTCACACGCGAGCGTCAGAGCTACGCCCTCTCGCTCGACTACAAGTTCGACGATTTCAATAAAATATGGTTCAAGGGCATATTCAACAACCGCAACGACTGGGAAAACCGTTACCGCACGACGCTTAAGGACATAACGCCCAAAGGCGTGGCCGATGTGAGAATACAGACCAAAGGCGGCTCGGGCGACCAACGCGACGCACGTCTGGAACGCCAGCGCACAATGGATTTCACCCTCGGCGGTGAGAACAAACTCGGCCCGATAGAAGCAGACTGGAAAATCGGTTATGCAAGAGCCTCGGAAGAACGTCCTAACGAACGATATATCGACTACCGCCTGCGCAAACAGCATTTCACCTTTGACCTCTCCGACCCGCGTACACCCTTTGCCACGCCCGACGAAGGCTCCACGATGGAGTTCAACGACAAATTCTCGCTCAAAGACCTTACCCAGCAACAGGAGGACATCGTAGAGCAGGATTTCAAGATAGCCCTCGATTTCAAGACCCGCCTGAGCGAGCGTTCAAAAATCAAATTCGGATTTAAATTTGTCAACAAGACAAAGGATAAGGAAATCGATTTCTACGAATATTCGCCTCTTGACGAAGACCGTTTCGACTCAGATGCGTTTGCCAGTGCGGTAAACTGGACCACCGACAGGTTTATGCCGTCGCCGCGCTATAAAGTCGGTTCGTTCGTGTCAAAAGAATTTCTCAGCTCTCTCGATCTTGACAATGCGTCGCTCTACGAAAAATCCCAGGTGCCCGAAGAACTTGCAGGCGACTACAGCGCGCGTGAAAATGTGACATCAGTGTATGCCCGCATCGATTCCCGCCTTTCCGACAAACTTAATTTCACCGGCGGCCTGCGTGTCGAGAACACCGCGCTCCGCTATATCGGACGCATATATGACGATGAATCCAACACGGTATCCCCTACTGACCCGGAGAAATCAAGCTACATCAATTTCCTTCCGTCACTTTTGCTTAAATGGGATGTCAACAAGGACTTCATAGTGCGCACAGGCTACAACCAGTCAATATCACGCCCGAAATATTCGGCACTCGTGCCCGGCATGAACATAAAGCGAGGTGACAACGAGATTGTGATAGGCAATCCCGGACTGGAGGCCACGACATCCCACAATATCGACCTGACCGGAGAATACTACTGGAAATCAATCGGACTGGTATCGGCAGGAGTGTTCTATAAACGTATCAACGGATTTATTGTCGACGAGGTGGCGTTCAACCGCGAATATGAAGGGCATGTATGGACCAAACTGACCCAACCTAAAAACGGAGGCAATGCCAATATCTTTGGCGCCGAATTTGCCTGGCAGCGCGATTTCAGCTTCATCAATCCGGCGTTGAGATGTATCGGACTCTACGGCACGTACACCTACACACATTCACGCGTGACCGACTTCAACTTCGAAGGTCGCGAGAAAGAGAAAGGCCTGAGTCTGCCCGGCTCACCCGAACACACAGCCAATCTCTCGGTATATTTTGAAAAATACGGCATCTCGGCCCGCATGTCATTCAACTACGCCTCGGCATTCATCGATGAGATGGGCGCAAGCAAATTCTATGACAGATATTATGACAACGTGAAATACATGGACTTCAATATCAGCTATACATTCGGAAAGGAAACGAAATTCACCGTCTATGCCGACCTCACAAACCTTCTTAACCAGCCTCTCCGCTACTATCAGGGAAGCAAAGACTTCACCATGCAGCAGGAATATTACGGAGTGAAATTCAACGGAGGCGTCAAAATGACATTCTGAATAAATGACAAGGAAAATATTAACGGCAAATACTAAATACATTACAGATATGATACGAAAATTCTTTATTACAGCAATCGCCCTCACGGCTGCAATCGGAGCATCGGCCGGCTCAGGACTTACCAAAGGCGACATCAATCTGATTGTCGCATCCGACCTCGGCCGCAACGGATATTACGAACAGAAAAAAGTGGCCGGAACCATGGGAGAAATTGCCGACAGCGTAGGCCCCGAGGCCGTCCTCGCACTTGGCGACACCCACCACTATGAAGGGGTGCAAAGCATATCCGACCCTCTCTGGATGACCAACTACGAACTGATTTATTCACATCCCGAACTGATGGTCGACTGGTATGCGGTATGCGGCAACCACGAATACCGCGGCAACACTCAGGCAGTCATCGACTATTCCGACGTGTCACGCCGCTGGGCAATGCCGGCACGCTACTATACAAAGACGTTCGAGGATAAAGGCACCACGCTTAAAGTAGTATTCATCGATACCACCCCGCTGATCAACAAATACCGTAAAAACAGCGATGAATACCCCGACGCAGTGGCACAAGACATGGATGCGCAGCTCAAGTGGCTTGACAGCACCCTCTCCGATGCCCGTGAGGATTGGGTAGTGGTAGTGGGACACCATCCGATATTTGCCTTCACCGACAAGTCGGAATCGGAAAGGACCGATATGCAGAAGCGAGTAGACTCAATTCTCCGCAAGCATAACGTCGACATGTATATATGCGGCCATCTCCACAATTACCAGCATCTGCGCCGTCGCGACAGCACGATTGACTACATCGTCAACACTTCCGGCTCACGCACCCGTGTACCGGAAAAAACCGAAGGGACCGTATTCTGCAGCGAAGCCCCCGGCTTCTCAGTACTGACTGTCGACAAAAAATCGCTCAACCTCAACATGCTCGACAGCGACGGCAATGTAATCCACACCGTTACCCGCACGAAATAACCCCACCTGAAAAATCCACCTGACATACTTCACACCACAACTTGGGGCTGTTGCAAAATTATTCATTACGTGGTTAAGAGACACCCTCTAAAAGCTGCGGCTACTATGCCAACCGATTTGACAATCAGAGCAGTAGTAGCCGCGGTTTCTTTGCAGAGCAAAGCGCCAAAGGCAATGACCAGCCACGGAATGAAATATCCAATTCCCGCCTCATCTACATACACTTGAAATTCACACGCCGGCCGTGATAGTGTCGACGACAATTGCACGGACGGCAATATCCATGTCCATGTCTAAGTTTTGCGGGAGAATTTTGCGGAATAATAATTATTTATTAAATTTGCATCGGAAATATGAGGGACGCAGGCTCGCCTACCGCAGAATATTTCATGCGGGAAGCCTTGCCGGCAGCAACAATTGCCCGTCATGAAAGGGCATCCGCTTAAATTACGCATTATATTTTCATCCGGCCGCATATTATCACGCATCGGTTCGAAATAAAACAAAAGACCAAGGCCGTCTGTTATATATCCGGAGCGTCATATTTCCAAATCCAGAAACAGAATTACGGAACCTATGACTTACCGGCACGGTTTTGTATGGTTTTGGCAGGTTTCATCAGATTTCGTCTTTGACAATAATCGTTTTATCTTTCCTGCATCAGAATATCATATCTTTCACCACCTCTCCACTGACCAGTACCGATATGCCTGCACAATAAATGTGCCCGGATTGTGAAAGAGCAGGTCAAGCGGCGGCTACATGAAAAATCTATGCTTCACGCCGCAGCATGACTACCTGAAAAAAACTACATTCATCAGCGGCACGTGGCCGCAAATATATCACCGGCGCCATTTGAACGGCGCAACGACATACTGATTAAGAACTTCTTAACTTATCATATTATATAAATAGCATGTATAATATTCATGAACTTTCAGCTATGGACGATAACCAGCTTCGTCAGGTAGCTGAGTCGATGGGAATAAAAAAATTCAACCCCGAGAACCGACAAAATATTATCTACGATATTCTTGACAATCAAGCTATAAATGTAGCTTCGACTTCAGCGGGCAACCTTCCTGAGAAAAAGCGCCGCCAGCCACGCGAGAAACGCGCCGAGAAGACTCCGCGCAAAACAAAGGACACAGACGACACCCCTCAGGCCGAAGCTAATGCCGACAGCGCTAACGAAACAGTTGCCGACAGCAACGATACTCCGCGCCGACGCGGAGGACGCAAGCCCAAATCCGACGACAGCGCACAGCCTCAGGAGGAAACTCAGGCTCAGCAAACGGCTACCGATGAAACTGCCGCACAGCCTGCGCAGCAGCGACGCGGACGCAAGCCGAAGGCTAAGACTGCCGAAGATGCCACACCGGAAACCGTCAATGAACCGGCTGAGAGCCGCGCCGATGCCGTGCCGGTCGAATCCCTGTCGCCGACGGCTACCGACCGACAGCTTCCGGAAGCCGAGCCGGCACCTGCCTCCTACACTGCGGATGCTCCGCGTGAAACCTCCGCAACCGATAACAATGCACCTGAAGCTACCGACAACCGCGAGCAGCCGCAACAACAGCAACAGCAGCAGCCCCGCCAGCAGCCGCAGTCATCGTTCGGATCATTCTTCCCCCGCGCCGGAGGCAAGACTTTCGCACCCCGTTCGCAGAAAGAGCGCGAGGAAGCCGCAGCAGCTGCCGCCGCCGCTCCCATCATAATCTACGAGCCGGGCAACGAGGCGCAGGCACCCCAGCAACAGCAGGGCAAAAAGAACAAAAAGAACCGCAACAAGCAGCAGCAACAGCAGCAGCCCATGCGTCAGGAACACCGCTACAACTTCGACGGTCTCATCCAGGCACAGGGCGTGCTTGAGGTGATGCCCGAAGGATACGGATTCCTCCGCTCGAGCGACTACAACTATCTCGCATCGCCCGACGACATCTACGTCACCCAGCAGCAGATCAAGCAATACGCGCTGCGTCCGGGCGACGTGGTGGAGTGCACCATACGTCCGCCCCATGAAGGGGACAAATACTTCCCCATGAGCGAAGCACTGATGATCAACGGCCGCACACCCGAATTTATCCGCGACCGCACTCTCTTCGAGCACCTTACTCCGCTCTTCCCCGACGAGAAGTTCGACCTTACCTCAGGCCGTTCATGCAACATCTCGACACGCGTGGTTGACATGTTCTCACCCATCGGCAAGGGACAGCGCGGACTTATCGTCGCTCCGCCCAAAACCGGTAAGACTCTTCTTCTCAAGGATATAGCCAACGCCATAGCCGAAAACCATCCCGAGACCTACATCATGATACTTCTCATCGATGAGCGTCCCGAGGAGGTGACCGACATGATGCGTTCGGTCAACGCCGAAGTCATAGCCTCGACATTCGACGAACCCGCCGACCGTCATGTCAAAATCGCAAGCATAGTGCTTGAAAAGGCAAAACGAATGGTTGAATGCGGACACGACGTAGTGATACTTCTCGACTCGATCACCCGTCTGGCACGCGCCTACAATACCGTAAGCCCCGCTTCGGGCAAAATCCTCTCCGGAGGTGTCGACGCCAACGCGTTGCAGAAACCGAAACGCTTCTTCGGCGCCGCCCGTAATATCGAGGGTGGCGGCTCGCTCACCATCATCGCCACCGCGCTGACCGAAACAAGCTCAAAGATGGACGAAGTCATCTTCGAGGAGTTCAAGGGTACAGGCAACATGGAGCTTCAGCTCGACCGCAAGCTCTCCAACAAACGCATATTCCCCGCCGTCGACATTACCGCGTCGAGCACACGCCGCGACGACCTGCTGCTGCGCACCGAGACGCTCAACCGCATGTGGATACTGCGCCGTTTCCTCTCCGACCGCAACTCAATCGAGGCGATGGAATTCATCAAGGACCGCATGGAGCGCACACGCGACAACGACGAACTGCTCCGCACCATGGGCGACTGATTAAGGGTGTCTCATAACAAAAACGGTTAAGACATGCGCAACGAAGAACAACTCGAAGGGGTTACACTCCTGGGCAACACCGGAGTGAAATACCCCACGCAATACGCTCCCGAGGTGCTTGAGACATTTGTCAACAAGCACCCCGGCAACGAATATCTCGTCACTTTCACCTGTCCGGAATTCACATCGCTGTGTCCCAAGACAGGGCAGCCCGATTTCGCCAAAATCATAATCAACTACATACCGCGCGAACGGATGGTCGAGAGCAAGAGCCTGAAACTCTATCTGTTCAGCTTCCGCAACCACGGCGACTTTCATGAGGACTGCGTCAACATCATCATGAAGGACCTGTGCCGGCTCATGGACCCGCGCTATATCGAAGTGAAAGGTATCTTCACCCCACGCGGAGGCATAGCCATCTACCCCTTTGCCAACTACGGCGACGAAGAGCACCAATGGCTGGTGAAAAAACGTCTCGAAGCCTCGTTTACCGACTCGTTTTAACTTAATGCTAAAAGTAGGAACGCACGGTCTGTGCGTCCGTGAAATATGTATTGATTATTTTATGAAACAATCACTGATAGTATATTCCGGAGGACTCGATTCCACCACGCTTCTGTGGGAGTATGCCGCCGACATCGCCCTGGCCGTCAACTTCAACTACGGCTCCAACCACAACGCCCGCGAGGCCGAGTGCGCGCGCCGCAACTGTGCGAAGCTGGGAATAAAACTCATGGAAATCGACCTTGGTTTTATGGCTAAATACTTCAAAAGCTCGCTGCTCGAAGGCGCCGACGCCGTGCCGTCGGGCAACTACGACGACGAGAACATGCGGTCGACCGTCGTGCCATTCCGCAACGGCATAATGCTGTCGGTAGCGGCAGGTCTCGCCGAGAGCTACAACCTGTCGACAATACTCATAGCCAACCATGCGGGCGACCATGCCATCTATCCCGACTGTCGCCCGGGATTCGTCGACGCAATGGGCAAAGCCGTCAGCGAAGGCACCTACGAGGGGATAAAACTGTCGGCTCCCTACACCATGCTCACCAAGGCGCAGATTGTGGAACGCGGCGCACGCATCGGCGTGGACTACAACGAGACCTACAGCTGCTACCGCGGAGGCGAACATCACTGCGGCACATGCGGCACATGCCGCGAACGCGCCGAAGCATTCGCACTGGCCGGCGTCCCCGACCCCACCGTTTACGATAATATACTCTAATTTATGACAGAAGTATTGTTTTCCGACGAATTCAAGGCGCTCGCTCCCGACTACCGCATGCTCCAGATTGAAGCTGACGTAGAGGGTGGCGATACTCCGCAGGAGCTTACCGACGAAATCAACCGGTTGGCCGACTCGATGCGCCAGGTGATGGAGATAGCCGACATAAACCGCCGTCCCGGCATCGCGGCCACGCGTGCCGCCTACAAACGCTTCGGCAAGGACCCCAACCGCTACCGTCCGTCGCAGGAACAGATGTCGCGCCGCATACTCAAGCAGCTCGGCCTCTATGTGGTCAACAACCTTGCCGACGCCGGCAATCTGCTTTCACTGAAATGCGGCTGTTCGTTGGGCGTATTCGACCGCGACAAAATCGAGGGAACCACAATCACTCTCGGACGCGGCCGTCACGACGAACCCTACACCGGCATAGGGCGCGGCGAACTCAACATCGAGAATCTTCCCGTAATACGCGACGCTGCCGGAGGAATAGGCACCCCGACTTCCGACAACGAGCGCACCGCAGTCGACGCCTCGACGCGCCGTATACTGATAACCGTCAATATCTACGGCGATGCCGACATGGCCGATGCCGAAATCGACGCCGAAGCGCGCCGTCTGCTGACCCGATACTGCTCGGCCTCCGGCATAGAGTCGCGCATCATACGCATTAACGGCTGAAATGAAGCTTCAGGATGAAGAAGTAATTCTGCTAAAATTCTCACCTGAAAAATTCAAACAGATGACAGACATACTTATAATAATCGCACTCATATTGCTCAACGGCGTATTTTCGATGTCGGAAATAGCCCTCGTGTCAGCCCGCAAATCAAAACTTTCGGCTGAAGCCAGAAAGGGCAACCGCGGAGCAAAAACGGCATTGCGCCTCATCGAGAATCCCGACAGGTTTCTCTCGACCGTACAGATAGGCATAACGCTCATAGGCATACTCACCGGTCTGTTTTCGGGCGCGGCGTTCGCTGCTCAGCTCGGCGACAGGTTCAGCGACCTCGGACTTCCCGACGCCACAGCCCACCGCCTCGCGCAGATACTCATCGTGGCCGTTGTGACCTACCTCTCAATCGTCATAGGCGAACTTATCCCCAAACGTATAGGCATAGCCATGTCCGACAGGATATCGATATGGATAGCGCCGCTGATGCATCTGCTGTCGGTGGTGACGATGCCTGTGATATGGCTGCTTTCGGTATCGACCAATCTTGTGGTAAGGCTTCTCGGACTTCGTGGCAAGACGGCCGTCGTGACCGAGGACGAGATACGCTCGCTGATACAGGAGGGTACTGAAGCGGGGCAGGTACAGGAAGTGGAGCAGGACATCATGGAACGGGCACTCGTGATGGGCGACCAGACCGTGAGCAGCATCATGACCAACCGTTCCGACATCGTGAACCTCAACTGCCGCATGTCGGTGCAGGATATAAAAGACATCGTTTTCACCCATCTGCACCGTGGCTACCCGCTCTATTGTGAAAAGGGTAAGGAGGTCACCGGCATAGTGCTTGCCTCCGGACTGCTTAGGGCACTCGACCAAGGGGATGTGGATTTGAAAAAGATTGCCGCAGAACCGGTGTACTTTCCCGAAAGCATGACCGTGTACGACGCGCTTGCCGTACTGAAAAGCGGCGAAGTGGAATGCGCGCTCGTATGCGATGAGTTCGGCGACATGCAGGGCATCGTGACACTCCGCGATGTGCTTGAAGGTCTCGTCGGTATGATCAATGACCCGGCCGACAATCCGCAGATAAGGCCGCTCGCCGACAACGCCGCCGAACTCATAGTCGACGGACAGTACCGGTGGTACGACTTCCTGTCATATCTTGAAGCGGAAGACCTCTACCGTCCGGCGGCCTATTCGACCGTGGCCGGATGGTTTCTCGAGACATACCGCCATCTTCCCCGCGAGGGAGAAACTGTGGAATGGCAGGGCATACGGTTCAAAATCCTCGATATGGACGGAGCGCGTATCGACAAATTTCTTGTAAGCAGAATAAACACCGGCCGACTATGACAACCGACGATAGCAAAACCCGTAAAGTGACTGCGCTGACGCTGATAATGACGCTCGGCATAGTTTTCGGCGACATAGGTACGTCGCCCCTCTACGTCATGAAGACAATCCTTCATGTCAACCCGCACTTCGACGCCAACTATGTGATAGGTGCCGTGTCATGCGTGATATGGACTCTTACATTACAGACCACACTGAAATATGTAGTCATTGCGCTGCGTGCCGACAACAAAGGCGAAGGGGGCATTCTCGCGCTCTTCTCGCTGCTGCGCCGGTGCAAGCCGCGCTGGCTCTACATAGCCGCCATAGTCGGAGCGAGCGCCCTGGTGGCCGACGGCGTCATAACCCCGGCCATCACCGTGACTACCGCAATCGAAGGGCTCAACACCTTCAGCGCGTCGGCTCCCGTAATACCCATCGTACTCGCCATCGTCACGTTCATATTCATCCTCCAGTATTTCGGGACAAAGACCATAGGCAACCTTTTCGGTCCCGTGATGCTCGCGTGGTTCCTGATGCTCGGTGTGCTTGGAGCGGTGGCGCTCACGTCATGTCCGGCGATACTCAAGGCGTTCAATCCCGTCTACGCCGTCAGGCTGCTTGTCGATTATCCGGGATGGTTTCTGGTGCTCGGCGCCGTGTTCCTGTGCACCACGGGAGCGGAGGCTCTCTATTCCGACCTCGGCCACTGCGGACGCCGCAACATATCCATCACATGGGGATTCGTCAAGATAATGCTCATACTCAACTACCTCGGGCAGGGAGCATGGATACTCTCGGGCACCGCCGATGTCGCGCTGTCGGTCAATCCGTTCTACGGCATAATGCCGCAATGGTTCACCGGCATAGGCATAGTCATGTCGACGCTTGCCGCCATCATCGCGAGCCAGGCGCTGCTAAGCGGTTCGTTCACACTGTTCAGCGAGGCTATCGGACTCGACTTCTTCCCGCGCGTACGCATCAAGTATCCCACCGATGTCAAAGGGCAGCTGTTCATCCCGATGGTCAATATCTTCCTCTATTTCGGCTGTATATTCACGGTACTGATATTCCGTAGTTCGGCTCACATGGAGGCTGCCTACGGTCTTGCCATCACCATAACGATGCTCATGACGACGATGCTGCTTTGCGTATGGATGCATATGCATAAGATACATATGTGGCTGATACTCGCGTTCGGCATTACGTTTTTCACGCTCGAGAGCGTATTTTTCATCGCCAACGCCACCAAATTCGTACACGGCGGATGGTACACGGTGCTAATAGCGGGCTTCGTGTTCGCGGTGATGTACATCTGGCACAGAGCCGAGACGATACGCAACAAATTTGTCGACATGAGGAGTATGTCGTCAGTCATTCCCGTAATCAGGGACATCAAGGCTGACAAGGAGATACCGCTGTATGCCTCCAACGTGGTGTATCTGAGTCGTGCGGCCGATGAAAGCGAGGTGGAGAGCAAACTCGTCTACTCGATTGTCAACAAGCATCCCAAGCGTGCCGACCACTACTGGCTCATACATATCGACGACACCGACCGTCCCGACACCCTCGAATATGACTACACCATACTCGTGCCAGACACCCTTTACCGCATAAACCTGCATCTGGGATTCAGGGTAAGGTCGCAGCTCAACGTATATTTCCGTCAGATAGTCGAGGATCTGCGTGACAAAGGCCTTGTCGATATAACCTCGACCTACGCTTCGCTGAGCCGGCACGGCATCCCGGGTAATTTCCGCTTTGTGATTTTGCGGCACCTGTTCTCGCCCGACAGCTCATGCAAAGGTTCCGACCGCGTCATGATGCGTCTGCATGCCCTCCTGCGCCGCATGGCGCTCCCCAAGGAAGCGGCACTCGGCCTCGACACCAGCAATGTCGATGTCGAAAACGTGCCCCTTATCATCAATACGCGTCCGTCGCAGCGCATCACCCTGCGCTCCGGGCAGGATACAACCGATTAGACAATATCAATAAAAAAATACAGCAATGAAATCTCTCCGCATCTACACCGGAAACATCAACATGCGTTTCATCGATGAAGCCGTAGAGGCACTCGAAGACGGACGCCCGATTATCTATCCCACCGACACGCTCTATGCCATCGGCTGCGACGCGACCAACCAGCGCGCCATCGAGCATGTGTGCCGCATCAAGGGAATAGACCCGCGGCGGCAGAATCTCGCCATCATGTGCGCCGACCTTAGCCAGGCCGCCCGCTTCGCCCGCATTGACAACCGCGCGTTCGACATCATGCGCCGCAACCTCCCCGGCCCGTTCACATTCATACTTCCACCCGCCACCACCTTGCCTAAGGCATTCAAAGGGCGCAAGGAGGTCGGCGTCCGCATCCCCGACGACGATGTGGCCCGCTGCCTCGCCGAATCCCTCGGCCGTCCGCTCCTTACCACCTCTATTATCACCGGCAGCAGCAACAGCGACGACTACCACACAACGATGATGGAAATAGCCGACAGCTACAAATCCGACATCCCCCTCCTCATCGACTCCGGCGCTCGCGACTGCATCCCCTCCGCCATAATCGACATAATGAACCCCGGCTCCCCCTCCATCCTCCGCCAAGGTCCCCGTCCATTGCAATAACTTTACTCTTTTTTCAAAAGACATATATCATAAAAACAACGCATCATGGAATATACACCTGAAAACATAAAGACATTAAAGCCGAATGAAATATTCGTTTTCGGCAGCAATCTTGCCGGAGCACATGGAGGAGGCGCCGCGAGAATCGCTCTCAGAAATTTTGGCGCAATATGGGGACAAGGAGTCGGATTGCAGGGACAATCATACGCTATACCGACAATGCAGGGAGGCACCGAGACCATCAGACCCTACGTCGAGCAATTCATTGAATTTGCAGAAACCCGTCCAGACCTGAAATTTTACGTGACGCGTATCGGCTGCGGCATCGCCGGATTTTCACCCGCCGAAATCGCCCCGTTATTCAAAAACGCAACAGGCAAACCCAACATCGTCCTTCCCCGCGACTTCGTGCAAATAATTTCCCGTAAACCTGAATAATGGGTAATTCCCAATAACACCAAAGCAACAAACTACTATCAATCAACAGCCTAAATTCATAAAATAATTGTTACAATAATCATTTTGCGCAAACAATCATTGTAATAATCATTTTGTATATTAGTCGAATCATTGCCAGGTCCCGGATATATTGTCCCGTGGAGATTCAGAGGCGGGAGTAGGCGGGGGTGAAGGTGTCGCCGGCTGTGGAGAGGCCGGTGTCGAAGCCGCGTTTGAACCAGCGGACGCGCTGTTCGGAGCGGCCGTGGTTGAAGCTTTCGGGCATTTCACGGCCGTAGGCTTTGCGCTGGAGGTAGTCGTCGCCTATTTTGGATGCTACGTCGAGCGCCACTTCAAGGTCGCCGGGTTCGAGCGAGCCGAACATGGCATTATCGTGGTAGGCCCATACGCCGGCATAGTAGTCGGCCTGCAGCTCCAGACGCACACTGATTTTGTTGGCTTCGGTCTCCGAAAGACGCGCCATCTGATTATGCGCGTCATCGAGAGTGCCGAGCAGATACTGCACGTGGTGCCCTACTTCGTGGGCTATGACATAGGCGTAGGCGAAATCGCCGCCGCCACCGATTGTCGACTGCATGTCGCGGAAGAAATCCAGATCTATATAGACTGTCCGGTCGGCCGAACAGTAGAATGGGCCGGTCTGCGCGGTACCCTGACCGCAACCTGTCTGCACGGCGTCCTTGTAGATGACAAGTTTCGGCTCGCGGTATTCACCCCAGCCATTCTTGCGGAATTCCTCGCGCCACACGTCCTCGGTGCCGGCAAATACTTTCGACGACAGGTCGAAGAGATATGCGTCGGTCTCATCCTCTACGTATTCGGGGTATGAACCTCCGCCACCCAGACCCTGCGAAGCAGCATTGCTTATGGCGGTACCTATGTCGCCGCCGCTCATCAGTGTGATTATCACTGCCACAATGGCACCGACGATACCGCCGCCGGCCGCGATTGATTTTCCCGACACACGGCGCCGGTCGTCTACGTTGTCGCTTCTGCGTCGGCCGTCAAGTCTCATAATTCCGTAGTTTTATAGTAAATTTTATTTTTAATTTCCTATGGTATCACACAACGAATATTGATTGCTTTGCGGCTGCACCGGGGTGCAGCCCTACATCCTAACCTCTCAATCTCTGCAACACGGGCTTTACTTATAGTCGATTTCTTTCACTTTGAGGCGCTCGCCGGCATCCTTCACGATTGAACGGTAGTAGCGTTCGTCGTAGCCGGGGAACGAGGGATAGGCCGGCATGCCGTATTCATTGCGCTTGAACTTGCCGTTTTCCTCATTCTTCACATTGCCGTCCATATATTTAACAAACAAATAGTCGCCAAGTTCTTTGTAGCGGTCGGTAGCTTTCTTGGCCCAGATGTCGGCGAGGTTCTGAAGCAGTTCCTTAGCGTCCTCTGTCTCAAAATAGGGCACCTGGTCGATAGCCACATTCACATCTACGACGATGGCGTCCTCAAGTTCCGACTGCACTTTGCGGATGTCGGGTATCATCTGCGAGTAGCGGTTGTAGGCCTGATTGGCCACATAGTTGTTGACCCAGAAATTGGAAGTCCACGACAGAGTGTTCATGTCGCCGTTGCCTACTGCCACTTCGTGGGGGGCATGGTCGACCGAGCAGAATATCGGGAGATAGACGCAGGTGTTGGCATCGTCGGTACCAAACCACAGCAATCCCTTCATGTAGTCGGGCAGATGGCCGCGCATCTGGGCCACGAAAGAGAAACCGGTCTGCTGCGTGGCGATGGCGCGTTCGTTGGTGTATTCCACCGAGTCGACCTCAAACGTCATCGGACGCCAGCGGTAGGGCACGTGGTACGGACCGGCACCTATGTCATGCGTCATATCGTAGGGCGTGCCCTCGAAGTGGTCGCGCATCATCGCTTTCATATCGGCGGCGGTAACGGTGGTACGTGGTTTGACCCAAAGCGGGAGAGGCTCACCCTCGGCACGGTCAATCCAGGGGAGATACTTGTCCATGCCGTCGGCGTGACGGTTGAAGAATGCCCACACGCGGGCATCGCAGCCGCGGAGTGCGCCGAAATCGGTGACGGCGTAGGCTTTCGAGAAGTCAAATTCCTCATCCTTGCCTTTGAAATAGCCCTGCTTGCGGGCAAACGAAATCACATCCTTGCTGTAAAGGGTCTCGGGGTCGTCGAGGGGAAAGGTATGGATACGCGCATGGTTGGCGTGGCCGGAGATATACCCGTCGGGCACACGGCGTGCCACCCATACGGCGCCTTTGTCCTTGGCTCCCTTGCCTATCATCTCCATAATCCATACCTCGTCGGGGTCGGCAATCGAGAATGATTCGCCTTCGCTCGCATAGCCGTATTTATCAACAAGGTCGGTCATTATCTTCACAGCCTCGCGTGCGGTTTTGGCGCGCTGCAGGGTGATGTATATGAGCGAGCCGTAGTCGATAATGCCGCTTCCGGCAAGCTCGTGACGGCCGCCCCAGGTGCTTTCGGCAATAGTGAGGCCGTGCTCGTTCATGTTGCCGATGGTGGCGTAGGTATGTTCCACCTCGGGAATTTCTCCGAGCGGTTTAGCCGTGTCCCATTCCACCACTTTGCGCATTGCACCTTTGGGGTGGTCGGCTGCAGGCTGGTTGTAGAGTTCGCCGTAGAGGCTGTGGGAGTCGGCGGCGTAGGTTATGAACACACTTTTATCCTCGCCGGCGCCTTTTGCCACGATAAGGCTCGTGCATGCCAGGGCGGGGACGGTCGCTGCTATCGCAGCGGTAAGTATAGCTGTAAGTCTTTTCATCGATTGATTGTTTTTTTGGGAGAGTTATCGGAGAACTCCGAGGACTCCGAGAGCTCCGATAAATCGGACCGTTCAGACAGGTCGGACGAGTCGGACATGTCTGACCGGTCGGCAATTATGAATTATGTTATCGCTTTAGCGCTTGCGTAGCAAGAATTGTGAATTATTTAAGTTGCTCGAGGAGGTGTGCTACGGCACCTTCGAGCTGGGCGTCCTTGCCGCGGTCGAGGTCGCCGGGATTGTTGTAGATGAGCACGTCGGGGTCAAGCTGCTTGTTCTCGAGGGTGGTCTTGCCGTAGAGTTTGTTGGTGACCTGCGGAATACCGAATATCAGCGACGGGTCAATCTGGGTTTCCCACCACACGGCAGTCATGGTGCCGGGTATGGGCGAGCCGACGACATCGCCGATGCCGAGAGCCTTGTACGCCTCCGGAGTACCCGAAGCGTCGGAATAGTTGCCCTCGTTGACAAGCATTACCGACGGCTTGTTCCACTGCGCCCAAGGCTCGGAACCTACGTAGCGTCCGCGCGGCACATACTGCATGTATTCCTTGCCCGACAAAAGTATGAGCAGGTCGTTGTGGAGCCAGCCTCCGCCGTTGAAACGGGTGTCGACCACCACGCCCTCACGGTTGCGGTAACGGCCGAGGAGGTCCTGGTACACGCGGCGATAGCTCTCGGAATCCATGCCTTCCACATGGACGTAGGCCAGACGGCCGCCCGACAGTGAGTCGACGAGCGCCTGATTGTGCTCCACCCAACGCTCATAGAGCAGGTCGGATATATTGCCCTGCGATGTGGCCTTCACCTCCACGCGGCGTACGGCGGAACCGTCGGCCGGCTTGATGTCGAGCTTCACTTTCTTGCCTGTTTTTCCATCGAGCAGCGGATAATAGTCGTCGCCCGCTTTTACCTCGACGCCGTCGATGGCCATGATGATGTCGCCCTTGCCTATATTGGCCTGACGCGTGGAGAGCGGACCGCGAGCTATCACTTCGGCCACTTTAAGTCCGTCGCCGTCGTAGCTCTCGTCGAAGAATGCGCCGAGCGACGCCGTCGACAGAGCCGGACCGTTGCCGTTATAGCGTCCGCCGGTGTGCGATGCATTGAGTTCGCCGAGGATTTCGCTCATGAGGGTAGCGAAATCGCGGTTGTTGCCGATATACGGGAGGAACTTGCGGTAGTCCTCGCCGTAGCCGCGCCAATCGACGCCGTGGAGATTTTCATCGTAGAATTTTGCCTCAACCTGACTGAGCATGTGGTCGAAGATGTATTCGCGTTCGGCCGAGGGTGTACGCGTATATAGCGCGCTGAATTCAATATCCTCCTTCGAGCCGTCGGACAGTGACAGTTTGCTCAGACCCGTTCCCGAGATTATGAAAAGGTTTTCCCCTTCCTTGTCGGGCACGAAACCGCCGCTTACATCGGAGGCGAACATCGAGGTCTCCCCTTTCTTGAGGTCTTTTTTCATAAGATTGGCCTTACCGTCGGGAGCGCTTACGGTATAATACAGGTTGTTGCCCTTCTTGTCAAGATAATAGTCGCCGATAAATCCGGAGTTGGAAGTAAGGCGGCGCGTGCGGTAACGGCGGTTGTCGAGGTCAAACACGAGCGGCTTGACGGCATCGTCGGCCTCATCCACATCCTTGTCCCCTTTCTTCTTTTTCTTTTTATCCTTTTTCTTCTTGTCGGCGGAGTCATCCTTTGCCGTTTCGTCATCTTTCGCATTTTCCTCGGCCAGTTCAGCCTCCTCCTTGGTGCGGTTGAGTATGTCCCAGCCTTCGCCGTCGAGCATCATCAGCAGGATGTCGGTCTGTTCGCCCCACGATGCCTGGTTCTTGTAGCCGTAGCGGCCCGACTCGTATGTGAAGCCCTTGCCGTCGAGCGCCCAGCGGGGATTGCTCTCGGCATATCCGCTCTCGGTCAGGTCGACCACCTTCGAGCCATCGGCGCTCACGAGGGCTATATCGGAATTGTTCCATCCGCCTTCGCCGATATACGAGGCGAGAAGCCAGCGCGAATCGGGACTCCAGCGGAAACCGACATCGCCGTCGGCATACGAATAGTTCCACTTGCCGTCGAGCGCCGTAACCGTTTCCTTAGTCTTGAGGTCGATGACGCGTATCGCGGTACGGTCCTCAAGGAAAGCCACCTTCTTGCCGTCGGGGCTGAATTCGGGCTGCTGCGCGGTTGTGGCGCAACTGTAGAGCGGCTCCTCCACTATCTCGTCGGCGTAGGTGAACAGTTTGTCCTTGTCACCCTTGATTTTGGCTGTAAAGAGCTGCCACTTGCCGTCGCGCTCGCTGTCGTAGACGAGGGTCTTGCCGTCGGGAGAGAAACTGATGCAGCGTTCCTGCCCCGGAGTGTCGGTGATGCGGCGGGTGGTCTTGTATTTGGTCGAAGTCACATACACGTCGCCGCGTATGATGAAAGCCACCTCCTTACCGTCGGGCGACACATCGAGAGCTGTAGCTCCCGAGCCGGTGAAATATTTCACATTGTCGGCGTCATAAAGGTCGGTAGCGATATTTACCTCGACCTTACGCGGCTGCTCGCCGGGACGCAGCGTGTAGAGCTCGCCGTTCCATGAGTAAGCGAGAATTTTGCCTGCGGCATCGGCCGAGAGGGAGCGCACGGGATGGCGTTCGTAATCGGTCAGACGGCGGCGTCCCGTTCCGTCGACATTGCGGGTGTAGATATTGAGGGTGTTGTTGTCCTCCTCGCTGACGTAGTAGAACTGCTCCCCTTCGCCCCATACGGGGTCGATGTCGTGGCCGTTGAACGATGTCAGACGCGTGAATTTGCCGTCGCGCACGAGCCATATGTCGCCTGTGCCCGACGAGCGCTCATGCTTGCGGAGAGGGTCTTCGTAGCCCTTGCGGTCACGGTAGAGGATGTCGCCGCGTGAATTGACGCTCATGGCGAGCGTAGGCACCGACATGAGCAGTTTCGGACGTCCGCCGCGGGTCGACACCGTATAGGTCTGGTTCTGGAAACTGCCGGTAGCCGCTTCGACCCCGGGCATCAGTCGGGTATCGAAAACTATCGTCGAATCGTTGAGAAACGCGCGCGGAGTCTCGGTGCCGCTGTTGGTGGTGAGACGGCGCGGCGTGCCGCCGGCTGCGTCGACGATAAATATGTCGTCACTGCCGCGACGGTCGCTGCAGAATGCGAGCGTACGTGAGTCGGGGCTCCACACGGGAGCTGTATTGTAGCCCTCGGTTGTGATGCGTGTGGCATTGCCGCCGTTCACACCCACGGTGTAGATGTCGCCCTTGTAGGTAAAGGCAATTGTCGAGCCGTCGGGCGATATCGCACTGTTCCGCAGCCACAACGGTGATGTATCCGATGCCACAGACCCGCCTGCGGCCATTGCCGCCATGACAGCGGCAAGCATTATCTTTTTCATTGCAATGAAATTAAGTGATATTTTTATACGGTAAAGATAGTGAAAGTTTTTGAAATAACGGCAAACAGCCATATCAACCGTAAGCAAAACAGGGCTTACGGTTGATAGCTGTAACAAAATTATCACATTTTTTCATTTAGTTAAAAAAAATCTTGCTTAATCAGAATTTAGTATTTATTTTTGCAACGTAAGATAAAAATACTTGTAAGCAAACGCATCAAGTAAATTTTTTATATCAATAAAATATAAGCTAATCTCTAAGATTCACTGGAAAAAATACCGATATTGTTATTTACAGCGTAAACTCATTGATTTTCTTTTTTATTAAATTTTTTAATCGAGCCGCTCAGAGGAGCACCAGCCCAAAAAAAGTCTATAAAAAATTTCAATTACAATATCACACCTCAGATGATTTATTATGCCGGATATAGAATGAAGTCCTATGCCGGACTTCATTCTATGCCGACAACGATTGCCACATAGCAGCAATCCATACCCATACATCACATGTTGTGTCAACGCATAGGCGCAACTGAGATATTGTCGCCGTAAGCAAATCATCCAAGGTAATAAAGCTCAAAATGTATCAAATCACCATAAAAGAATATAGTTTTGTTAGATTGGAATCGTCGGTCAAAACCGTGAGGCCATGTAGCCGCCGATATAAGTATCTTTCTTTGAAAGATATAGGTAATAGTGATAATTAAAGATTAAACCCGTTTATTAATAGAGACCGGTTTGCACTACCGGATCCCTAATCTATGGATGTCCGTAACAAGTGATTGCTGCGGACATTCGCTGTTTAGAAACCTCTTTTAAGAGAGCGTTCGGTTTTTTAATCATAAGAGAGTGTTTGAATCTAAACCGTATTAACAATAGAAGAGAATGCAAGGAAAAACTTCAAATTAATCCTGAGGCCTTTTTTGGTTAATTCCGCCAGGTTTCATCAGTCGCATAGCTCGCTATGCTCCTTCTTCAACTTGCGGAATTACCTCAAAAAATCATAACTATTCAGTGAATATGTACGATGTAAGGTGTTCATTATCAGTGTAGGGCTG
>CAJLWO010000042.1 GCA_905210435.1 uncultured Bacteroidales bacterium
AAACACGAAAGTAGGAGATAAACACCTGCAATTAGTGTTTACCTCCTACTCGATTTATGATTCTTTTGACGGGAATTAGCCGTTGACTTTCTTCATGTGAGCGATGAGGTCGAGAACTTTGTTAGAGTAACCGATTTCATTGTCATACCAAGAAACTACCTTAACGAATGTCGGAGTCAGCTGGATACCGGCCTTAGCGTCGAAGATAGAGGTGAGGGGGCAGCCGAGGAAGTCAGAAGAAACGACAGCGTCTTCGGTGTAGCCGAGGATGCCTTTGAGTTCGCCTTCAGAAGCTTCTTTCATAGCGGCGCAGATTTCCTCGTAAGTAGCGGGTTTAGCGAGGTTAACGGTGAGGTCAACAACAGAAACGTCGAGGGTGGGGACGCGCATTGACATACCGGTAAGTTTGCCGTTGAGTTCGGGGATAACTTTACCTACAGCCTTAGCAGCACCGGTAGAAGAGGGGATGATGTTGCCGGAAGCAGCACGGCCACCGCGCCAGTCCTTCATAGAGGGACCGTCAACAGTCTTCTGAGTAGCGGTAGTAGAGTGAACGGTAGTCATAAGACCTTCTACGACGCCGAATTTGTCGTTGAGGACCTTGGTGATGGGAGCCAAGCAGTTGGTGGTGCAGGAAGCGTTAGAAACGAACTGAGTGCCCTTAACGTATTTGTCCTGGTTAACACCGCAAACGAACATGGGGGTGTCGTCCTTAGAGGGAGCAGACATAACCACATATTTAGCGCCGGCTTCGATGTGAGCCTGAGCTTTTTCTTTAGTGAGGAAGAGACCGGTAGACTCAACAACGTATTCAGCACCTACAGCGCCCCAGCCGATTTCAGCGGGATTCTTGCAAGCTGTAACGCGGATAGCCTTGCCGTTGACGATGAGAAGAGATTTCTCGAGGTCGAAGTCAACAGTGCCGTCGAACTGGCCGTGCATGGTGTCATATTTGAGCATGTAAGCCATGTAGTCAACGGGAAGAAGGTCGTTGATAGCAACTACTTCGATGTCATCACGTTTTGTAGAAGCACGGAACACGAAACGTCCGATGCGGCCGAAGCCATTAATACCTATTTTTGTCATAGTTGTAAAAAATATTGGGTTTTAGCAATTTTCACCTTAGTACCATCGGCATATAGCTTAAGGCGATGCAAAGTTAATCATTTTTTTTGAAATTGGATAAGTAAATTAATTAAAGTAAATAAATTATGTTAAAGGGGAGGGGATTTTTTTCGGGGTGTAATATTTTGACGTGTTTTTGCGGGAAAAATTAGTAAATTTGAAAGCTGAGCGGGGGTAATAATGGGGTATTACCAAAGAGGGGATTATTCGGCTTACGCCTCATCACTTGGCTGAAATACCGGGCTGCGGCTCAAAATCGGGGCGTGGCGGTAGAGACCTCGGGATGCAGCGGGGTGACTGTCAAAGGGAATAAGATCAGCGGCAACCATGACGCCGAGCCGTACAAGATAGGAAAATGACAATCGCCAAAAACTTGTAAAAATGCGTCAAAACCCGCCGGATGAAGTAAATTTGACCGATTATGGAGGGATAATTGCAAGAAATGATGCATTTTGATGATAACTTTGCAGGGGTGGGGAATGAGTCGAATAAGATTTATAAGACTTATAAGATTTATAAGACTCATAGCTGAGTAGCTTAATAGCTTACTGAGATAGCCGTGTAGCGAAACAAACCAATTATTAACACTAACTATAAAATACTTGTCCATGAAAAAATTACTTTTAATGGCAACGATAGCATCGACAGTGCTGTCGGCCGGAGCTGAGGTGTCGAGCCGCGAGATAAACGACGGCTGGCGTTTCAGACAATGGCGGTCGGAAAACTGGTACCCCGCCACGGTGCCGGGCACGGTGCATACCGACCTTATGGCCAACGAAATCATCGAGGACCCGTTTTTCCGCCTGAATGAGCGCTCGGTGCAGTGGGTCGACAAGGAGGACTGGATGTATGAGACTCATCTGGTCGCCACTCCCGAAGAGGTAGCGGCTCAGAACCAGGAGCTTGTGTTCAACGGCCTTGACACTTACGCTACCGTGTATCTCAACCATGAACGCATACTTCAGGCCAACAACATGCACCGCACGTGGCGCGTGAATGTCAAAGGCATACTCAAGGAGGGGGACAACCTGCTCGAGGTGCTATTCGACTCGCCCATCAAGGTCGACCTTCCCAAATATGACCAGTTCGACTATACGTTCAACACCGGTCCCGACCAGGCGCAGAACGGCGGTCTGTTCAACAAGACGCTGAGTATCTTCGCGCGCAAGGCCGGTTACCATTACGGCTGGGACTGGGGTCCCCGACTGGTTACTTCGGGCATCTGGCGTCCCATCGAACTGCAGACGTGGAGCGGCGAGCGCATCAACAACGTGCAGTTCATACAGAAAGATGTGACAGCGAAGCGCGCCAACCTGTCGACCGTGGTCGAGGTGCTTGCCGACGAGGCTGCTCCCGAGGCTGAAATCACCATCACCGCCGACGGCAAGAAAGTGGCATCGAAGACCGTAAGCCTCGAAAAGGGTATGAACAAAGTGACGCTCGACTATACAATCAAAAATCCGCGCCTGTGGTGGAGCAACGGTTTAGGTGAGCCTTATCTGACAAAGTTCGCCACTACGCTCAACGTAGGGGGCAAGAAGGTGGAGACCGAGGATACACGTCTTGGCATCCGTTCGCTCAAACTGATACACAAGCCCGACGACCAGGGCCACTGCCTCTATTTCGAGCTCAACGGCAAGCCGGTGTTCGCCAAAGGGGCGTGCATGGTGCCGATGGACAACTTCCTGCCGCGCATCACCACCGAGAAGTATCTCAAGCATGTGACCGACGCAAAGGATGTGAACATGAACATGATACGCATATGGGGCGGCGGCGTCTACGAGGATGACCGTCTGTATGATTTCTGCGACGAGAACGGTATCATGATATGGCAGGACTTCATGTTTGCCTGCTCGACCTATCCCGCCGACTCGGCATTCCTCGCCAACATACGCCAGGAGGCCATCGACAATGTGCGCCGTCTGCGCAACCACTGCTCGATAGCCGTGTGGTGCGGCAACAACGAGTGCCAGGATGTGTACTACGGCTGGGGCGGCCGCCAGAAATATTACAAGGAGAAAGGCGTGGAGGAGCTGACTACGAAGCAGTTTGAGGACATGTATTTCCGTGTATTGCCCGAAGTGGTCGAGGAATATGCCGGCGGTGTGGCTTACCGTCCGTCGTCGCCCTTCGCGTTCCGCACCACGGCGTCCGACGGTATCAACGGCGACGACCACTACTGGGGCGTATGGCACGGCCGCGACTCAATCGGCCACTACAACGTGAAGAAAGCCCGCTTCTTCTCGGAATACGGCTTCCAGTCGTTCCCCGAATTCGAATCGGTCAAGATATATGCTCCCAAAGAAAGTGACTGGCGCTACAACTCCGACGCCATGATGGATCACCAGCGCGCCGGGTCTTACGCCAACGGACTGATACGCGATTATATGCGCGACGAGTACCGTGTGCCCGAGGATTTCCCCACGTTCCTCTATGTGGGCGGCATACTCCAAGGCGACGCCATCAAGACGGCTTTCGAGGCACATCGCCGCGATATGCCGCACTGCATGGGTTCGCTCGTATGGCAGCACAACGACTGCTGGCCCGTGGCATCGTGGGCAGCGCGCGACTACTACGGCCGCTGGAAAGCGCAGCAGTATTTCTCGAAATATGCTCTTGACGATGTGCTTGTGTCACCGCTCTTTACGGGTGACACGCTTACGGTCTCGGTAGTCAATGACCGCCGTTCGGCAGTCAAAGGGAAGATGACACTTCGCGTGATGGACCTCAAGGGTAATGTCGTGGCTACGAAAGAGGTGAAGCACAATGCACAGCCGCTGTCGTCGAAGGTGGTCTACACCGAGGATGTCAAGAATCTTATCGGCGACGCTTTCAAGGGGGATTATATCTTCGTGACGGACTATGAGACGCCCGACCGCACATACCACAATATCGGTTATGCGATACGCCAGAAATACATGAACTACGAGCGCCCGAACATCGACATCAAGGTAACGGCAGCCGGCGACGGCTACGATGTGGCGATGACGAGCGATGTGTTTGCCCGCGGCGTATTCCTGTCGCTCGACGGAATCGACAATTTCTTCTCCGACAACTATATCGATATTCTGCCCGGCGCGACGCGTACTATCCATGTCACTACGCCGCTCGGCGAGAAGGATTTCCGCAATCAGCTGAAACTGACGTCGATGGGTCATGCATACGCCAATGTCAAGGCCGAGGAGTCAGGCACAAGCATCGGCAAGGGTGGCGAATATCGTCCGCTCGGAGGCGATTGAGGTCAATTCATAATGCATAATTCATAATTCATAATTGAGGCTGCGCCGGGTGTTTTTAGACCGGGGCAGCCTCAAATTTTTTTAAGGTCATTAGGGACTTTAAGGTCTCTAATGATTGGGGGAGGTGGGGGTGTCGGAGGGCTCGGAGTTCTCGGAGGACTCGGAGGGCGTTCCTGAGTAAACAGCATTGGGTAGCGAGGATGCCTGCGGCATCTTTTGGCTCGGGTCAGATGGATTTTTTGTAGGCGCGGCGGCGTTTGTGCTGTTCGCGCTCGAAGTATTCCCACTGTTTCTGGACGTTTTCGTTGCCTTCAAGCTCTACGTTGCTTTCGGCCTGGCGGTAGCCGGTCTTGATGTAGCGGGGGATGAGGTCGGCGAAGAGCAGGGCGTTGACGCCTTTGCTCTGGTATTCGGGCTTGACGGCGATGAGTAGCAGGTCGACGGTGTCGACTTTGCCGCGAAGGGGCTTGAGCAGGTGCCACCAGCCGAAGGGGAATATGCGTCCGCGGCTCTTGCGCAGGGCGTTGGAGAAACTTGCCATCGATATGCCTACGGCCACGAGTTTGTTGTCGGCATCGACGATTACCGAGATGTCATCGAGGCGGAGTATGCCGAGGTAGAGGTCGATGTAGTGGTTGATCTGGCGCGGGGTAAGGGGCGAGTAGCCGTATAGGCCGTTGTAGGCCTCGTTGATGAGGTCGAAGAGGGCGCGGCCGTATTCATCCTTGATTTTCTTGCGTGACTTGAAGCGCAGTATCTTCAGGCCATATTTGCGCTGCACGATGTCAGCGATACGCTGGTGCTTTTCGGGGATGCCGTCGGGTATTTTGATGAGGTATTCTACCCAGTCGACATCTTTTTCGAAGCCCATACGCTCCATGTGCTTTGGATAGTAGGGGTAGTTGTAGATTGTGGCCATTGTGCCGAGGCGGTCGAAGCCTTCGATGAGCATCCCTTCGTGGTCGAGGTCGGAAAATCCCATCGGACCGGTGATTTTCTTCATGCCGCGCTCTTTGCCCCAGCGTATGGCGGCGTCGAAAAGGGCGTCGACCACTTCGTTGTCGTCGATGAACTCGACGAAGCCGAAGCGCATGTTTTTCTCGCCGGTGCGTTCATTGACCTGATTGTTGATGATGGCGGTGATGCGTCCTACGGGCACGTTGTCGCGGTAGGCCATGAAGGATTGCGCCTCGCAGAATTCAAATGCGGGATTCTTGTCGGGCCGGAGGGTGTTGACATCGTCCATGACAAGCGGCGGCACGAAGCAGTCGTTGCCCTTGTAATGGGCGATACCGAATTTCACAAACTTCTTGAGTTCTTTCTTTACTGGCTCTACAGCTCTGATTTCTACAACCATATCTGTGTATATTATTGACCGACTGCCACGGTGCTGCCGGGGTTGGCCACGAGCCACCCGAGCAGGGCAATCATGATTATTAAAAATGTTATTATTATGATGTAAAGACGATGGTTCGAACGGTTGGAAAGCGCCATCTTGAGGTCGCGTATGTCGTGGTAGCGCTTCCGCGGATCGGGATTGAGGCAACGAGCCGCCACGCGCTGCAGGTGGCTGTGGCGTTCGGGCAGCCTGTCGAGCACCTCCTTGAGCACGACTCCGAAGTCGTGGATGTCGCGCGAGGTGTCGTCGTGGCTCAGGTGGTCGAGCTGGTCGAAGCCGACGTCGATGAGCTTTAGGTTGCCGATATTTTCGGTGAAGATTATTGTCTCGGGGCGTATGCTGTGGTGCACGATGTGGTTGGTCTGGATATATTCCAGGGCGTCGACGAGCGATGTGCATACCTTGCGGAGGGTCGATTCGTCGACCTTGCCGCTGTCGAGGAGCTTGCGGAGAGAGTCGCCGTAGACGTCGTCGGTGATGATGCACATCCCGATGCCGGGCACCTCCTCGAAGTCGTTGATCATGACGATGTTGGGATGTGCCAGATTGTAGCGGACGTCAAATTCCTTCTCAATCATGGCGCGATATGTGTCGTTGTCGCGGTATTGCGGCTTGAGGGTCTTGAGCATCAGCCATTTGCCGAATTTTTTGGCGGTGTATACGTCGTAGAACAGCTCGTCCCATTCGGGAAGCAGCTCGATTTCAGTCCATTTAGGTATGATTTTCTCGTTGTCGCTCATCTGTTGCGTCACGGTTTATTCTGTTTATACTGGTCGTGGAGAGTATTGTCGAAGTAGAGGATATGCTCGCGGGAGCTTGTGGGGAACGTGATTTTGACGGCGTCGAGCTGTCCGATTTTCGAACGGTCGATGATTTCGCCTACGTTGAGTATGTCCTTAAGTATCACCATCATGTCGCCCTCGGAGATGACTTTGAACGGGAGTTCGCGGCGTATGCCGGTGCCCGATGCGAGGATGGTGCCTATGAGCATTTCGAGGCGCTGGCGTATGTTGAGGTATGAGTCGAGGTTGCCCTTGAGGTGGATCTGCGGCATGAGCTTGATTACGTTGATAAGCACCGGCAGCGAGACGGGAGCCTCGGCGGCTTTCTCTACGCTGATTTCGTATGCCCGGGCGTAGTCCTCTATGTTGATGGCGTCTTCGATTTCGGGGAAAGTGAGGTCGGGGTCGTAGTCGATGGTGGCGGCATAGCCGTAGTATACGGTGGCCATTTCGTCGAGACGCAGTGTGGTGTCGGCGTGCATGTAGCGGTCCATCAGCTCGCGGTAATGTTCGGGATTCATGGTGACATTGACTTTTATCAGGTTGAGGTCAACGTCAATACGGTCGTTTTCCTGGGCGCGTGCGCCGGTGAAAGCGAAGAGAGTGAGGAAAGCAAGTAAGATTCGTTGTTTTAATTTCATCTTATTATTTCAATCAGTTTGTTATATCGGTCGGTGTGTCGGCACGTTTTTATCATCTGTTCGCTGCGGGTGTTATGCCTGCTGCTTTCAGTATCTTTTGGGGTACGTCGGTGTTGTCGTTGAGTCCGGAGAAAAGCCCGGCTCCGTTTCCGATAGCGAACAGGGGGACGAAGTTGCCTGAGTGGGCGAGAGATGTCCAGCCTGCTCCGGCTTTCTCGTTCAGCATTTCAAACACTTCGACGGCGAATTGGTTGAAGTTGGAGTAGAGGGTTTCCTGGCGTCGGGCCTGTCCGTCGATGAACGTGGATGTGAACACGTCTTTCAGACGGTTTTCGCGGTGCTCGCTTAACGGAACGGTGGTGAAAAATCCGAAATTGTCGGAGAGGTATTGTTTCATTTCGTTCCAGTCGGGCTTTTCGGAGCCTTTCATCAGGTCGTCGCAGTATCTTGAGAATATCTCTTTGGACACCTTTTGCGGCACGAGGTATTCGGGATGAGCCATATAGCCGGTGTAGTTGTTGCCTACGCTCAGGCCGCCTGTCTCGTGGTCGGCGGTGATGACGATAAGAGTCTCGTCGGGGTGGCTGTTATAGAAATCCATCGCAGTAGCTATGGCCTTGTCGAAAGCAAGAACTTCCTTGACCACCGCTCCGGCGTCGTTGGCGTGGGCCGCATGGTCTATGCTGCCGCATTCCACCATCATGAAAAACCTGTCGGGAGTGTGGCGGCTCAGATGGTTTATAGCCAGGACAGTCATGTCGTCGACGGTCATTTCACCGGGGATGTTGTCGACATTGTAGCCCATGTCCCAGTCCCACATAGATGTATCGGGCGTGAGGATGATGCGGCGTGAGGATGATGATGCGGCTGCTTCGGGCGAGGTGAGCAGTTCGACACCCTGTGATGCTATGTAGTCGGCGAGTCCGGTTGACTTTCCGTCCTTGTTCAGACCACGGAGGGCAGCTCCTGTGATGAGTTCGTAGCCCGATTCGGCGGCCTGCCGCCCTATTTCATAGTATTGGCCGCGGTTGGCGACATGGGCGTAGAAAGCGCCGGGGGTGGCATCGTCGGCTGCCGAGTTGGTCATAAGCGCCACGCCGTAACCGTTGTCGTGCAGATATTTTGCGATTGAGGTAACGGGCACAGTGTCGGGCCCCATGCCGAGCATGGAGTTTCTGGTCTTGGTGCCGGTGGATAGCGCGGTCCCGGCTGCGGCGGAGTCGGTGACCGGCGACGATGCGGAGTAGGTGGTCTGCAATGACTGTACCGGGAGCTGCAACATGTTGAGCGGCAGCGAATCGCCGAGTGCGAGACGCTTGTATGTGTCGGTCATCATCACGTGACCTGGTCCCATGCCGTCGCCGATGAAGTAAAATATGTATTTGGCTTCCCCGGCGTGCAGGGATAACGCGATGATGAGTGCGAGAGAGGCAAGCAGGTTGCGCAGTGTTGTCTGTTTTGTCATGGACTGGTTATGTTAATTTACTGTTTATTTCTGTTATTCTGTCGATTATGGAGCGGTCGTTGCGCAGACGGGGTATCTTGCGCTGTCCGCCGAGCTTGCCTGTCGACAGAAGCCATTGGTCGAAGGCTTTCTGCGACACTGGGGTGACGGCGGCGGGTGCAAGGAATATGCTTCCGGCGCGTTTGGCCTGGTAATCGGAGTTTTCGTTGCACAGTTCGCGGTCGAGAGTCTCGGCGAAAAGCTGCATGTCGGCCGGAGCGCGGTCGAAAGCTACCGCCCACTGGTGGTGCCCCTTGACGGTGGCCGAGGTGAATACCGGAGCGGCGGTGTAGTCGGTGACGGAGGCTCCGGTGGCGGCGCATGTGCGCGCCATGGCCGCTTCGGCGTCGCATACCATCAGTTCTTCGCCGAAAGCGTTGATATAGGCTCCGGTGCGGCCGGCAATCTTGATTTTCAACGGGTCGGTACTTACTATCTTGACTGTGTCGCCTATCATGTAGCGCCACAGCCCGTTGCTCGAGGTGATGACAAGCGCGTAGGTCTCACCCTTGACGGTTTCCCATGCGGGAACGGCGGCAGGAGAGTCGCTTTCGAGTTCGGTGAGGGGTACAAACTCGTAGTATACGTCGACATCGGCAAGCAGCAGCATGCCGTCGTCGTCGGGCGACGCCTGCAGGGCGAAAAATCCTTCGGAGGCGTTGTAGGTCTCCATATAGCGCATCCTTGCGGGGTCGATGATGGAGTCGTAGAGGCCGCGGTAGGGTGCGAACGATATGCCGCCGTGGAAGAATACTTCGAGTCCGGGCCATATCTGATGGAGCTCGGTAGCGTGTCCGGCGGCGAGCACTCCGCGCAGCACGGCGAGAAACCATGACGGCACCCCCGAGAGAGTGACGATATTGGCACGGCGCGTGGCGTCGACGAGACGCGGCAGTTTCCGGCTCCAGTCGCTCATCAGCGCAAGCCGTTTGCCGGGTGCTCGGAATAGGTTGGCCACGGGGTTGATGCAGTCGATAAGCGATGCCGAGAGGTCGCCTACTTTAACGTCGGCCGGAAGCGAAAGCTCGTTGGCGTAGCTGCCGCCGAGTATGAGGCTGCGTCCCGAAAAAATACGGCTGTCGGGATAGTTGGAGAGATAGCGTGCCACGACGGCGGTGCTGCCCGCATAGTGGCATTTGTGAAGCGACCGCGGCGGGAGCGGGATATATTTGCTTTTGCCGCCCGATGTGCCCGATGACTGCGCGTAGCGTTTTACTGTGCCCGGACACAGGATGTCTTTCTCGCCCGCAAGCATACGCATCACGTAGGGGCGGAAGGTCTCGTAGCCGTTGATTTTAAGCCGTGAGGCGTAGCCGGAGGGGGTAAGGTCGGGCGAAAGACCGTGCTCATGCCCCCAAAGGGTGTTTTTGCCATACTCCATTAGCTTCCGCAGCACACGCCGTTGCGTGCGTTCGATGTCGGCTGACGCGCGGAGAGTGGCGGTGTCGACCGATTTGAATAGTGGACGGGCTATCGGAGTAAAATTCATTTTGCGACCTTATATATTGCTGTCAATCAAAGACAATATGGGTTTTTACGTGTCGGAATGCCGGCGGGTCGTGTTGCAGCCTGAGGTATCTGAGTCCCGCATGATGCGCAGAAGCGTGCGCCGGGTGCTATACGGTTGCCGCAAGTGGGGCATTGGGTGACGAGCTCCGGATTTTGGGTGACGGGTTGTCCCCAGGGGTTGTTCTGAGGCTGCTGTGCCGGTTGCTGCGCGGGCTGTCCCCAGGGGTTGTTCTGAGGCTGCTGCGCCGGTTGTTGCGCGGGTTGTCCCCAGGGGTTGTTCTGAGGTTGCTGCGCCGGTTGCTGCGCGGGCTGTCCCCAGGGATTGTTCTGAGGCTGCTGCGCCGGTTGTTGCGCGGGTTGTCCCCAAGGGGTATTTTGACCGGTGACATGACTGCCGGCATCGCCGGTGGCCATGTAGCGTGTGTTATTATAAGATGCACGTGCAATGTCTAAAGATGCTTCGCACTTCGGACAATTTTTAAGCTTGACAGAATTAAGCTTACCACATTCAGGGCATTTTACAAATGGCATAGTATGTTGGTTTATTATATATGAATACAGTATCTTGCAAATTTACGCAAAATCTACAAGAAACAATGTTAACATGCCCAAAATTTAAGATTAAAACCGCCAAATTACCATATGGTGAATAATAAGAGGTGAAAAAAATAGGCACCCGCAGGCCGCCGATTTAAATAAAGAGACCACAAATAAAATTACCAGGAGCAATCCTTTTGTTGACGCAGAGCTGAATGAAACTGCGCTACACGTTCGTAATCTACAAATTTGACTCTTTTTGAAATCGGTTGAAACATCGACACATTGAGCTTGTCATTGAATTCGGTTTCCCGATGCCGGTCGGCGACAATATAGAACTTGGCGAAAAAATCCTGAAGTTCATAAAATTTAGCCAGGGAGTTCTTTATGTCGGTAGTATGCTCTACTTCATAGAAATCTGTAGGCATCATTCGATGGTTAAACCATATAACGTCGATAGTACGTGCTTTCCTTAAGAGGAAGTCGTAAGTGAATGGTGGAATGGTCGTACAGTCAGAAATCTCGACCAACGGCTTTCCAATAAACAGTCGTCCCTTATCTTGAGCCGGAACGTATGTGGTCAGATTGAGAAACTTGCCTATTTCCACTAATAGGCCCTGATAATACCCGTGAGAAAATTGCTCCTCGCTGATTTTATTCCCTTGGGTTATCTGTAGCTTTTGCAGTACCTTGTCGCGAAATTCCTCCAGTGCCCATAATCCGGGTCTTATCTTGAATATTTTGTCGCTGTCCTGTACTATTCGCCTAACGCTTGCCTCGGGAGTGCGCGACTTCCACTTCGAAAAATCAAGAATTTCATTCAACCGTTTAAGTGTGGCAAATCCACCTTCCTTTCGTAAGGCTTCTATTACCTGGTCGGTCTGTGTGACTTTTGCCATTCTTAACTGTTTAGGATTATAAATTATAGTATTTATATGAGCGAGAGGTATTTTTCGGCTATGTCGCGGGCGTTGAAGCGCTGGCGGATTATTTCGTGTTGTTTTTCGCGGTCGAGGTTGGCTGTCAGAGCCCAACGTATACCTTCGGCTACGTCGCGCGGGTTGCAGTATTCGGCTATGTAGCCGGTGACTTTATGGTCGATGATATCGGTCTGTCCACCCTCGCCGAACGATACGGGCGTGGCGCCGGCCGACATGCCTTCGATAAGCGTGCCCCCCAGGGTCTCGTAAAGGGATGTCGACAGGATGACATTGGTCTGCACAAGCAGCTGGTGGAGGGTGGTGTGGTCGCTTATTGTGCCGCATGCCACGTGGGGGAACCGGAGTTTATCGAACAGGTCCTCGCGGTCGGTTTTACCGAAGAATACGGCGATGCTGCCTGCGGCAATGTCGGGCGCCTCGTCCATGAGTATGTTGAGCGCGTCGATAGCGTAGGGGAGACCCTTTACCGGGTCGTCGAGTTTGGCCGCGCCAAACGCTATGATGTGTTTGAATTTATTGCGTGTCCACGCTGTCAGCGGCTTGTCGGATGAAGTGCGGAACAGGTCGGATGGGAATGCGTTGTGTATCACCGTGATTTCCTTGTCGCGCAATAGCGAGCTTTTTTGTGCGCACTGTTTCACCCAGTTGCTCACCGCCACGAATTTTATGTCGGTCCTGTCGTAGAGCGCTTTTTTTCTGAGCCATATTTTGTGCGACAGGTCGTCGGGAGTCGCTTTGGACCCGAGATAGGGGCAGTCGCCGCACTGCGCGCAGTAGTTGCTGCAAGAGTAGGCGTGGTGGCATATGCCGGTCATGCACCACATGTCGTGCATCGTCCATATGACGGGTTTCCCCATGTTGCATATGCGCTGCATCTCTTTGAGCGACACGGTGGCCTGGTTGACCCAGTTGACGAAAATGGCGTCGGCATTCTTCACGAGGGGATGGCGGTGGATGTTCATGCCCGTAGAGCCTGACGAAATCTTGAAAAGATCGCGGCGGTTGAAGCCGTTGCGGGCGAGAATGCCTACACGTTCGCGTATGAAACGCCATCCGCGCACGGGACGTGTGCCTATCTGATGGACGTGCGGGTCGTCGCATGTCTTGTTGAACACCAGCATGTCGGCTTCGTGGCCGAGCGCATGCAGGGCTTTCATCAGCCGGTAGGTGACTATCGCAGCGCCTCCGAGGAGGTCGTTGTGGCTCAGTAATACGATACGTTTCTTTTCCATAATCGCCTGATTACGTCATTTTTTAACAGGACGGGCCAATGGTTTTTCTTTTATCCAGATTAAAGCCCCGAAGGCAATGAGAAGCACGCCGCGCACCGTGAAATCAAGTATCTCGATGCCGGTGGTGATGAGCATCGCTCCGCCGTAGAGTGCGGCCGCACACAGTATGTAGAGGCTCAGACGGGGCAGATTGTAGTTGATCGGATATTTTTTCTGACCGATGAGATATGATGCCGCCATCATGGCGCCGTAGCAGCAGAATGCCGCCCAGGCGCAGGCCATGTAGCCGTAGCGGGGCACGAACAGTATGTTGATGGCGAGGGTGATGGCCAGTCCGCCGAGGGAGAACCAGGTGCCCCATATCGTGCGGTCGGTGAGTTTGTACCACAGCGACAGGTTGAAGAATATGCCGAAGAAGAATTCGGCGGCCATCACTATCGGCACCACGCGCAGGCCGGAGAAGTAGCGCGGCGAGATGAAATACTTGAGCACATCGAGGAAGAACATCACCCCGAGGAAGATGAACAGCCCGAATATGACGAAAAATTTCATAGCGTCGGCGTATGCGCGGCGTTTGTCGCCTCCGCTCTCCTTGTTCTTGTCGAAGATGAAGGGCTCGTAGGCGAAACGGAACGCCTGAATGAACATCACCATGACGATGGCTATCTTGTAGTTGGCGCCGTAGATGCCGAGCTGTTGCGAAGCGTCGGCCGGGTCGTCGACCAGAAACGGCAGCAGTATCTTGTCGATGGTCTGGTTCATGATGCCGGCCACGCCGAGTATCAGCAGCGGGAAGCTGTAGCGTATCATCTCGCGCCACAGTTTGCCGTTGAAGCTGTAGCTTACGCGCAGTTCGGGCATGAGCAGAAGCAGTATCACCATGGACGACAGCAGATTGGCCAGGAATATGTAGCCTATGCCGAATCCGGGGTCGTAGAACCAGTCGATAAGCCCGGGGGCATGCTCCTGTATCCACGGGCAGAGTATGAGGAAGAAGAGGTTGAGGCCGATATTGAGGCCGATGTTGACGAACTTGAGGGTGGCGAAGCGCACGGGCCTCTTTTTGTAGCGGAGATAAGAGAAGGGTATGGAGCAGTAGGCGTCGAGCCCCACGGCGATTGCCATCATCCAGATGAACGACGGATGGTCGCCGCAGTTGAGCGCGTCGGCTATCTGCGGGGAGAAGAGACATGCCACGATGATGAAGAGCATCGAGGAGGTGCCTACCGATATGAGTGTCGTCGAGTAGACCTGAGTGGGGTTGTTCCACCGCTCATGGTTGGCGAACCGGAAAAATCCCGTCTCCATGCCGTAGAGCAGTATGATGAGCACCAGCGCCACGTAGGCGTAGATATTGGTGACTATACCGTACTGCGCGGCGGGAAACAGATAGGTGTACATCGGCACCAGGCACCAGTTCAGGAACCGGCCGACGATACTGCTCACACCATATATGGCAGTATCCTTCATCAGACTCTTTACCCCTGCCACAGTGCTGCGTTATTTCTTTTTAGGAGATTTTGCGTTTTCAGTTTTCGACGCCCGTTTGCCCGGAGTGCGGCCGATGCGGAGCACCTGCGCCGAGCGTGCGGGCAGATACAGCTTGAGCCATTCCTTGCCGGTCGGGGCATATAGCTCGTCGTGCTGCGTGAGATGCTCCACGCTGTCGTCGATGTTGCCGAATCCGCCGTACTGCTTGTCGTCGGACGACAGCACAACCTTGTACTTGCCTGCCGGAGCGAGTATGCCGTAGTCGGTGAACGACTTGAACGGGCTGAAGTTGAACACGAACACGAGGTCGCCGCGACGGAATGCAAGCACCTGGTCGTCGTCCTTCTCCCACAGTTTCTCGATGCTGAGTGCCTGGAAGTTGATGACGCGGCTCACAAGCTCGACCATAGCGTTGTCAAACGCGTTGAGATACTTGTATTTCAGGTCCTGGCGGTCGACAAGATCCCACTGGCGGCGGGCATACTTGTAGCTCCAGCCGTTGCCTTCGCGGGGGAAGTCAATCCACTCGGGGTGGCCGAACTCGTTGCCCATGAAGTTGAGGTAGCCGCCGTTGATGGTGGCGAGGGTGACGAGGCGTATCATCTTGTGCAGCGCGATGCCGCGGTCCACGGTCATATTGTTGTCATCGACCATCATGTGCCAGTACATCTGGTCGTCGATGAGACGGAATATCACCGTCTTGTCGCCTACGAGCGCCTGGTCGTGGCTCTCGACGTATGATATTGTCTTTTCGTCGCTGCGGCGGTTGGTGAGTTCCCAGAATATCGAGGTGGGGTGCCAGTCCTCGTCTTTTTTCTCCTTGAGAGTCTTTATCCAGTAGTCGGGTATGCCCATGGCCATGCGGTAGTCGAAACCGATGCCGCCGTCCTTGATTTTCACGGCGAGACCGGGCATGCCGCTCATCTCCTCGGCTATGGTGATGGCATTGTGGTTGACGGCGTGTATCAGTTTGTTGGCGAGAGTGAGGTAGGTGATGGCGTTGACGTCCTGTGCGCCGTTGTAGTAGTCGCCATACGAGCAGTAGGCCTGTCCGAGTCCGTGGTCGTAGTAGAGCATCGAGGTCACACCGTCAAAGCGGAAGCCGTCGAATTTGAATTCCTCAAGCCAGTATTTGCAGTTGGAGAGGAGGAAATGCAGCACCTCGTTCTTGCCGTAGTCGAAGCAGAGCGAGTCCCATGCCGGGTGCTCGCGGCGGTGGTCGCCGTAGAAGTACTGGTTGTATGAGCCGTCGAGGCGTCCTAATCCCTCGTTCTCGTTCTTGACGGCGTGGGAGTGCACGATGTCCATGATTACGGCTATGCCGAGTTCGTGGGCCTTGTCGATGAGGCTCTTAAGCTCTTCGGGGGTGCCGAAACGGCTTGAGGGGGCGAAGAAACTCGACACGTGGTAGCCGAACGAGCCGTAATACGGGTGCTCCTGTATGGCCATTATCTGTATGGCGTTGTAGCCGTCGGCATGAATGCGAGGCAGTATGTTGTCGCGGAACTCCACGTAGGTGCCTACGCCTTCGCGCTGCTGCGCCATGCCTATGTGGCATTCGTAGATGAGCAGCGGACGCGTGTCGGGCACGAAGCTCTCCACTTTCCATTCGTATGCTTTCTTCGGGGTCCACACCTGTGCGGAGAAGATATGGCTCTGCTCGTCCTGCACGACGCGTGTGGCGTAGGCGGGGATGCGTTCGCCTTCGCCGCCGTCCCAGTGCACTTTCATCTTATACAGCTGGCCATGCTTAATGCCCCGCGGACCTACACGCAGTTCCCACACGCCGTTGTCGAGGCGTCTGAGCGCGTATTTGGGCAGCTCCTGCCAGTCGGAGAAATCGCCGATAAGCGTGATGGCGGTAGCGTTGGGCGCCCATTCGCGGAACACCCAGCCCTTGTCGTCGCGATGAAGGCCGAAATAATTGTGTGCGTTGGCAAATCCTTCAAGATTGCGGTTCCCTTTTATGAGTTCTTTTTCTTTTCTGACGGCATCTTCATGGCGCCCTTCGATAGCCGGAGCGAATGGCTCAAGCCACGGGTCATTTTTAATGATATTCAGCATAGTCCTGAGTATAAGAGAGTAATGTTGCAACAAAAGCCCCGGTGCGGCTGTCGCCACGCCCGGCGGCTTATTTCCTACAAACATAACCATTTTTTTCGACAGCGCAAAATTTTTCTTCACCCCTCACGATATTTGCAGCGGAATAAGGAGATAATTTATTATTTAGCAATAACTTTCGCGGTATTTTATTGCATTATAGTGAAAAATGTTTAACTTTGCCGGTGCATGTCGTCCGCGGAGGCCCGATGTGGGCTGAGGGGCGGGGTGCTGACATTTTTTTGAAAGCGTTTACCATAGCGCTCTTTCTTGACTCATTGAAACTTCGCAACTCTCATTGATACGTCAGGAATGAGGCAGCGGTAGATGGCTTATGTGGATATGTATTTACACTGATCCGCGGCGGCGATGCGCGAGCATTGCGCCGTCGGACGGTCAGCATATTTGCGTGAGGCCTCTGCACGTTGCCCGTTCAACGTATCAGGGCAATGCGAAGGCCTCAATGAGTGGGACGGGCAACAGGTACTGACCTTGCGCTTTTTGTTTATCCGATACCATTAACGCCGACGAGGAGGTCCCGACGCACACATTTTTTGCAACTATGAAAAAATTTCTACTCCCGGCGCTCGCCGCGTTGCTCGCCCTCCCCGCATTGGCGCGCGACTTCACCTACACCTACGAAGGGCAATCACTGGTGTACACCGTGACCGACGAAACAGCCAAAACCTGTATGGTAAAATGCGGCGCTCCCGTTACGCCTGCACCCGACGAAGAAAAAGGTGAGCCGACCGGTCTATATCTCCGCGGCGACATGAGCGATTGGGGAGCTACGGAAGAATGGGAATTCCGTACCACCGATAACGCAGACGAGTATGTAATCACCAACTGCACGATTGCAGCAGGTGCTAATTTCAAAGTGGCTGATGCCGACTGGAATGTCATGTATGGCAGTAACGGTAACGAAATACAGTTGGACGCGCCGTATATACTTGGCGGCGCAGAATCGCTTAATCTTGTAATGCCGTTTGACTTTGCCGGCGATATTCAGCTCAACAGACGCCAGACAGGTTGGTCATACGAATATACGATTTTATTTGTGCCTGAATCATCAAAAATCATCAAAGGCCGGCTGGATATTCCCGGCACGGCTTCCGACGGCACCAACGAATACACGGTGAAGTACATCGCTCCTTATGCTTTCTCCGGATATACCGGAATGACGTCTGTACTACTGCCAAATACAGTAGTTCGCATAGGCGCGTGGGCATTCTCCGGTTGTAGCGCTCTTGACTATGTATGGATTAATGAATCCGTCGAAGAGATTGGCGACCATGCATTCTATTCGTGCAAAGCCATTGGAGTAATCTATATTCCTGCATCGGTGAAAAGTATAGGCGAATATGCTTTTCTCTCTTCCAACAATCTGGCGGCAATCAATGTCGATGAGTCCAATACGTGGTATTCATCAGCTGATGGCGTGTTGGTCAATAAAGAAACGGGCGTTCTCATTAAATGTCCTGAAGGGAAGATGGGCGATATGGTGCTCCCGTCCTCAATTACCGGAATAGGATTGGGTTCAGTGGAATTTTGCGAAAAGTTGACATCGATTACAGTACCGAACTCCGTCAAAGAAATTCCCCAAGGATTTGCACAGCACTGTGAGAAATTACAGACTGTCAGTCTGCCTGCTTCCATCGAAAAAATCGGTAGTTTCCCGTTTATGGAATGTCCTGCTATGTATGAAATAAATGTAGAGGAAGGCTGCAAAAATTACTACTCGCTCGATGGAGTGCTGTTCTCCAATATGGATAACAATCCGTCACTCATTAAATTCCCCGTAAGTAAAGCCCTGTATACATATTTTCCGGAGGGTTATAATATTCCCGAAGGAGTAAAAACAATCGGGGAATACGCTTTTTATGAAAGTTTCCTTAATTATGTGAATATCCCCTCCACCGTTACCGTTATCGGCAATTATGCGTTTGCCTCAGGCAAACTTAACTCCATCACAATACCATCTTCAGTAGAGTCGATAGGGAAAGAAGCATTTTATGCAAACAGTCAACTCGTGTCTGTTTCAATCCCCGGTTCTGTCAAATCGTTCGGAGATAATGTGTTCGGCTTGTGCGAATCCTTGGGAAATGTATATTACAATACGACTGTGCCAATCTCATACAGCGAATATGATACCCCCTCTGCTACGTTATATATCCGCCCCGAGGGCGTAGAGGCAGCTAAAACAACCGCCCCCTGGAGTAAGTTTAAAAACATCGTAGCCTACGATTTCGACAACATAAACAATAAGGATTATTACCTTGTAGGTGATTTCAACGACTGGACCAACGGCGCGGAAGATTGCAAATTCACTCCCGTCGGCAACGGTGACTATGAACTCGATTATACCGGCACACTCGTTGAATTCAAAATTACTGACGGCACATGGGATGAAGAAGGGTGTTTCGGCTTGAACCGCTACAGCTATGGAATCTACCAAGGAGGTTCACGTTGTGCTCTCGTTCAGCCCGGCGATAACATCTCCGCCGGCACGTTGACAGGCCTTGTTAATCCGCACTTTGTCTTTAACCCCTCAGAAAGGATATTATCCTACACATGCGACTTTGTCGAACTATCATACACCTACCAGATATGGGGCAATTTCCCGGCCGGAGGAGATGAATGGGCAGCCATCGGAATGCGCAGTGATAACAACGACGGACTGTGGACTGCTAAGAATGTCGTCGCTGAAAATGAATGTCAGTTCTTACTGCGTCAGATGCGTGATGACGGCAAAATATTGTTCTGGGGACATTCTACCGACGGCGCTTTAATCACAGAGCCGGGAACATACGTCGTAGGGTGGCAGGATTACAACTTCTCCATCGCCCCCGGAACATGGGATCTTATGTATGACGAGAGAACCGGCATGCTGACAGTATCTGCGGCTTCCGGATCGGTCGATGGTATCGAAGCCGACGACAATGTCGCTCCCGTCTACTACAACCTCCAGGGCGTACGTGTCGACAATCCCGCCAGCGGCCTCTACATAGTAGTCCGCGGCAACAAAACCACCAAAGAATACATAAAGTAACCCCACAGACTTAATCCTAATACTTCCGATGGCGCATCAGAATCAGTCGTTTTGATGCGCCATCTTTGCGTAAATCACTATAATTTAGTGCGTAATATAAAAATGAATATAGCAAGTTAGAAAAATTTGCTATATTTGCGTATAAAAACATCCCATTGCAGTAAATTGCTGAAAATCGCTGACGAACTGCTGATGAAGATGCTATATGTCCAATTAGACTAATTAGTCCAATTTCCGTTTAGTTGACCAATTAGACCAATTAGTCTAATTAGACCAATACCTCCAATTTTACCACTATTCACCCGTAAAAACCATAAATCATGGCTGACACCTTCCTCCCACAGAAAGGCAATTATCGGAAACTGATAGCCTTTCAGAAGGCTGAATGTATCTATGATATTACCTACTACTTCGCTCACACTCACCTGCAGAAAAACGACCGTACTATCGACCAAATGATACAGGCTGCGCGAAGCGGCAGACAGAACATAGCCGAGGGTACATCTGCGGGAGCAACGTCGGCCGAAACTGAAATCAAACTCATAAATGTTGCGAGAGCCAGTCTTCAGGAGCTGTTGCTTGATTATGAAGATTTTCTTAGAGTAAGAAATCTATGTAAATGGGAATTAAATTCCGAAAAAGCAGTAAAGACGAGACAAGTCTGTGCCCGACACAACGAATCATCATACTATATCGAAGCGATAAAGCAACGTTCTTCCGAAACCATAGCCAATATTGCGATTACGCTCATCCATCAGACCGACGTGTTTCTGTGAAAACTTTTAGAAAGGCTTCAGGAAGATTTCCTTCGCAACGGTGGTATCAAAGAACAAATGTACAACGCCCGCATCAATTACCGCAATGGCCATAAATAACTATGGCAGTGAGTCATTCCTGTCTGACGAATTTATTCCCCGACGCGGAAGATGGAGAAGTTGACGGAGCCGTAGGCACGGTGTTCCGTGAAGCCGGGGAGGTGGCAGAAGTCGTATTTTTTCGAGTGCTCTATTACTACGAGGGTGCCGGGTTTCACCAGGCGTGAGTTGAGTATGGCTCCCGGTATGTCGCCGAATCCGGGGAGGTCGTAGGGCGGGTCGGCGAACACTATGTCATAGCTTTGCGCGGCCGCGGTGATGAAACGCAGCGCGTCGGTGCGAAGTGCCGTCAGGTTGTCGGCGCCGAGCTGTGAGGCTACTTTGCGTATGAAGTTGTACTGTGTGGCGGCTTTTTCTACCGCTGTCACCGACGAGCAGCCCCGCGACAGGAATTCAAACGTGATTGCTCCCGTGCCGGCAAACAGGTCGAGAGCCGTAGGTCCTTCCTCGAAGTCCACGAGATTTTCCATGACGTTGAATATGTTTTCGCGGGCAAAATCGGTGGTGGGACGTGCCGTGATGTTGGTCGGCACGTCGAAACGGCGGCGTCCGTATTTTCCTCGTATTATTCGCATAGCGGTAGTATTATCAGGTCAAAAGGCGCTTTCATGGCGTCAGCTCCGGCACGGAACATTGCCGAGGGGAATATCATCGGCATGACGTACGGACGGAATTTGCGCAGCAACGGCATCAGTGCGTCGCGCTGTTCGCGGTCGCCCCCGATAAGTATCTCCGATATTTCGTCGGAAATATCTTCCGTGCAGTTCAGTATGTAGAACGCGGCGTCGTTGATGTCGCGGTATTCGAAGCGGTTGAGCAGGTGCAGCGAGTTGGAACTCATCACCACGATGTCGAGCGAACGTCCGCGCATATTGACGAATACCTTGACGGTATTCCCTTTGGTGAGGTTGGCGTGGCAGTAGCGGGTGAAAGGGTGTATGGAGTTGTGCATCCTGATGTTGGGAAACGTGCGCCGCAGAAAATTGACAACAGGAGTATCTGCCGGAGTGAGCAGACGCGCCCCGAAAGTGTCGAGGCGGTCATCGATGACGGTATCTCGCCGGTCAATGTCGCTGTCGGCCTCCCGGAGAAGTGCAATATGGTCGCAGGCGTCGGCTATCTCATCGGGCACGGCCATGAAGCGTCGGCTTTCGATTATCGCTGTCGTGGTCTTGAAATCGCTGAGCAGCAACGGATTGTCGTAGATGAATGTCTCGAGCTGTTTGAGTCTGTCACCTCCGTCGCCTCCGAGTTCGCAGTGGCGAAGCAGCAGCGAGTTGTCCTCCAATGGGTTGTAAATCATGACATCAAGCGCCGTCACGCCAATGCGTAGGTCAAGACGGCAGTATGCCGGGTCGTTGACGAGGTCTTTGGTCAGTGGTGTCGATGTTGTCATTGCTGTTGGATTTATTTGTCGCGTGATTGAAGCGTCTATCGGCGTAATGTCCCGGGGTCGAATCTCTGACCTCCGAGGCCGGTGCCCGACTGTCGGTTGGTGTTGCCCGAACTGTTGCGTCCCGAGCCGTCGAAGCCGGGCGAATAGAAGTCATCCTCCTCTTCCTCCTCATCGGTGTTGTTCTCGTTGGCATTCCGGTCGCGGTTCTTGGGCTTGTTTTTCTTTATCTCGTTGGGCTTCTGGGACTCTACAGGGAGCTGGTTGATGTCCCATGTCTGGTTGATGTCCCAGTTTTTCTTGACGGCGAGCTTCTTGGGATAGTAATATACATCCTCCGGCTGGCGTTTTTCGCTTACCGAACCGGTATCCCATTTGCCGTTGCGGTTGGCATCGACGTAGGCACGGGCATAGTAGGTGTTGGGACTGACGAATGTGAACGTGGCCGCCCCCTCCTTTACCGGTGCCGTTGCCACCGTTTTGTCCTGCGTGTTGAGCAGTTCCACCATCATCTCTTCTCCTGCAGGAATGCCGGTAAGATTGAATGTTATGGTGGAATAATCCTCAAGTTTCTTTACGGTGAATTCGGAAGTCGCAGGTTTGTTGACATTCCCGTAAATGCCTGTCACTGCGGCCGAATCGACTTTGAGGCGGTAGCGTTCCCCCTCCTTCCAGTCATGACGCAGCGTGAATGCCAGCTGGCGGTTGAGCGAGTCGCGCGTGATATGCTGTGCGCCCATGTCGCGCCACAAGGTGTCGACCCTCATCTCGAGGTGTATCATGTTCTCGATAATCGTGTCGACAGGCTGCGAGGCAGTGAAATACAGCGGACGGTTCAGCTCCTGGTTCCCTTTGGTGCTCGTGTCGAATGTCATGAACACCGGTTCGTCGGTGAATACGGTATCCCTTCCTTCCTCGCGCAGCTTCTTGAGAAGTTTTTCGCGCTCCTTGTCGCGTTTCTCGAGCGCTTTGCGGAAACTTGAACGGTCGCGGTTGAGCAGCCGCAGCGTGTCGGTGGTCCACGACAGTTGGTCGAGCGTGTCCGTGCGCAGATAGCGCGCTTCTACGAGAAGCGTGTCGGTGGATATTACCGCCTTGTCTGTGAGCCAGTATGTTATGGAGTCGCCCGCGGCGGAGTGGTCGATGCGCGATATTTCGTCGATGCGCCGTCCGGCGGCCGGAGTGTTGAGCAGTGTCAGCACGGGCAGCGTGTCGGTGGGCGCGCCAAATTCCAGCGCTATGCGCGTGGAGTCGATGCGGGTATTGTTTTTAAGATACTGCGAGCGGTAGTTCTCGTTGAACCATGTGAGCAACAGGTCGTTGGGGAGATACCGGTGCCCCTGGCGCATTACTATCGAGTCCATGCCGTTGTTCGCACGCAGCGTGTCGGTCACCATGATATTCACCACTTCAGGCACTACAGTCTGTCCTAAGAAAGCCACATCCTCCGAACGGTCCCAGTGATAGTCGCGGTTGAGGTCGTTGACGGCATAGAGATTGTAGGTGCCCGGCGCGAGATTGCGCAGCACGAACTGTCCGTACTGGTTGGTCTTGGCTATGCGCTCGAACGGCAGCGTGGTGATGGCCGTGTCCGACAGATTGGAGTATACGCCAACTATCATGCCCTGTGCGGGTTCGAGATTGCGGGCTTCGAAAAGCATTCCTGATATTACAAGGCTGTCGCGCGTGTCGCCCGTAGAGAAATCGAAGGCGAATCCGTCAAGGATATTACCCTCGTTGAGGTCGCGTATGGCATCGGAAAAATCTATGGTATAGGTTGCGTCGTTTACAAGCGTGTCGCGGAATTCCACCGTCAGGCGCTTGCCGTTGGCCGATATCGACGGCGGCTGCTTCTGTACGGGCGATACCACCACCTTGTTCACCACATCCTCCATCTTGATATTCTCGTCGAAGAATATATTGATGCGGTTGCCGTTGAAGTTGAGTGTTCCCGGAGCCGGATTCGAACGCACGAACACCGGCGGCAACTCGTCGCGGTCGCCCCCCTCGGGACGCCCTATCGACGCACACGCAGCAAGCAGCATCACCACTGCCGCCATACATAATATTCTGACTATATTACTGTTTCTCACCTTCTTTGCCTGTTGGTCGCGTTATACCTGTTAGTCGCGTCATAGGGGAATATGGTGTCACGCCACTGGTGCCTCGCTGAAAATGTTGTTGTACCCCGGAGCAGAATCGAACTGCTATCAAAAGTTTAGGAAACTTCTATTCTATCCGTTGAACTACCGGGGCATCCGGGTCGGTTGTTGTGTTTGAATCTGTTGCGATTTCAAATTGTTGGGAAAGCGTTCAAAATTTAAATTTCCGCGGTTAGAGACCGCGGCTACTATATCGTAGCGTTTGGTAATCAGATATGTAGTGGCCGCGGTTTTTAACCGCGGTTGATAAAATTGAATTTTGATACCACTTCCGGCACATTGCCGACGGGTGCAAAGTTAACGTTTATCTGCGACAATAACAAATGAAACTGTAGCTTAAGCCGTTCTTTTCGTCGGTCTTTTTCTCGCTTTCGCTGAGTTTTTCCCATTCCGCGGAGCTGTATTCGGGGAAAAAAGTGTCGGCGGCGGGGCTGTCGGCATCGATCAGTGTCAGCTCCATGCGGTCGGCCGTGCCGATTGCCTGACGGTAAATCTCGCCGCCCCCGATTATGAACACTTCCTCTCCCGCCCCCATCGCGAGGGCCTCGTCAAGCGACCCCGCACGCTCTATGCCGGGCGCGTTATAGTCCGTCTGCCGGGTTATCACTATGTTGCGGCGGTCGGGCAGGGCACCCTTGGGAAGCGACTCGAAAGTCTTGCGCCCCATCACCACCGTATGCCCCGTGGTAAGCGCCTTGAACCGGCGCATGTCCTCACGGATGTGGAATGCAAGATCCCCCCCGCGTCCTATCGCTCCGTCGCGCCCCGTGGCGGCTATGATTGTCACCATGTCGTTTTTTATTAAGATTTATACCGATACGTCGGCCTTGATATGAGGATGCGGGTCATAGTCAACAAGCTCGAAATCCTCGTACTTGAAGTCGAATATGCTCTTGACATCCCGATTTATTATCATGCGCGGCAGCTTGCGCGGCTCGCGGGTGAGCTGCAGGCGTGCCTGCTCGAAATGGTTCCGGTAGATATGCGTGTCGCCTAACGTATGCACGAAGTCGCCTGCCTCCAACCCCGTCACCTGCGCCACCATCATCAACAGCAGCGCGTACGACGCGATGTTGAACGGCACGCCTAAGAACGTGTCGGCCGAACGCTGGTAAAGCTGCAGCGACAGCCGTCCGTCGGCTACATAAAACTGGAAGAACGCATGGCACGGAGGCAGCTTCATCGACGGAATATCGGCCACGTTCCATGCGCTCACTATGATGCGACGCGACGACGGATTGTTCTTTATCTGGTCGATGGCCTCCGAAATCTGGTCGATGAACGTGCCGTCATACGCCGGCCACGAACGCCACTGATAGCCGTAGATATGCCCCAAGTCGCCGTTCTCGTCGGCCCACTCGTTCCATATCCTTACCCCGTGCTCCTGAAGGTATTTCACGTTGGTGTCACCCTTCAGAAACCACAGCAGCTCGTAGATGATTGACTTCAGATGCAGTTTCTTGGTCGTCAGAAGCGGAAAGCCGTCGGCGAGATTGAACCGCATCTGGTAGCCGAACACCGAGCGCGTCCCGGTGCCCGTACGGTCCTCCTTGTCAGTGCCGTGCGTAAGTATATGGTCGAGAAGTTCGAGATATTGTTTCATTTGCAGTATATAATATAAAAGCAAAATTCACTAAAATTATCGATATATGCAAATGATTGCCGAATAATCGTCCACCTGCGCACACGGCTCTTTCATTTAAGATCGACCTAAAATATCCAAAAGATGTGTATTTTAT
>CAJLWO010000043.1 GCA_905210435.1 uncultured Bacteroidales bacterium
CTGAATTTTTCAAACATTTTCGCTAATATTGCACTTGCCCTTGGACTCTACAGTCGCGGAAACTTGCTCTCTTCTGCTTTTATTTAAAATCATTCGGGTTTGTTTTAAAACGGAAAAATCGTATATTTACATCTTAATTCGAAATATGGGCATGAAAGATTTGGATAACACACTGTTTAGTATCGACATCTCGACACCGGCACCGCGTGAAGGTTCGCTTCTCGTGGCCGAACCGTTTCTCTCGGATGAATATTTCAATCATGCCGTGATTACGTTGATTGACTATTCGCCGGGAGCCAATACAATGGGGATTGTGATGAACCGGACTTCCGGTTATACGCTCGGACAGATGGTCGAAGGTTTTGATGACAGCATAGATATACCGGTTTATATCGGCGGTCCGATGTCGCGCAACCGAATGTTCTATATCCATCGGCTTGGTGAACTGTTTTCAGGCTCAGTGGAAATATTGCCCGGATTATGGATTGGAGGTAACTACGAACAGGTATTGCAATATATACGTGACGGCTATCCTGCCGACGATTTGATACGTTTTTTTATAGGGTACAGCGGATGGGACAAGGGTCAGCTTGAAGATGAAATCAATCAGCATGTATGGGCTGTCACAAATCCTATGACGCCCGGGCAGATGCTTACAGGCAGCGATGATGCATATTGGCACAAGGTTGTTAGAAATATGGGAGCAAAATATCGTGGTTGGCAGATGCAGCCTATGTTCCCGACGGCTAACTGACAGATGCCGTTTCATATCCAATGTAAGAATAATATGGTGGCATCGCCACAGCGGATAGGTGGATTTTTTATAAAAGAATAACTTAAAGCGGTCATTACGTTCAACAATTGCTATTGTCTTTTTGTTAAATATTATAAAAAACAAGCATAGCAATATGAAACGCCGGGCTTTAATTATCATAGCATTGTTGGCTGCAATATGTTGTCAGTCGTGTCATAATTCGGTATTGGACGAAATGCCGGCTCCTATATCGGAATTTGTATCAAGATATTTCCCTGAACAAGATGTTGCTGAATTCGGCAGCACAGACGACGGTTTTCATGTGCGTCTGCGCAATAGCGCTGCAATAACATTCAATGACAGTTATAGCTGGATGTCGATAAACGGATATGGCGGCACACTTCCTCAGATGCTGTTGTTTGATGAGTTGCCTCCGGCGCTCTATGAGCATCTTCAGGCCATCGAGGAGCTGAATAATGTATATGCATTGAGCCGTGACACCAAAAACTATTTTATCAGATTGCTTGATTCAGATATCAATTATAATATCGCCACAGATGAAATCACCAGAAAAAACTGACTGATTTTATGTAGTGTAATATAACTGACCGACTTAGAAACTGTTTAAATTTTATTGAATCAAATTTAAACAGTTTCTTAATCTTATTTGATTTTTACAAACCTGAATTTCGCTTTTTGAATAGGAAATACAAGTGACATGATGATACCTTCCATAGCCACATACGGCGTACCGTCATCAATTTCCTTGCCGGTGCTGTCAATCCAATATAGTGTAAATGTATCGGCAAACGGTGTGCAACTCATGTGCCCTTTTAGCGCACCGACATTCCACCTGAAAGGCTCAATTTCAGCGCCCGACAGGTATATCAGGTCATAGCCGCCATTTTCCGACGGAAGCATTGCAAGCCTGTATCTGCCACCTTTCATGGCTATTCTTGTCTCGACCTCCTCATCAAAAAATTCCCATATCCCGCATAGTGTATTGCTGCAAGAGGCGAGTGCCTCTTGCACGGAAGCCTCATTGTCATATATTTGGGGAATTATTGGCATGGGTATGTGTAATGATGAATGGCGAGTGATTACAATATCGTATTTGGATGAAACGGACGCGTAGTCAACGAACCCCTCATAATCGGTTCTCCCGGCTATTTCCAGCATTTTGTCCCCTGCCGCCAGAATTATTCCCTTTCCGTCAAGTTGTACCCGGAGATATATCGGCGATTTCGATATCGGCAGATGTTTCCCGAAATCCTTTTTCAACAGCTCTTCGCCGTCGACACTCAATGATATGACAATGCTTTCGTCATGGTCGAAATCAAATTTATTTCGTTCGGTTCGCTTTGCATTGATATTAATGGCATGATTGCCTACCGTATCGGTAAGCGTCAGATTCCAGTCTGTCTTACCTAAATTTGCCGGACTTATCCCGACTTCAATCCGCTGGCATTCCACATCATTACCTCTGCAGTCGAAACTGAATGTCTCTCCGCTTTTTACATTGACCGGTTTGATTTCTACAAATCCGTCATAATCGCCCACGTATGCGTTTATTGCCATAGGATTTGATAGCAATGCAAGCAATAACAGAATTCCAGAATATAGGGATATAATTCTGTCAGACACGCATATTTTACGATTGACCGGCCGCATGTTCCGCGATAATGTTTTTTACTTCATGGATGAAGTCCTGGTCGGACAGCGAAGCTGATAGCCAGTGTATTTTATATCCTCGCCTTTCCATACCGCGGAACCATGTCATCTGACGTTTGGCGAACTGGTGTATGGCGATTTCAAGAAGGCTCTCCATTTCTTCATAAGTAAGCCTGCCTATGACAAATTCAGTGACATACTTGTACTCCAGACCATAATATATAAGGTCATCGGGCGAAATGCCGGAAGTAATCAGATTTCTTATCTCATCAACCATGCCATCCTCGAGTCGCTGATGCAGACGGACGCTTATTTTCCTGCGGCGTTCCTCACGGTCTACATCCACCCCTATCACTATTGCATCAACCGGCGAAGGAACCGTATTTGCCGTTTCATCGGGATGTTCTGAATAATAAGTCTGTATCTCTATGGCTCGTATGGCACGTTTGGTCGTGTCGACATCCGTGATATTGTGCAGTTGTTTCATCGATGCAAGAATCCCGGTCAGTTCTTCAAGCGATTTCCCTGCAAGTCTTTTGCGTAAATCTTTATCTTCAGGGACTTCCGGGAGCTTTAGCCCGTTGAGCAATGACTCTATATACAGGCCGGTTCCGCCGCATATTATGGGTTGTCGGCCGCGATGTCTTATATCGTCGATTGCATCGCCGGCATCTTTGAGAAACCGGTGCAGATTGTATTTGTTGCCCGCATCGGCAATGTCAATCAGATGATAAGGTATATCTCCATATTCATCGAGGTCCTTGCCTGTGCCTATTGTCATGCCTCTGTACACCTGTCGCGAGTCTCCGCTGATTATCTCACCGTTAACGGCTGCTGCGAGACTTACCGCACGACGGGTCTTGCCCGATGCAGTCGGGCCTACAATCGCAATGAGCGGCATGTCGGAAGTGGAATTATACTGACACATATCGAGGGTAATTATTTCGTTATTCACCGAGACCTTTGGTTATCTTATGCCAAAGCCTGCGCAGACGATAGAAAGGTTTGTCCTCGTTTATCTCGGCGACATAAAGCCAGTTGGCATCATTATAATCCACATCCCATGTATGCATGTCCTTAAGGCGGAAAGTCGGTTTGTAATGTTTTATTTCATAAAGACGATGACCGCTTTTGTCGTATGCTTTCCATGCCATAGTGATGGTGTATATACGGCTTAATTCCGCTGCGAGAGCCATAGCAACAAGCCCTTCACGTATCATTTCGTTTGTATCGGCCAGCGAGAACCATTGTCCTTTTAGGATCTCGGCTGCTTTGTCGGCATCTTTGACAAATGCCACATAGTGGAAAATGTTATTGTACATACCGGGATCACAGCTTTGGAATATAGGACGTGTGTCAGCATCCTGCATTTCGGAAGCATCGACGAAATAATTGCGGGCTTCCATTCCTGATATGGATTCCTTGAACGGAAGTGAGACTTTCAAGGGCACATCAATCTTCAAATCGTCGGAAAATATGACATCGCTTGTGGGTTCGGGAATATTCAGCAATATTTTGTCCTCACATACGACAAGATACCTTATAGTCGTACCCTGATAGTCTATGACCTTGGCTGTGGCATTGTTCTGGCAATAATACACCCATAGGGTATAGTAGCGTACGCCAAAGTATATCAACGAAATGACATAACACAGCAACGGACATAATATGAAAAAGTAACTGTCGGCCATGTTTATATTTACGTTGATATAGAAAAATATATAATATGCCCAGGTCGAGACAGCAAGAGCGAGCGACATCCAAAGCAGGAATTTGATCTGTATTTTAGATTCACGGCTATATAGCATCCCGATAAGACCGCGGTCGATAGCCTCGCCCAGGCGGTTGCGGCATGAACGGCAGGAGCGCGGGTTATTACCGCGCGTCATGTTCAGCAGGCATACGATTACTGCAACCGGCGATATGTCAAGTATAGGCAGTACCGGATTGGAGAGGTTGACAGGCTGACCGATAAAATTGTTAATATCTGTGTGCGTCTTGTATATGATGTCAATCAATAATACGATGGCACTTGATATTAATATTACCTGAGTCAGGTGCGGAATACGGAAGCATGTAGGTGACATCTGAATACGGTTGCGCCTGTCAAGCAATGTAAGAATTCCGACCAGAATAATGGGAATGACCGGCAGTAAACGAGGGGAAACCAACGGCGTAATTATTATCGGCAATATGATAAATCCTATTGCTACAGCCCAATTCGCCCACAGGGAGAATATTCCCTGCGCCAGATTCTGTCGACGTTGATGAGTGTGTGACATTATAATGACATTTTCATCATGGTTCCATTGAAAACCATATTAAAACTGAATAAATGTATCTGAAAACACGATTTTAATTTGATATATGGCGATATTACAGATTCTTTTTAAAGAAATCAACCATTTTGCCATACACTACGGCACGTGCTCCGCAACCGTTAATTGAGTGGTTCATATTCGGGAACAGGAGCATGTCGCATAGTATGCCGTCTGATTGCAGCCGCGACACATATTCCATCGTATTTGCCAGATGGACATTATCATCGGCCGTACCGCTCATTATCAGTAACGCGCAATCCACTTCGGCTGTTTTATTCAAAGGCGCTGATGCCTTGTATCCGTCTTCGTTGGCACGAGGAGTCAGCATATAGCGCTCGGCATATACAGTGTCGTAGTAACGCCAGTCGGTTACCGGCGCTATGGCAACAGCAGCCTTGTATGGATTACCCGGAACCGACACGGCCATAAGGGTCTCGTATCCGCCGTAACTCCAGCCGCATATTCCAATGCGGTCGGCATCGACATAAGGAAGCGAAGCCATATATTTCGCCGCGTTAATCTGGTCGATAGTCTCATAATAACCGAGATTGCGGTATACGCATGTTTCAAATTCACGACCGCGGCTTCCTGTGCCTCGACCGTCGATGCATGCCACGATAAAGCCTTCTTTAGCCGCGAAATATTCCCAGTCAAGTTCCCATCTGTTGAGTACCTCCTGTGAGCCGGGTCCGCTGTACTGCCACATTATGACAGGATATTTCTGAGATTCCTTGAATCCGGGAGGCAGGATGACGTAGCCGTTAAGGAGATTTCCGTCGGAGTTTATGGTGATGAATTTTTTCTCGGCCAATCCGGAATATCGTGCCAGATAGTCATTGTTGTTGCCTATCTCACGAATCTTTTTGCCCGACGAATTCAGCATCGTATAGCTCGGCGGAGTCGTAGTGTCGGATACTGTCAGTATCAGCGACTCGCAGCCGGGTGTAAACTCGGCCGATGAGAAAGCATCACGCGATGACAGATCTGTGATTTTTCCTTTGACATCTATCTTGCTTACAACACGGTTGAGCGGTCCGGATGCCGTCGACTGGAAATATACGTTTCCTGTCTTGTCTACTCCATAGCATTGCTTTACATCATAATCTCCCGATGTAATCTGGCGCAACTGTGCGCCGGCAAGACTGTATTCATACAGATGACTGTAACCCGAACGGCTTGAATTTATAATCACGGATTTGGGCGTGATTATAAGATTTTCGTAAGTGACAGGTGCTATCCATGCCTTTGACTCTTCGACATAAAGAGATTTCACTACCGTTGATTTGGGATTTACGCTATATATCTCCATGCGGTTCTGGTCACGGTTGAGAGTGGTGACGAGAAGCTGTTCGGGGGTAGATGCATAATCTATACGCGGAATATACTCTATTTCGGCATCGGGGAGGGGAATATCTTTAGTCTTGCGCGTGGCCACATCATAACTGTGGAGAGTCGCGGTAGAATTTGCTGCGCCCGCTACGGGATACTTGTATGACAATTGTCCCGGATAAAGGGCATATTCGTTTTTAGGCTCGCATGCGCCTTGATAAATCGCGATATTATATAACGGGACATCAGTTTCATCGAAGCTCACATACGACAGTGTCTCGCTGTCGGGTGCCCATGCAAGAGTGGATGTACTGACAAATTCCTCTTCATAGGTCCAGTCGGTCGCCCCGTTTATTATCGAATTCTTAATTCCGTTTACTGTGACAGCGACCTCAGTGTCATAATCCAGCTTTTTCAAGTAGATATTATTGTCAGCTACAAAAGCGACAGATCTCGCGTCGGGAGAGAATACCGGTATCTGCTGGTATGCGTGTTCTTTCGAAAGAGGTTTTAGAATATTGCGCTTTATTTCAAAGACGTAATATTTCGCTTTGAATGAACGCCTGTAAATCATCTCCTTGTCAAGAGAAATGAGTAGCTTGGTCCCGTCGGGGCTGATAGAGAAACTGTCGAAACAATCTATTGATGTTTCTCTCGTCTTTGCCGCATTGAATACTGTCTCAATCTCTTTACCTGTTGCCACGTCATATCTGACAATTCGTGTGTTGTCGGGTGTACTTGCAAGATATGTCAGTCCGTCAGGCATAAATTTCATGGCAGGCATCCCGTCCGGGCGATTGGCGGGATACACATACGGCGCTATATCGACTATTATGGGGTTGGTCCCCAAGCTTTCAAGCGGGAAGGCCAGAGCCGTCATGGAGAGTGTGGCGAGTATATTGGATTTTATTTTCATAATCTATAAATAGTATCGTTGAGTTGTCGGGTGAATATAATATAACCGATTGACAATATAATAATTATCAGTATTAACAAAAATAAATGACAATAAATGCATCAGTTTTACCACAGCAGCATCTGAGCCGGGTTGTTTGGTTCGTCGCGATGATGTGGTGCCTGATATCCGAATTCGGAATCCGATACTCCTCCGGGGCGCGCGTTTATACCTTCGGGAGGCGTGGATACAAGCCAGTTTGTATCGTCAAGCGATTCGTCGATTGACGATACCTGAGCAGTCTTTTTCCGTTTTGCCCGTGGTGACGCTTCCGGAGTCTTGCGCAATCGTTCTATCTCCTCACGAAGCAATGCCTCGGAGGCGGCCTGAAGTTGAAGATTGTTGTCGACAGTCGTCTTAAGCGCTGAAATTTCTTCTTCTTTCTTTTCGAGCAATGCAGCCTGTTCTGAAAGTTGATGCGTGGTCGCATCAAGGGCTTCTTCTTTTTCTTTCAGTTGTTGCTGGAGCTCGGCGATACGTCTTTGTCTTGCTTCGTTTATTTCATCAATTTTTACAAGTGATTCTTCGAACGCGGCCAAAGATGAGCGGCTTTCTTCTACTTCGCTTTTTGCTTCCTGCAATTCCGAGCGAGTCTGGACAAGTTCAGCCTGCTGGCGTGCAATGATTGAGTCGCGCGACGATATTTCATCTGCGGAGTTATCTGATGCGGATTGACTGATGGCCTCTTTTGCCATACGTAGTTCATCGGTGAGTTGTTGCACTTTTACCGACTCGTTGTGAAGTTCGCTGTTGACCCGCTGGAGTTCAAGGTGTGCACTTTCCAAATTTCCACGCATAGTGTCAATTTCGTTCTGTCGTTCACGGAGAGATGCCATAGCATCCTGCAGACGTAATTCCGTATCTGTGTCCGGCGTATTGGCTGCGGCAAGAGCGTCATATTTTGATAGCAGGTCATTGTATTGGGCCTCTTTATCCGCAAGCGCAAGTTTGGCTGATGATGCTTTGTGATTTAGGTCATTGAGCATCACATCGGAAATCTCACATTTCTTCTTAAGGACCACTATGTCGTTTGCAAGCATATTCCGTTCACGCATTAGCGTCTCTTTTTGAGCGGAAAGGTCGTCGACGTTATCTTTTAGCTTATCAAGCAGTTTGAGCGTTTCCTGATCTACTGCCGGAGCGATAGGTTTCGGGGCACTTTCTTTAAGCGCTTTGATTTCATTGCGTAATGTTTCGTTCTCATTGCGTAGCGATTCCATGTCTCCGTCCTGTATCGACATGGCCCGGAGTTTGTTTACAAGACTTTTGTTTTCAAGCTCGTATTGTTCTTTTTCGGCGTTGAAGGAATCAATTTGCTTCTCAAGGTCATGTACGCGTTCACTCAGCGCTCGCTTCTGACGTTCGGCCGAGAGTTTCTGTTCCTTCCACTCGGCACTTGTTTCTTCGATTTTCTTTGTCTTTTCCCGTAATGTCTCGATTTCTCGGCGTAGTGTTGACTGTCCGTTTTCAAGTTTGACTTTCATGCGGGTATCTGCATCGATGTCAAGTTGTGCCAGATATGTTTTCATCGAGTCGTCAAGCGCATCATGAATATATTTTGCCTGCTTTTCCGGGTCGACGCATTCGCGAAGAAATGGAGGAAGCGACTCATTGAAAATTTCCACCACCTTATTGAATATGGCTTCCGGACAATTCTCTTTTCCCTGTTCGGCAGATTGCTGTATGTCGGTAGTTGCTGCGGGAATATCGGCTTGTTTGCCTGATTCGCCCGACGTAGATGCTGCCTGCCGCCGTTGAGCAAGAGGTGTCACAGTAGCGTCGCGTTGCGACAATTCGTTTTCTTCGATTTCGTATTCTTCGCCAGAAAAGCCGAATACCGATTTTAATTTTCCAAAAAAAGCCATGTCAGGTCAATCGTTTTTCTTTACTATACCGACACCTTTTCGTCCGTTGATGCCGATAGTAAGAGGATTAGTGAATTCGACGATGCGTAAATACTCACTTTCGTAAGTCGCGGGGAGAGAATTGAGATAATCGATGTCGTATATGCCATCATGTGACGAAGGATTTATCGTGAAATAACCTACGCCGAATGATGTCAGATTCTGGAAGAAATGCGTGCCCTGGCTCGGTTCTATGCGGTAATTGCTGAGCGACGCCTCGACAATGAGTTTGGCATTGGATATGTGAGGCCATTTTACAGGTATGCCGAGGGCCGTATCCGACGAGCCCCATCTTCCCGGCCCGATAAGAATGTATCCTTTTTGCCTGGCGGTGAAATCCCTGTTCAGACGCTCTATCTCTTCAGCTATCTTCTGATTGTTGGCCGATGAGAAATTGTCGGGACGCACATATAGAATCGTAGATACATTTTCTATATTTCCATGTCCGAGCGCGGTGTTGCTCTTGAGCACAAGCTTATCGTCGGGAATTTCAAGTATCGTGTCGTCGACAAGTTCCTTGCGGTCGATAATCGGGCGAATCTGAAGCCAGTATATCTTACCCTTTGTCTTGCCCGTATGGTCAACCATGCCGGCAAATTCAATCTCTATGGGACGCTGCATCTTTTCCTGTCCGTTGACGAGCATGAATTCGATGGCTTCCGCCAGCGGGAACACTTTGTGCTGAAGCATGTTTGCGAAGGTTACGACTTTGCGTCCGAAACCTATGTCGGTGTCACGGATTACCTGGTCCTGCGGGTCGAATGTCGAGACAAGATATTTCAATGCGTCGGTGCCGGCAAATTTCTGCACTCGCATATTTTCGATATTGAAGCCGTCGTCGACGCGGAAATCATCGTTAACGGCATTCATGTTAAGCGCGTAAAGGCGTGTCTGGGTGTCCCGGAGCGCGAGGTCGAGTTCCGATGTCTGGAGCACTTTGTCGGGATGACGCGGTGAAAAACGCAGGCTTAGCCCACCGTCGACGATATATTTGCCGAGACCGACGGCGATTTCAGCTACACCGTCCTCGGGCTGTTCGTCGTTGATAGGATAGTAGTTGAGCGAACGTCCTACGCCGGAGAATGACGGGAAATAATATCCGTCGGTATCTTCACCCACCACCTCCTGTATTATCACGGCCATCTTCTCCTGGTCGATTACATTGGAAGTTGCCGTCATATATGCTTTGGAGTCGCGGTAAAACACCGATGCGTAGACGCTCTTGATGGCGTCGGACAGCAGTTTGAGCATGCGGTATTTGTCGTCGACATGCGGTATCATATATGTGGAATAAATTCCTGCGAAAGGCTGGTAGTGAGAGTCTTCAAGCAGACTTGACGACCGGATGGCGAGCGGACGGTCGACAACTTCGAACAGCGACATGAAATCCTCAATCAGGCGTTCCGGCAGACGTGCCTGAAGGAAATACCGGAGTATCTCGTCGTCGCTTCGGTCGCTCAACGCAATGGCATACAGGTCGTTGGTGCTCATGAACTCGTCAAATATGTCGGTACACAGCACGACAGTACGCGGTATGGATATGGTTATGCCGTCGAAATCATCACACACCGGATTGGCCTTTATTATCGAGTCGATAAAAGCTAATCCGCGGCCTTTTCCGCCAAGCGAACCTTGTCCGATACGCGCGAAGTTGGAATAATAATCGAATCGGTCCTTACGGAATACTGCCACGACTCCGCGGTTTTTCATCTTGCGGTATTTGACAATAAGGTCAAAAAACAATTGTCTTACCGCTGGTGCCTCATCTATCGACGTGAAGCGGTGAGCCTTGATGATTTCCGCGATAGGGAACATAGCTCTTGAGTAAAGCCATCGCGATATATCGTTGTGCGACGCATGCATGTAGAGCGAGTCGGCAGGCACTTTCATGATATGTTTCTGCATATCGTTGAGCGACTTTATACGCATGATTTCCTCTCCTGTGGCAGGATTGCGGAATACGAAATCACCGAAACCGAAATTGTCGGTGATGGCTTTGCCGAGGTCGACAGGCAACTTCTTGGAATTCTTGTCAAGGAAGATGCCGTTGAAATCATCGACACTGTCGCGAAGTTCGCTTTGAGTTGACTCGATAATTATCGGAAGATACGGGTCACGGCGATGGAATTCGCGCGCGAGTTTCAGACCGGCGGTGGCGTCTTTGACACCTTCATGCATGAACGACACATCGGAAATTACGCCCATGATATGGTCGCTGTATTTCTCATACAGGCTTATAGCCTCCTCATAGTCGCGGGCAAGCATTACTTTGGGGCGTCCGCGCATGCGTAGCATCTGCTCGTGCTCGTTGAGCGCTTCGGTGGAGAATACCATCGATTGCCTGAGCAGATATTTGTAAAGATGGGGGAGGATAGAGGAATAAAATCTCACGGAGTCCTCTACGAGCAATATCATCTGAACCCCTACATCGAGGATGTCGTTGTCGGCGTTCATCTTATCCTCGAGCAACTTGATTATAGCGAGCAGAAGCTCTACGTTGCCGAGCCAGGAAAACACATAATCAATGCCGGTAAAATCCTCATGCGACAGCCTTCGCGATACTTCTTTCGAGAAGGGCGTCAGCACGATGAACGGTATGTCAGGATAGTTTTCCTTTATAGCACGTGCGCCGATGAACGTCTCGGAAATATCCACTCCGGGCATTGCGATAATCAGGTCGTAATGCTTTTTTTCAAGCGCCGACTGAGCATCATTGATATGCGATACAAGGGTGACACGGGGTGGCGAACTCAAGTTGAGAGCCACGTATTCGAAATACAGTTGTTCTTCGACTCGACCGTCATCTTCCATCATAAAGGCATCGTATGGCGATGCGATAAGGAGCACGTTAAAAATACGGCGCTGCATGAGCCGCTGAAACTCGGTGTCCTTAAGATATAATTGACTAAGCGATTTCTCGTTCATTAGGCTAACATTCAATTATATATAGAGTCAGATTGCAGGGATATGGCAAAGGATTTTATTCCTGCAGTCTACTATATTTGCAATTTATTCTTCAAATTTACAAAATATATTCAAAATCTTTTCAATATTAATTTAAAATATTGTTTAAAAATGGATTTCGTTATCAAAAAAGCAAAAATTAGAGAATGATATATGTGAAATCGGAGAAAATTTTGTAAATTTGCGGTCTCAAATTATAATAATTATTATACAAAAGATAATCAGTTTATGGCAACTACTGCTGACTTTAAAAACGGAATGTGCCTCGACATCGACGGTAACTACTTCTTTATTGTTGAATTCCTTCATGTAAAGCCCGGTAAAGGCCCGGCTTTCGTGCGCACCAAATTGAAAAACGTACGTACAGGCCGTGTCCTTGACAAAACCTGGAACTCCGGAGTGAAAGTTGACGAAGTGCGTATAGAGCGTCGTCCCTACCAGTATCTCTACAAAGATGAGATGGGCTATAACTTCATGCATACCGAAACATTCGAGCAGGTAGCACTTCCCGGCGAGAGCATCGAAGGTGTTCAGTTCCTCAAGGAAGGTGATATATGCGAGGCGATGGTACAGGCTGCAACCGAGGAAATCCTCACTTGCGAAATGCCCACCAGCGTTGTTCTCGAAGTAACCTATACCGAGCCCGGTCTGAAAGGTGATACTGCAACCAATACACTCAAACCGGCTACAGTTGAGACCGGAGCCGAAGTACGCGTTCCCTTGTTCATCAACACCGGTGACAAAGTCAGAATCGACACCCGTGACGGTTCATACGTAGAGCGTGTGAAATAATATTTCATCACTGATAAAAAAGTAATGGGACTTCGTTTCGGAGTCCCATTACTTTTTTTATCGGCTTAATCCTATTTTCGGCTCAAACCGAAATCGCAGTGCATGCAATATAATAATTGTCGGTTTTGTTGTCTGCGGTTAATCATTGCCTCCGGCACTTTGCACCGCGGAAAGCGATATTAAATGGAAACTGTAATGGGCACTGTAATTTCGGATTGAGGCCTATTTTCTATTTTTCAAATTTCGATTATTGCGCAATTCTAATTGAACAGATAACCGTAATTTTCCAGCATTGTATCAAATCGGGCATCTTTACGCAACGGAGCAACCGACAGATTTGCGATGTCATAATATTTCCAATTATATAGATTGGCGTATCCGCGCTCGAGCGACTGTCGCATACATTCAAAAGCTTTGTCGAAATCACCCAATTGACTGTACAGGGCTGCCGCAAGATAGTGTAAATTGCCGTCAATATCAGCCGGTTTTGCAGCAAGGATATTATCCATCCATTCTCCGGCGCGCTCGTTCTGCCCCATCAGATTGAGCGCGAATCCGAGATAAGACCGGTAGTTTGTCTCATCGTATTCAAGCGCCGCACATCGCGTCAGGAAGCCTACTGCATCAGCCTGCTGCTTCATTTTGTCACCGATTATCCATGCCCTTATTATATAATTGACCGGATTGTCCGGGTTGTTGATAATAAGTTCTCCGAAACGGTTTGAAGCCATAGCGTAGTCTCCGTCGGCAAGTGTACACAAAGCCATCTGTGTAATAGCCTGTTGGTTGTCAGGGGCATTCAGCAACGCGCGTTCGGCATAGAGCTTAGCCATATCCGTATTGCCTGATGCAAGATATATTTTTGAACTCGTCAGGTAGTACAGATCGTTGTGGGCTGTACCTAATGCTATATTGATCTGTTTGAGGGCCGATGTGAAATCGCAGAGATAGTAATAGCATTCGGCGAGTTTTGCGTGTATACCGTGATAATTGTACAACTTTTTGTCAATTATGGTGTTGTAATCGCTGATTGCGGATTTGTAGTGATAGTGTGCCTGCGCAATCATGGCACGGATGTAGTAATAAACGCCGACATTGGGTGCCTGATTGATTGCATTGCTTAGGCCGGATATGACCGCATTGTAGTCGGTGTTCGCCATATTGACAAGTTCCGATATCGCTTTATTGCTTTTCTTGTCGACTGCGATTGCAAGTATCATGTCGTCGACTGCGCCGTTGTTGTTGCCCATGAGCTGGCGTACGGAGGCACGACGCAGATAGGCCTCGCTTTCGGCGGGGTAGAGGGCTACCGCTTCGTCTACATATTCATTGGCAAGCCCGAGATTGTTTTCCTTGACTGCGACTCTTGCCAGACCTATCAGTGACTCGAGAGAGCGATTGCGAAGACGGTTCAGACGTTGGAAATTCTCTTTGGCGGCGGCATAATTGCCGAGTTCGTATTCAAGGTTGGCTTTCTGATAAATCAGTGAATATGAACTCGGCTCATATTCAAGAGCTTTGTTTATATCGGCAAGTGCATCCTCAGTGCGCTCGGTCATTATGTAGATATTGGCGCGCAATGCGTATTCCTGAGAAAGCATGTCGCGGTCATCGGCCGGTGTATATTTTATCGCATTGTCTATATCGGCAAGTGCGCGGAGATACTGGTTCTGGCCGTAATAAAGGTGCGCCCTGCGGAAATATACATTATAGTTGTGTGCATCTTCCTGAAGCTCTTCATTGTAAACCTTCTCGACAGCGGTAATCACTTCCTGTGATTTTGCTGATTGTGCGTTAATCAACCCCGGAGCTATAAGCATCGAGGATGAAATCAAAAGTTTTGATATTGTATTCATTGTGTGTCCAATCAGAATTTGTTTATAGTCATGCGTATTGCAGTCAAGCGTTCAAGCAAACCGGGGAGCAGGTCGAGGCGCAGCATGTTGGCACCGTCGCTCTTTGCCACTGACGGGTCGGGATGGGTCTCTATGAAAAGTCCGTCGGCCCCCACGGCAATGGCCGCACGCGCTATTGTCTCTATCATATCAGGACGTCCACCGGTGACGCCGGCAGTCTGGTTGGGCTGCTGCAGCGAATGGGTGACATCGACAATGACAGGGCAATCGAATTTCTGCATCTCAGGCACACCTCTGAAGTCGACAATCAGATCCTGATAACCGAATGTCGTGCCACGCTCAGTAACGGCGATATTGTTGTTGCCGGCATCGCGTACTTTTGCAATCGCATGCTTCATGGCTCCCGGTGCGAGGAACTGTCCTTTCTTGATGTTGACCATCTTTCCGGTATGAGCTGCCGCGATAAGCAGGTCGGTCTGGCGGCACAGAAATGCCGGAATCTGCAATATGTCGACATACGGAGCGGCGAAGGCTGCTTCATCGGGCTGATGGATGTCGGTTACGGCAGGAATATCGTAGGTCTTGCGCACTTTGTCAAGTATTTCAAGAGCTTTCAGATCTCCTATTCCGGTGAAGGAATCGAGTCGTGACCTGTTGGCTTTACGGTATGAGCCTTTGAACACATAGGATATGCCGAGCTTGTCGGTGACTTCCTTGATTTGTCCGGCGATGTCCATCGCCATCTGTTCTCCCTCTATCACACAAGGGCCGGCAAGCAGGAAAAAATTGCCGTTCGTCGAGGAATGTAAATATTGGTTTATGTCTGTCATAAATGTATGTTTTGACTTGTTATTTATCTCAATGATTGGTTATCTTATTCGTCTGGACTGAGATGTGTAGTGCGTAGAGGTGTGTGAGTTCAAACAGGGAGATTAAGCTGGTTGATTGCATGTATGGTCTGACATGCGGCCAATGCGGCTGTTTCGGTACGAAGCCGGCAGTCGCCAAGACTGACAGGTATGAAGCCGGAGTCGATTGTCTCTTTTATTTCCTGAGGAGAAAAATCGCCCTCCGGACCAATCAGGATTACGGTGTCACATTGCGGTTTTATCTCTTTTGCAAGAATTCGCCGCGGTATGTCAGGGTCGCAATATGCCACATACCGCGACGCATTGCTATGTCTGAATTCGTCAATGAAGGTTTTGAGAGGGGTCATCTCGTCAATCTGCGGCATCCATGCCTTGAGCGACTGTTTCATTGCCGAAACTGCGATTTTCTCAAGACGTTCCGTTTTGATTTCCTTTCGTTCGGAATGCGTGCACAGAAGCGGGACAAAGCGGTTTATGCCGATTTCCACAAGCTTTTCAAGCAGCCACTCCATGCGGTCAATATGCTTTGTCGGAGCAACGGCGATAGTGATGTTTCCCTGCCAGGGAAGTGCCATTTCCTCCGTTTCCACGATTTCGACAAGAGTATGCTTGGAGTGCGGGTCAAGTATGCGGCATTTCAATCTATGCCCCCGACCGTCTATTACATCGATAATATCACCCTGCTGCTTGCGCAATACTCTTATGCAATGTTGCGAGTCGCTTTCAGGCAACAGCGGATTGGTCAATATGTCGGGGGCATAAAATTGTATCATAATTTTTTATAATTTTGTGAATTAAGAAAGATACTTATTTTATCAGGCCTTCCGGATCGTCTATATCTTCTTCGACGATATTTTCGGGAACTGTTTCTTTCTCCGGAGTGTGCTTGTATTTAAATAGCACGAGGAAAAGTAGCCCGACAATAAGTGCGTAGACGGCGAATATCAACCAGGAAGTATGCCAGCCGTTCACTTTGTCTGTAGCTGTCGGTGCACTGGTTACAAAATGGTCTATCACGGCCTGGGCGCCAAGAACGCCTATAGTTGCTCCGAGCCCATTCGTCATTATCATAAATAAACCTTGAGCACTTGAGCGCATTGACGGATTTGTATTACGGTCGACATAAAGAGAACCAGATACATTGAAAAAGTCAAATGCTATACCGTATACAATCATCGAAAGAATAAAGAGCCATACACCATCACCGGGGTTACCAATGCCGAAAAATCCGAAACGAAATACCCATGCGAACATTGACATGGCCATAACGACTTTGATGCCATACCGACGAAGGAAAAACGGTATGAGCAGTATGCATAAGGTCTCGCTCATCTGTGACAATGAAATGAGCGCATTGGCATTGTTTGCCCCCCAGGTTGAAGCATACTCCGGTATTTCTGCAAAGCCTTTAATGAACGGGTTGGCAAAGCCATTGGTGATTTGCAGTGATACGCCGAGGAGCATTGAAAAGATAAAGAAGAGCGCCATTTGGCGGCTCTTGAAAAGTTTGAATGCGTCGAGACCGAGAGCTTGAGCAAGCGATTTCTTTCCGGACGATTTATTAACAGGACATTTGGTCAGAGTCACTGCGTAGAATGCAAGAATAAGGCTTAACACTCCCGAGGTGAATAACTGGTTATATGTATTTTGGAACCCGGTAAAATTAACGAACAGCATGGCACAGATAAAACCTACGGTGCCAAATACACGGATAGGCGGGAAATGTTTTATCGTGTCAAGATTATATTTGTTTAATGTAGTGTATGCAATTGAGTTCGCGAGACCAATGGTCGGCATATAGAATCCAACTGATATAGTATAGAGTATAAACAATGGCCCGAATTGAAGATCGTTGCCGGCTGTCAGCGCATAAAATCCGGCTCCGATCATAAAGGCACCGGCTATAAAATGGCAGAGGCTTAACATTCGTTGGGCTTGGATATACTTGTCGGCGATAATGCCGATTACCGCCGGCATGAAAAGAGAGACAATGCCTTGAATCGCATAAAAAATGCCGATACTGCCCTCCATACCCTTATTCCACAGGAAAGTGCCCAGTGAAGTCAGATAGGCGCCCCAGACGGCAAATTCCAGATAATTCATTGCCGCCAATTTAATTTTTACTTTAGTTCCTGTTTTCATTCTGTTTTTGTTTGTATGTTAGTCTTATGGTATTAATTTCTTTATATGTCTCCGTTAAATAATCCATAAATAGCAAAGAGTATGTTATTCTTTACTTTTATTTTTCTTTTCGTTGATTATTGCCTGAATTTTTGCAGCCTCTTCATATTCCTCGTTTTCTATATGTTTTGCGAGTAGTGATTCAAGTTCCTCAATAGCGTAGTTTTCGAGTTTGGGTTCGGCATTTATACCCGGGTCCTCGTCCTTGTCGGCCCGCAGGGAGGGATTGCTGTCTGAATCAAAAACAAATCCGGTAGTGGTAAGTATTTCGGAAGTTGTGAAAATAGGCGATTTTGTACGGATAGCGATGGCTATTGCGTCGGATGTGCGTGAATCCAGCACAATCTGGCGGTCGCCGTCGCTGAACGTAAGTTCCGAATAGAAAATTCCGTCTTCAAATTTATATATGTATACCTGAAGGAGTTTTATGCCGAAAGCATGCGTAAAACTTTCGAATAGGTCGTGGGTCATCGGACGTGGCGGTATGATGCCTTCGAGCTCTATGGCTATCGACTGGGCTTCCGGAGCACCGATGACAACAGGGATGCGGTACGGTCCGTCGACCTGCCCGAGTATCAGTGCGTACGCGCCTGACTGGATTTGCGAGTAGGTGAGGCCCACTACCTTCAGTTTTATTTTGTCTTCCATTTTCATGCTGATGAAGAGTCTTTGCCCTTATTGTGTTATCCGATATGTTTCCCCGTGAAATTCTGCCCTGTGATTATGCCGCTGCCGTAACAAATCTTGCTGTCGGGAGAATATATGACCCCGAATTGTCCGGGTGCTATGCCTTGCACCTTGCGTTCCGATTCAAGCAGATATTCGTCATCATCGATGCGGTGGAGCGTGGCATTGAAAAATTCCGGCATATGGCGGTTTTTGAATGTCACCTTGATGTCATTTACATCGTCGGCCCAGGGCCTCCCCGATATGAAATGCATCTGGTTCATGTGGATATTGTTGCCATACTGTTTCTGGGTGTCATATCCGTTGCTTACGTAAATCACGTTGTCACGGATGTTCTTTTTTACGACATACCACGGTCCTCCGCTCAGTCCTAATCCTTTGCGCTGGCCGATGGTGTGGAACCAGTATCCGCGGTGGGTACCTATTTTACGTCCGGTCTCAAGTTCGACTATCGCGCCCGGTTTTTCGCCGAGATGACGCCGGATGAAATCGTTATAATCTATTTTACCGAGGAAGCAGATGCCCTGCGAGTCCTTGCGGTAGGCGTTGGGCATTTTTGTCTCGACAGCGATTTCACGTACACGCGATTTAGGTAGGTCACCTATGGGGAATATCACGTGCTCGAGCTGTTTATATGTGATTCTGGCGAGAAAATCGGTCTGATCCTTGACAGGATCGACTGCGGTGGCGAGCCATTTTTTCCCATCACGCATCACGGTGGTGGCATAATGGCCTGTTGCCGTCAGATCGAATTCATGTCCCCACCGTTCCTCAAAGAATCCGAATTTTATCATTTTGTTGCACATGATGTCTGGGTTGGGGGTGAGTCCTTCGCGCACTGAGTTGAGCGCATACTCCATTACGTTGTCCCAGTATTCGTTGTGCAGGGAGACTACATCGAACGGCAGATTATACTTCTTCGCGATATAACCGCACATCTCGATGTCTTCTTCGGCCGAGCAGTCTCCTTCGCCATTGTCAAGGCCAATGCGTATATAAAACAGGTGCAGGTCGTGTCCCTGTTCGAGCAGAGTGTGTACCGCGACCGCACTGTCCACGCCTCCGGAAATCAATACTGCGATATTCATGTCAGCGTGTCATTTTTGAGTTAGCGATATGAAAAGCCTCTATGAGATTGTCTGGCTCGAGAGACTTTGACAAAATCACGCCTTCGGGATTGAGATAATATAGGGTGGGAGTGTGGCGCAAGTCGTATATCTCGTCGATGTCGGGGGCGGCACCTACAATCCAGCGCGGGTTGTATCCGGCTACGTCCTGAGCCCATTCCGCGGTATAATTGTCAGGATAAATGCTGACAATGCGCAGCAATCCGTCGTCAAGGAGCTGATTGATATTGTGGTCGGCCGAGAGTCGTACGCGGGTCATGCGGCATTCGTCGCAGTCCGGGTCATTGACGAATAGCAATACATGTGCGCCGCGCGTAGCGCTCAGTTGTGATGCAGATCCGTCGCGCAGCGTATATTTGAGTTCCGGCGCAGTCAGTCCTACCTGGGTCTGCTCCACGATTTTGGCTTCGTGGGCGAGACGCGCTTTTTTAATCTTGGATATTTTTTTGTTTTCCACCACTGCTTTTGCAAAGGGGAGGAAAATCTCATCCGACAGAAATTCCGCGTCTCCGTTATATACCGCTTCCTCGGCAAGCTCGGCGAGCGTGAGAAGATGATCGGGCGATTTCTCGTAGGCGGCTATCAGGCGTGTAATCGACTCATGGACGGTTTTCGCGTCAGCGTATGGCATAAACGAGATATAGTCCAGGAAGGCACCTTTGAATTTTTCACGGTTGAGTATCGCGCTTTGCATGTTGCACCTGTCCCAGAAATGGGATACAAGATATGATGTCCGCTCCTGAAGCGAGACAAGTTCTTCGGGCGGCTCCGGATAGGCAAACAGCCTGTCGGTGCCGGTGCCGGCTTGCGCCTGACATGTCAGACTGCCAAAAAGGCAGAGTGCGATTATAGTGTTACGTAAATTCATACACAGTAGAAATTGCTGTCAATGATATGCCTGTAAAGAGATTGGCTCTTTCAGGCTGAAGTTATATGCAAAGTTAATGTAAGTTTGGTTGACTTCAAAACATTACGGCATATTGTTTGTTAAAGAAATAAAAGAGGATGATATTATCAAGCTATTTTACTTAAGCAATAACTAAATTTCATTATATATGAATTTCAACAGTTTCACTATCAAATCTCAGGAAGCAATTCAGAAGGCAGTCGAGATAACTCGTGCTGCCGGGCAACAGCAAATCGAGCCGGTGCATCTTCTGAAAGGCATTATGACAGAGGGTGAGTCACTCATCAACTTTATCTTCCAGAAGATAGGTGCCAATCCCGTAATCGTGACACGTCAGGTCGATGATGAGATTGCGCGCCAGCCTAAGGTAAGCGGCGGGGAGCCATATCTGAGCCGCACGTCGAACGATGTGCTGCAGAAGTCACTTGATATCGCCAAGAAACAGGGCGACGAATATGTGACGCTCGAGGCCATGCTGCTCGCCTTGTTTCTGATTAATTCTTCAGCTTCCACCATCTTAAAGGATGCCGGACTTACGGAAAAGGAACTTGATGCCGCCGTAGCTGAATTGCGCAAAGGCAAAAAAGCGACCGACCAAAGTGCCGAGGACACATACAATGCTCTCAGCAAGTATGCCATCAATCTTAACGAGCGGGCGCGCGCCGGCAAACTTGACCCGGTAATCGGGCGTGACGACGAGATCCGGCGTGTGCTCCAGATATTGTCGCGCCGTACCAAAAACAATCCTATGCTTATCGGTGAGCCGGGTACCGGTAAAACCGCGATAGCCGAGGGGCTGGCACAGCGTATCGTACGTGGTGACGTGCCTGAAAATTTGCGTTCGAAACAGATTTTCTCGCTTGACATGGGTGCGCTTGTCGCCGGCGCCAAATACAAGGGTGAGTTTGAGGAACGACTCAAAGCCATTGTCAATGAGGTGACCCAAAGCGACGGTGAGATAATATTGTTTATCGATGAAATCCACACCCTTGTCGGTGCCGGAAAAGGTGAGGGCGCGATGGACGCCGCCAATATACTTAAACCTGCATTGGCACGAGGCGAACTCCGCTCGATAGGCGCCACGACCCTTGATGAATATCAGAAATATTTCGAGAAGGACAAGGCTCTTGAACGCCGTTTCCAGAAAGTGATGGTCAACGAGCCCGACGAGATGAGCGCCATCTCTATACTCCGTGGACTGAAAGAGCGTTATGAGAACCACCACCATGTCCGTATTCGCGATGAGGCTGTCGTTGCTGCCGTGCAGTTGTCAGAACGGTATATAACCGACCGTTTCCTTCCCGATAAGGCCATTGACCTTGTGGATGAAGCAGCTTCAAAACTTCGACTCGAAATCGATTCGGTGCCGCAGGCTCTTGATGAGATTACCCGTATGATTGCACAGAAGGAAATCGAGCGCGAGGCTATCAAACGCGAGGGCGACAAGGCCAAAGTAAAGGATATAGAGAAGGAAATCGCTACGCTGCGGGAGGAAGAAAAGGAATATACGGCCAAATGGAAGGCCGAGAAAGACCTGATTAACCGAATACAGCAGAATAAGGTCGACATCGAGCAGCTGAATTTCGAGGCTGACCGAGCCGAACGCGAAGGCGATTATGCCAAAGTCGCTGAAATCCGTTATTCTAAAGTACAACAGAAGGAACAGGAGAACAAGGACATTCAGGAACAGCTCAAGATGATGCAGGGTGAAAAGGCTCTCATCAAGGAAGAGGTTGATGCCGAGGATATCGCGGATGTGGTGTCGCGCTGGACAGGTATTCCCGTCAACAAGATGGTGCAGAGCGAAAAGGAAAAACTTCTCCATCTTGAAGCCGAGCTCCACAACCGTGTGGTCGGGCAGAACGAAGCCATCCAGGCTATTGCCGATGCAGTTCGCCGTTCGCGTGCGGGATTGAACGACCCGCGTCGTCCTATCGGTTCGTTTATTTTCCTCGGTACGACCGGTGTCGGTAAGACGGAGCTTGCCAAGGCTCTTGCCGAATATCTGTTTGACGACGAGAACATGATGACCCGAATCGATATGAGTGAGTATCAGGAGAAGCATGCGGTGTCGAGACTGGTCGGAGCGCCTCCGGGATATGTAGGCTACGATGAAGGTGGCCAGCTTACCGAGGCAGTACGCCGTAAACCATACTCGGTAGTGCTTTTCGACGAGATCGAGAAAGCGCATCCCGATGTCTTCAATATCCTCCTGCAGGTGCTCGACGACGGCCGTCTGACCGACAACAAAGGCCGTATAGTCAACTTCAAGAACACTATCATCATCATGACCTCCAACATGGGCTCTCACGTCATCCGTGACAATTTCGCGAAAATGACGCCCGAGAACAAGGAGGAGACTGTCGAGAAAACCAAAGAGGAGGTGCTCGAGATGTTGAAACAGACCATACGTCCGGAATTCCTCAACCGTATAGACGAGATTATAATGTTCACGCCACTCAATGAAAACGAGATTGAGGAAATCGTCGGATTGCAGATCAAGTCGATACAGAAGATGCTTGCAACCTCCGGAATAACTCTTGAAGTAACACCGAAAGCGTTGCACTATCTCGCCGAAGAGGGATATGACCCCGAATTCGGTGCCCGTCCCGTCAAACGAGTCATCCACAGGGTTGTGCTCAACCGTCTGTCGAAAGACATTCTGGCTCAGAAAGTCGACAAGGACAAGCCGATTGTCATAGATGTGGAGGGTGACGAACTCATCTTCAAGAACTGAAATCCGATTTTTTTCAAACCGAGCGCATATAGACAGAAGGAGCGCTCATGAAGCAGAAAATGAGTCTTCTTCTGTCTGTATTTTTTAATTCAACTAAAAAACACATCACGACTATGAAAAAACTCTTCTATCTATTATTGCTGGCACTTCCGGTTATCGGGATGAATTCATGTGATGATGACGATGATGTGCCCAACGTGTCACTATCCGCAACAATTGACGGCGCAACTCGTGTCGACAATACGCTCTATGTCGTATCCGGCGATACTCTCGACATTGAATCGATAAATCTTATAGACAACACAAAAAAAGGTGCTGTAATCGGCTCGGCAAGCTATTTCTGGGATTATTACCGTCTCGGTGGTACGATTGTCGCTCCTTACGGGATGGATATTGATACCAAGGGGGTGCCTGTCGGAAACCATTTGCTCCAGATACGTGTCAGCATCTATGCCGTCGACTATTCTCCCTGTGTGGGATATATGGAATATCCCGTCAAGATTGTCGCATCGGAAGATGATATTCCGACCGAAGGTGATGTCGAACCGTCACCCACTGTAGGCCTCGTTATAAAAGCTGGTGACGATACTGATTGAATGAAATGACACATTAAACCGTACAATAATGCTTCAGATCCCGATAAAATAGAGATTTGAAGCATTGTTGTATATACAATATTTATATAGAAGTTATATAGACAATACCTCCTGATTCAGGCTAATTTGACAAAAATGCCTAAAGTCAAAGTCGAAATGCAATTTTCCACCTGCATAGCCTCATATATTTTG
>CAJLWO010000044.1 GCA_905210435.1 uncultured Bacteroidales bacterium
CTCTCTTTATTTGATGATTTCTAAACCAACGCGATTTTATCGCACCAGTAGTAATATGAAACAAAAAATTACCTGCATGTTACTGTGCTTAATGATGGCGATTGCCGTTGCAGCACAGGAGAAAGCCGACATTGTCGCAAGTTATGATGAGAAAATTCCCGGTTGGCGCACGGATAGCGTGCGCACTTCGCACATGTCGCTTCTTGCCAACTCAAGAGGAGCGAAGTATTTCAATGACCTCAGCCTGTGGTCCGACTCCCTTTCATCGACTCCCGAAGGGAAAAAGCAACTTAACCAGATTATCATGGCGGCCTGCATGACGGAGACACCCGGCGGGGGTATTACTATGGATACGCGCAAAGGTCCGGTTAAAAAAATCCACACTTACGTGTTCACCTCCATGTCCGACGGCAAGTTGACCTATTACAGCAAATTCGGCGACAGCGAAGGTTATTACGACGAGCCGCTTGACGAGATGCAATGGGAAATCGGCGACTCGACGACCGTCATCCTCGGCTATGAGTGCCAGTCGGCAACGACCGATTACCACGGACGCCGGTGGACGGCATGGTTCACCACCGATATTCCGCTACCTTTCGGTCCCTGGAAATTCCACGGTCTCCCCGGCCTGATACTGAAAGCCGAAGCCGACCCGGCATTCGTTTTCGAAGCCACCGGCATAGAGCGCTCCGACAGGCTGATGACGCCAATCTATTCCCCCGAAAATTATCAGCGTACCGACCGCAAAAAAGCGCTTGCCGACGACGAATACTATATCAATAACCGCGAATCCATACTTCAGGCCAAATTCGGCGGCAAAGTCGAATTCAATTACAACGCTGCCGACCGTCCGAAATACAACGCCGCAAAATACGCCCTCGAGCCCGACTACAAAGACAAATAGGCCTCCTGAGGGTTATGCAAATTTTCTGCCTGGTCTACCCGGACCAAAAAAGACTCTGTTTCGAAATTTTTTTCAGAGATAAAAAATTATCGTAAAATCTCAAAACAGCATCTAAATACTAATAGCAAAAAAACTCCGGCGGGGATACGCCGGAGTTTTTTGAATATTAAAATTAGTTATGCTTATTCACTTAATCTTTCAGCTGCTTCCTCGCATGCTTTTTTGAAGGCTTCACCTGCTTCGGTAACTTTTTTCTCATCAGCTTCAGTGCCTTCGAAGTCCTTGTTTTCTTTTTGAAGATCAGACATTTTCTTCATTACGTCAGCACTGATTGTCATGATTTCATCTGCTGATTTAGCATTCTCTACCTGCTCTGTAGCATCGTTGAGGATTTTAACAGCTTTGTCAGCAGGATTGCTACCACCGCAAGATGCGAGAGAAATAGAAGCTACTGCGAAAACAGCAACTGCGAGCATGAATTTTTTCATTTTCGTAAATTTTAAATTGTTTGACTAATTGGTTTTGGTTTACGTTGTTGACAAAGATAATCTTAATCTTTGATATGCCAAGTCAGTTTGCTGTTAAAATGTGTTAATGGCGACATCTCATCAGTAAAGATGTATCCTCCTTTAAATATGCCATTAATAAAAGATATGCTGTTTGAATCAGGCAGGTATAGGAGGATAGCCTATCGACATTGCTACGATGAAATGTCGGGATGACGATAATCCGAGTGCTTCACTCAATGCTTTTTCGTCAACCATTGCACGCTCTACGACATTGATCTGTTCTGACGAGCAGTACAGGTATATGTTTTCTGTCACGGCACCGGCGTCGAGCAGCGATATGCGTTCTTCCTGACCTTTGACCATGTTGTCGATGTCCGGGTTGCCGGTGACGAACTTTTTGTAGTCGGTATATATTACCAGGTCGAGAGGCGCGCCGGCTACAAACTCCTGGCTGCCAGACTTGGCACGCAAATCCTTGTCGGTTATTTTTGTAAGTGTATGCTGCTCGGGATTGTATTTGTATACACCCTGTGCGGTGAATCCATATATTTCAAGAGGGTACAGGCCAAGTGCCGAGGGGACTGTACGTTTCCCCTCTGTGCGGTTTACTCCATAGGCTGCCCAGAATACTTCGGAAAGCGTATCAAGCGACAACGGTTTTGAGAAAAATTCACGTGTAGAATGGCGGCGCATCATAGCTTGTTTTACGGTGAGTCCCTGGTCGAGGATAGGTTGGCTCAGACGGATTGTGTTCATTACGGATGGAAATTAGAAAATACAAAAGTGGGTAAATAAAAACGGAAAAGAGAGGCGTATGCGGCAAGCGCCGGATGTGATATGAAAAATCAACTTACGCTTATAAGAACATCAGTATGAATAAAAAGGTTCATGATGTCATTAAAAAAAATTAAAAAATAAAAAAGTTTTCACTTAAATTGGTTAATAAAAGATTAACTATTAATTTTGCAGGCTGAAACATCGTGCTCGTCCACATGTTATATAATAATGTATAAATAAATTTTGTAATATAATTTACGCTATGAACGTATCATTTGAAAAGCTCAACGACGTAGAAGGCAAAATCATTGTCAACGTAGAGGAGAGCGACTACAAAGCAAAAGTAGAATCCGAGATCAAGAAAATCGGCCGTACCCACAACATCCCCGGTTTCCGTAAAGGTCATGTGCCCATGGGACAGCTCGTACGCATGTTCGGCAAGCAGGTGAAAAGCGATGTTCTCAATCAGGAAGTATATGAAGCCGTTGTCAACTATATAAGAGACAACAAACTCGGTATCCTTGGCGAACCCCTCCCCGTTGAGGTGAAAGAAATATCTATCGAACAGAAAGATTTCACTTTCGCCTACGAAATCGGTCTCGCTCCCGAGCTCGACATCAACCTCGACAAGTCGACTACTCTCGACTACTATCCCATCAAGGTTTCCGACGAGATGCAGGAACAGCAGGACAAGATGCTCCGCGAGCGTTTCGGCAAGCAGGAACCCGGTCAGGAATTCGAGGAACGCGCTCTCGTAAAAGGCGTGCTCATGGAACTCAATGCCGACGGCACTGTGAAAGCTGACGAAGACGCTATCCAAGTTACCTCTGCAATCGTGGCTCCCTTCCTGTTCAAGAGCAAAGAGGAAGCAGCCAAGTTCGAAGGCAAGAAAGTAGGCGACAAGGTTGTGTTCAATCCCTCCGCATCATGCGAAGGCAATGTGGCCGAACTCGCTTCGATGCTCAATATCGACAAAGAGCGTGCCGCCGAAGTGAAGGCCGACTTCGAACTCGCCATTTCTGAAATCATAGTGAACCGTCTTGCAGAATACGGACAGGAATTCTATGACGATGTATTCGGCAAGGACAAGGTGACCAGCGAGGAAGACTACCACAAGAACGTGACCGCCATGATTGCCGCCCAGCTCGCCCCCAACAGCGAGAACCTTTTCCAGTACACCACCGAAAAGGCATTGGTTGAGAAATACGGCAACTTCGAGCTTCCCGCCGAATTCCTCAAGAAATGGCTCGTGGCACGCAACGAAGGTCTGACCGCCGAAAATATCGACGCCGAATACGACAAGATGATACCCTCGATCAAGTGGCAGCTCATCAAAGAGCGTGTAGCCCAGCAGGCAGGCGTTAAAATCGAGAAAGAAGACCTCGAGAACTACGCAAAGGCTATCGCGGCACAGCAGCTCGCACAGTACGGCATGTACAATCTCGGTGACGACGTTCTCGCCGACTACGCAAAGCGTATCCTTGACGACAAGAACTCTCGCGCCCACATCATCGAGCAGGTAGGCGACCGCAAGCTCTTCGACGCAATCAAGAACCTCGCTACCATTGATGTCAAGGAAGTCTCACTTGACGAATTCAAGGAAGTTGCAGAGAAAGCACAGGCATAATAATCTCATAAACTGACATAAAGGAGTGGGCACCGGATATCCGGTGCCCACTCCTTTATGTCGTAAGTTGACTTTATTCCGCCAGGCTGAACGACAGTGTTGACACATGTTTGCTGTCAGGGCCGGCCATAACCTGAAATTCTCCCGGTTCGGCCACATATTCGAGATTGCGGTTATAGAATTTCAAATCGTCCGGCGTGATTTTGAAACTGACATCTCGCTTTTCTCCCGGCTTTAGACTGATGCGTTCGAAATGCTTGAGTTCCTTGACCGGACGTGCCACCGAGGCCTGCACGTCGCGGATATAGAACTGCACAATCTCGTCGCCCTCACGTCGGCCGGTATTGGTGACGGTCACAGTGGCCGTCAGCGGCTTGTCTTCACGCAACTCGTTCCCGTCAATGCGGAAACCGCTATATTCGAAATCGGTGTAGCTCAATCCGTATCCGAAAGGGTAGAGCGGTTCGTTCGGCGCGTCGATATAGTTTGACCTGAACTTCTGATACCCCGGGTTATTTTCGTCAATCGGGTGACTTGTGTTTAGATGATTATAATAGACCGGTATCTGGCCTACATTCCATGGCATAGATGCGGAGAGTTTACCCGAGGGATTGACATCGCCGAATATGATATCGGCAATTGCATCAGGCGCTTCCGAGCCGCCGAACCACACATTGAGTATTGCAGGGACATTCTCGCTCTCCCATGTCAGCACGGTCGGGCGTCCTGCAAAATTCAGCATCACTACTGGCTTTCCTGTGGAGAGCAGCGCTTCAAGCAAACGCCGTTGTGCGGCCGGGAGCGAAAGGTCTGTAAGCGATGACGATTCGCCGCTCCGTCCGGAGTCTTCTCCCAAGGCTGCGACTATCACATCTGCTTTTGACGCGATATCGAGTGCCTCATTGAGGAGACGCATGTCAGTGATGCTGTCGGTGTCATTGCCGTTGTTTCTGCGGTCGGCAAGCGGGGTAGTGTCGAAGCGAGCCCCCTGCGCGTAGAGCAGAGACGCTTTTCCGTCAAGAGCCTCGCCTAATGCCTGCTTCAGCGTCTTGTATTTGCTGCAGTCGGCAGCTACGCTCCATGTGCCGGGCATTTCGCATGCTGCATCTGCAAGCGGCCCTATCAAGGCTATTTTCCCTTTTTTATCCAGAGGAAGCAAGGCGTTCTCATTTTTAAGAAGTACGAAGGTTTTTGCCGCGATGGCACGAGCTTCATCGCGGTGCTCCTTTGAATATATGAGTCTTTTCTCTCGTTTGGTATCGTTATACTTGTATGGGTCGTCGAAAAGCCCCAGACGGTATTTTGCTTCCAGCACACGCCGCACAGCCCTGTCTATATCCTTTATATCAATCTTTCCCTCGGCAAGACTCTGTTTCAGCGTTGACAGGAAACCGTTGGAGCACATGTCCATATCCGTGCCTGCTTTAAGCGCTTCAGCCGATGCGTCGGGGAGAGGTTCGAGCCCCTGCGTGCGTATGTTGCCGATTGAGCCGTAGTCGGTCACTACCATTCCGTCAAATCCCCACTGCCGGCGGAGCACGTCGTCAAGGAGCCACGGATTGGAGGTGGCCGGGATGCCGTCGACGAGGTTGAACGAAGTCATCAGTGTGGCAGCGCCTTCGTCGCACGCGGCTTTATACGGCGCAAAATATTCGTTGTACATTCGTCCGCGGCTCATGTCGACGATGTTGTAGTCGCGACCGGCTTCCGATGCCCCGTAGAGCGCGAAATGCTTCACGCAAGCAAGTATCTCGTCGTTATTTTTCAGCGAGCCCTGATAGCCCCTGACCATCGCGCGGGCTATCTCGGAGCCGAGATACGGGTCTTCACCTGCGCCCTCGGCCACGCGTCCCCATCGCGGGTCGCGGCTTATGTCGGCCATCGGGCTGAATGTCCAGTTGATACCGGCTGCCGATGCCTCTGTGGCTGCCACACGTGCCGACCGCTCTATGGCGTTCATATCCCACGAGCACGACAATGCCAAAGGTATGGGGAAGATAGTTTCATAGCCATGTATCACGTCAAGACCAATCAGAAGGGGAATGCCGAGCCTTGACTTTTCTACCGCCAAGTGTTGTAGTTCCTTGACTTTTGCTGCGCTCTTGACATTGAACGTGCCCCCGGCGTCTCCACGTGCCACAAGAGCGCCTACGTTGCTCTCGGCAGCATGTCCGGTGACGATGTCGTCGCACGACGGCAGGTTAAGTTGTCCTATTTTCTCGTCAATAGTCATCTTTGACATCAGTTCGGTTATGAACTTATCCATTTCGTCAGGTCGTGACGAACCATTGGGTATCTCTGCCGAGATATCGGATATTGCCGTCCACAAAAAGGCGGCAATCCATAAAATAAACTTTTTCATTATTTCAAGTTGAATTTTACTGTTGATTTTATATTGTCGGAGGAGGCTCCGATCTGTGCGGTATATTCTCCCGGGTCAGCTGTCCAGCAATGTTTATCCGCATCAAACCGGCTTAGATCGTCTTTGTCGACAGATATCGACACTTCTTTTGTCTCACCCGGTTCCAGCCATACTTTTGAGAATCCTTTCAGCTCTTTTACCGGACAGAATACAGGGCTGTCGTTGCGCGATATGTATAGCTGCACCACTTCTGCTCCGGCCCGGTCGCCGCAGTTCGTCACCGCCACTTTAAATGTTATGTACCCGTTGCCGTCAAATTCTTTTCTGTCGGCCACAGCTTTTCCGTATTTGAAATCGGTGTAGCTCAGGCCATGCCCGAAAGCGAACAGCGGTTTGATTTTCTTTGCGTCGTGCCACCGATAGCCTACCAGCAGGCCCTCCTTGTACTCGATATCTACTATGTCGGAGCCGTCGCGTTTCGTGCCCGGATAGGCCCCGAGTGCATGTGCGCCGTTGTCGGCGAGCGATACCGGGAATGTCATGGGAAGCTTGCCTGATGGCGAAACCTTGCCGAAAAGTATGTCGGCTATCGAATGGCCTGCCTCCGAACCAAGATACCATGCCTGGACTATTGCCGGTACTTTCTTGACCCACGGCATCGCTACCGGATTACCGCTGACGTTCACTACCACAAGATTGTGATTTGCTTTTGCAAGCGCCTCTATCAGTTTGTCCTGTCCGTATGGAAGCTCGAGTCCCGACCTGTCGCTGTCTTCGCAATCCTGTCCCCAGCTTTTGTTCAGGCCGCCTATAAAAATCACCATATCGGCATCATAAGCCTTCGTGACAGCCTCATCGATAAGCTCTCCGGGACTTCGGCCGTCGGCCAGATTCTGACCGGTGATAACGCCGTTGTATTCGCCGGAAGGGTCTCCTACATAACCGCGGGCATAATCAACCGCGATACTGTTGCCGGCAGCGGCGCGTATGCCATCGAGCGGCGAGCATTCTCTCTGCACTTTTAGTGAAGATGAACCGCCGCCGACTGTCATCATTTTGATTGCATTCTCTCCTACCACAAGTATTTTGCGGGGCGTTTTATCGCCTCCTATCGGCAGCATACGGTTGTCATTCTTGAGCAGGACAATGCCCCCGTTTCCTATTTTTCGGGCTGCCTCGTAATGTGCGTCAGAACACATCTCTCCATCTCCTTTGCTATGATCCAAGGCTGTCCGGAAAATCAATCGGAGCACCCGCCGGGCTTTGTCGTCAAGCTCTTCCATGTCGGCTTTGCCGTCGTTTAACATATTCAAAAACGGTGTTGCGAGGTAATAGTTGTCGTAGGCATTTACAGTACCGGTGCCCAGGCCGTCAGTCCATGTGCCGAATTCCAGATCAAGACCGTTTGATATAGCCTGCGGGGTGTCGTGGGCGCCACCCCAGTCGCTTATCACTGCTCCGTCAAATCTCCATTCCTCTTTGAGTATATCGTTGAGCAGATATTCGTTGTGACAGGCATGCTGGTCTTTGTACAGATTATATGCGCCCATTATCGACCATGCGCCACCCTCTGTCACCGCCGCCTTGAATGCCGGGAGATATATCTCATAAAGAGTACGGTCGTCGACTGTGACATTGGTGTTGTGGCGGTTTGACTCGTTGTTGTTGAGTGCGAAATGTTTCACGCATGCCGCGACACCGTTCTCCTGCACTCCCTTGATGTATGGCACCACCATGACCGATGCCAGGAAAGGATCCTCTCCCATATATTCAAAGTTTCGGCCGTTGAGCGGTGTTCGGAGTATGTTGACGCCCGGACCGAGCAGTACGTCCTTGCCGCGATAGCGGGCTTCCTCTCCGATGCATCTGCCGTAAGTGAGGGCGGCTTCGGGGTCCCATGTCGCAGCCAGACATGTGAGGGCGGGGAAAGCTACGCATGAATCATTGGTGCAACCCGCCTGATCCCATTCATCCCACAGTACGTCAGGTCTGATGCCGTGAGGGCCGTCGGTACACCACAGATCCGGAATTCCGAGCCGTGGCACTCCGCGTGAGGAAAACTTTGACTGTGCATGGATTAAATCGATTTTCTCGCGTGTGGTCATTCGCGACAGAGCATCCTCCACGCGCTCCTCTATAGGCCTTGATGCATCACGATACAGCTCCAGTCCATGGCAGGACAAGGCGCATAAACATGCAGCCGCCAGCATAAATACTTTTGTCCGTTTCTTTTTTCTAAAATTCACCATGATATTATTTACTTGTGATTGTTATAAGATATTTATGCTGCAAATTTAATTATAACAATCCGTGCATAAAAGGGCAGGGAGAGCCGTATGGTAAACAGTGATAAAATATAACGTGCTGTCCCGTCGTCAGTTAATGGTCTTAGACGATGGGGTTTCGGTAAATTTTATAGAGTATGTAGGGAGGGTCAGATGCTCGCTTTCCCAAGTTTCATGACGGCATCGGCAAAAGTTTCTTTCGGTATGATGGCTTTGTTTCTTGTGCGTTGGCGGGTGTTATATACTGTCTGCACGGATATGTGGAGGAATTTGGCTATTTTCACACTGTCGTTCAGGCCAAGTCTTACAAGAGCATAGATACGCAGTTCGGTTGTAAGAAAATCGGGCGAACGCGGCACTATGCGTTCTTCTTCTCTCAGCAGGGTGTTGAAATCCGCGACAAATTCAGGATATATCTGAAGAAAAATACGGTCGAAATGCCTGTATAATTCCTTCATCTCGTTGTATGGCAGCTCGGGCGTTTTTGTAATTCGAATGAGCTCGTCCGATTTACCGGCTACTATCAGCCTGTGGATATTCTTGCGGAAATCGTCGAGTTTGGTAATATATTCTGAGCAGATTGAGAAAATGCTCGCGATATATTTTTCTTTTGCCTCATTGGTGTCGGAAAGTATTTCTGCATTTTTGCGGGCATTGGCATACAGTTCCGATAAACGTGCGTTGGCATCGTTGAGTTCTTCACGTGTCTTATGAAGTTCTTCGATATTGATATGCAGGTCTGCATTGGCCTCACTCAGCCCTTTGCGTGAAACTGAAAGCTGGCGCATCTGTCTGAGAATGAATAGAAACATCAGTACAAGGGCGACAACTACTGCAATCAGTATTATGACCATTCGTCGGTTGGCCTCACCCTGTTTTTTGCTGTGATTGTATAGCGTGCTCAATATCCGGTCTTTTACCTGTCCGAGCCGTGCCATTCGCACACGGCTGTGGTAGCTGTCGGCACAAGCAATGCAATAGTTTATATAATTGTTTGCCCGTTCGAAATCGCCTGTGTCCATTAAAATTCCGGCCACTTCCTCAAGCGACGCTATCTCTCTTACGCTGCCTCGTATATCGGCAATGGCAGACAAAATCAGATATTTCAATTTTGACGGTTTGTCTCCTGAATAATCATATATGCGGCTCAGTACGTATGCGTCGAGGGCGTCTTCGCGTGTCTCGAATTTGTTGTCTTGAAGTCTTGAAAGTAGGGCTGCGCTGATTTTATCCCTGTAGTCGCCGGCTTCGCTTAAGCCGTTCCACCCCGCAATCCAGCCGTAGCTCCCTTGCGGTGCCTGAATTTGAGCCATGGCGCGGTCTACCATAAGATTTATGCGCCGCGACTCCGCCGTATCAGGCATTGAATATCCGACATATTGGTCGCGATGTGATGCAAGGTTGATGTTTCGGTCGCAGTATGTCAGCAGCTGTTCGCTGTTCATCTGTGAGGTGTCAAGTTTATGCAATGCAGCTTCCGCTTTGTCAAGAAGTCCGGTAGCTGTCAGCACATAGATACGGTTCAATTCCGCATTTATTGTAAGGTCTTCGCGTCCGAGCTCCCGGGCAAGACTGTAACATCTGTCGGCATACGCCATTGCCGAGTCGGAGTCAAAGGCTTCGTACTCTTCATAAAGTCCGGTGGCAGCCCAATATTTTTGCTCGGTATCGGTCGTATGCATGAACTTGTCGAGTAGCCGGGAAATTCTGTCCTCTTTCACCTGTACATAATAATCAGCGTGTGCCAGAAGCGAATCGAGCGTATTGAGCAATCCGATGTTCTCATTTGTGAGATAGTCTGAATTGCTGGCATTTGCCACAACCGAAAGGTTAAAAAGAAATAGCACTGATATGAAAATGTGAGAAAAAACAGAATTCATGGCATGGGATATATTGTTATGAAATACCTCAGGATTAATTTGAAGTTTTTCCTTGCAACAACCTTTATTGTTAATACGGTTTAAATTCAAACAAGCTCTAAGACTGTTTGCCCTCGATGCAGCGGCAGGCGCGGGTTATGTCGGCGTCGGTGAGGGCGGCGGAGAGGGAGAAGCGCAGGCGTTCGCTGCCCGGGGGCACGGTCGGGGTGCGTATCGGGAGCACTTTCACCCCATCGCGGAGCAGTTCGGCGGAGCGTTGCAGGGTAGCGGCGGCGTTGCCTATGACGAGCGGCTGAATGTGGCTCACCACGCCGCGGCGTCCTGTAGCGGCAGCTATCGCGTCGGCTATTCGTGCGGCATGGCGGCGCAGCGTGTTGCGCTCGCTATCCATTTCCATCATTTTGCCGAACAGGAAACGGCTCCATGCCACGCATGCCGGGGGTAGGGCGGTGGAGAATATCAGGCTTCGGGCTTTGTTGACAAGGTATTGCCTGACTATGTCGTCGACTATGGCAAACGCACCCGATGAGGCCAAGGCTTTGCCGAGCGTGCCGATCACTATATCTACTTCTGCCGGCGCTTTCGCCGAGGCTACAAGACCGAGTCCCGCCTGACTCTCCACGCCGATGCCGTGGGCTTCGTCGACGTATAGCAAGACGCGCTGATTGGAGCGGCGCAAGTCGATAAGCCGGTCTATGTCGGCACGGTCGCCGTCCATCGAGTAGACACTTTCCACAATGACGAGGATACGGTCGAATTCGTCGGATACGTCGGCCACTATTCGTTCGAGCCGGTCGAAATCGTTGTGGGGAAAGCGGGTGAAACGTGCGCCGCTAAGCCTGATGCCGTCGATTATCGAGGCGTGTACCAGTTTGTCGGCCACAATCATGGTCCGCTTGTCGGCGAGTGCCTGTATTATGCCCGTGTTGGCGTGGTAGCCGCTGTTGAAAAGCAGGGCCGGGCGCCCGTAGACGTCGCCGAGCATGGTCTCGAACAGCCGGTATTCGTGCTGGCATGATGCAAGCAGCCGTGATGCCGACGATGTCAGCTCAAGCTGCCGGCCGCCGTCGTTGAGGCCGAGAAACTCATCTTTGAGGTCGTCACGCAGCGCGAGGCCGAGGTAATCGTTTGAGGTGAGGTCTATGACATCACTGTCGCAAGGCTCGGGTAAGGAGCGGAAGTTGGACGACTGCCGCAGCTGTTCGAGTTCGGGTTCGAGCCGGGAGGTTGCAATGCGTGTCGCTGTCATTTTTCAGCAAGGATTTCAATAGTCGACTTTATGAGATATGTCAGGTCTTCGTCATTGATTACGTATGGGGGCATGACGTAGACGTTGCGGCCGAAGGGGCGTACCCAGATACCTTTCTCCACGCACCGCCGCTGGAAATCGCCAACGTTGACAGGTGTCTTTGTCTCGATTACGCCGATGGCGCCGATGGTGCGCACGTCGGCGACGTTGCCGAGCTCGCGGGCCGGTGCTATCGCGCGTGTGATTACCTCGTTGATATGCCCGATGCGTGCTTCCATATCCTGTGCCTGAAGCAGTCGGAGCGACGCTATGGCTATGGCGCATGCGAGGGGATTGCCCATGAATGTGGGGCCGTGCATCATCACGCCCGCTTCGCCGCGCGATATGGTGTCGGCCACACCCTTGGTGGTGAGCACGGCGCTCATTGTCAGATAGCCTGCCGTGAGTCCCTTGCCTATGAGCATTATGTCAGGCTCCACGCCTGCATGCTCCCAGGCGAACTGTCGGCCGGTGCGCCAGAAACCGGTGGCTATTTCGTCGAAAATAAGATAGATGCCGTATTTGTCGCACAGGCGGCGCGCCTCCACGAGGTACTGAGGGTGGTAGAACCACATGCCCCCGGCCCCCTGCACTATCGGCTCAAGTATCATGGCCGCGATTTCGTCGTGGTGCTGCTCGAGCACTTCCTGCAGCGGCAGTATTTCGTCGGGATTCCATTCGCCTCCGAAACGTGAGCGTGGCTGCGGCACGAAGTAGCGTATCGGCAAAGCCGGACCGAAAGCGCCGTGCATGCCCGTCACCGGGTCGCATACGCTCATGGCGTTCCATGTGTCGCCGTGGTAGCCCGAACGGATTGTCACGAAGTTGGTCTTTTTGTGCGAGCCGTAGCGCGATACTGCCGCCTGCACGGCCATTTTCATACCCACTTCAGTAGCCACTGAGCCTGAGTCGGCATAAAATATATTGTTCATCGACGGGGGGGCCATCTCCAGAAGCAGTTTGCCAAGCTCGATGGCAGGCTCATGGGTGAGTCCGCCGAACATCACGTGCGACATCTTGTGGAGCTGGCGGTCAACGGCTTCGTTGATTGCCTGATTGTTGTAGCCGTGGATCACGCACCACCACGACGACATCCCGTCAATAAGCTCTGTGCCGTCGGCAAGCCGCAGCCTGACGCCTTCGGCCGATTCCACCTTGTAGGTAGGCAGCGGGTCGATGGTCGAGGTATATGGATGCCACAGGTGCTCGCGGTCAAAAGTATCGAAATTGATATCGGAATTACTCATATCTCTTTAGCTGAATTTTTCATCAAAATTACTAAAAAAACGGCGGAGGACAAAACAAAAGCGCCGTCACGGTGTTTATATTGTATAGCTTACATATATATTCACTTTTAAAACCCTACCGCAATGAGACTTTCAAACTTATTAAATATCTTCATGGGAAGAGATATATCTCCCGAAGAGGAACTCGGTCTCGAAGCAGCTTCGGCCGACATGTCGATGTTGATGTCGCACGACGGCAACGAACCGTCATACATAGCCGGCACATCATCACAACTTTATGACAGCCGCGATTTCATGGATCTCGGCGTATGGTACGATTCCGACGACGAGGAGGCCGAGTAGGGAGTATCGTACTCTGAGTATTATAATTATAGATAAAAGTATGCCGGAGTAATCAATTTGTTGCTTCGGCATTGTTATTTTGTCATTTTTTATCATTATTTCTATGCTGTTTATGGAAAAATGATTAATTTTGCATTGCTGAAATATTATAATGTAATTTTTTAAACAGAGTATCTACAAAATGAAAGTATTGAAGTTTGGCGGCACATCGGTTGGCTCCGCCCAGCGCATGAAAGATGTTGCCAAATTGATTAACGAGCGCGGCCGCAATCTTATCGTCCTGTCCGCGATGTCGGGTACCACCAACTCACTGGTGGAAATCGGCGACTATCTTTATAAGAAAAATATCGACGGTGCAAAGGAGACAATCAATCTTCTTGAGGCTAAGTATATCAAGACCATCGACGAGCTATATTCGACGAAGGAATACAAAGAGAAAGCCACCGATGCCATTAAAGCCTGCTTCAACTACATACGTTCGTTTTCGAAAGATATATTCACCATGTTCGAGGAGCGCGAAATCCTCGCTCAGGGCGAGCTGATGTCGACAGCGCTGCTCAATCTCTATCTCCAGGAGACGGGTGTCAACTCAGTGCTCCTCCCGGCACTCGATTTCATGCGCACCGACAAGAACGCCGAAGCCGATACCCAGTATATCCGCGAGAAGCTGACCGCGCTGATGGAGCAGTATCCCGATGCCGACCTCTTCCTCACGCAGGGATATATCTGCCGCAACGCTTATGGCGAGATTGACAACCTGCAGCGCGGAGGTTCCGACCTTACGGCATCAATCATCGGCGCCGTACTCGATGCCGAGGAGATTGAGATATGGACCGACATCGACGGCATGCACAACAACGACCCTCGTTTCGTCGAAGGCACAAAGCCCGTCAAGGAGCTGCACTTCGAGGAGGCTGCAGAACTGGCATATTTCGGAGCAAAGATTCTGCACCCCACATGTGTGCTTCCCGCAAAACTCAACAACATACCGGTGCGCTTGCTCAACACCATGCAGCCCGACGCTCCCGGCACCCTCATACACAACAGCTCCGAAAGCCACCGCATCAAGGCCGTGGCTGCCAAGGACAATATCACGGCTATCAAAATCAAGTCGGGCCGTATGCTTCTCGCCTACGGTTTCCTTCGTAAAGTGTTCGAAATATTCGAGACATACAAGACTTCAATCGATATGATTGCCACTTCTGAAGTAGGCGTGTCAGTCACCATCGACGACGAGCGCAACCTGCGCCAGATAGTCGACGACCTGAAGAAATTCGGCACCGTCACCGTCGACCGCGACATGGTAATCATCTGCGTGGTAGGCGACCTCGAGTGGCAGAACCGCGGTTTCGAGGCAAAGGCTCTCGATGCTCTGCGCGACATCCCCGTGCGCATGATTTCATACGGTGGCAGCAACTACAACATCTCGTTCCTCGTCCGCAAAGAGGATAAGGTAGCCGCCCTCAATTCATTGAGCGAACACCTGTTCAAATAAATACAGTGACAGCGAACTGTAGGGACGCGATTCATCGCGTCCGCCCCCGCGAACGGTAATTTTTCTCCATTGCCCTCCGGACGCGGACGGCGTTGCAAAGCTGCGAAATTCGGGTTGACAATGTAGGGACGCACGGTCTGTGCGTCCTATAATCCATTGGTAATCAATGCTCGTTTTCCGGATGCACAGACCGTGCGTCCCTACTGTTGGAAGTTCTGCAACACCATCCCTACACCGACAAAATATTTGGTAATAATTATGAAGTTTCCGATAGATAGATTTCAATCAGTCAAGACACCGTTTTACTATTATGACTTGGACCTGCTCAACCGCACCATAGCGGAAGCGGCGCGGCAGGCCGACGACTCACGCTACCACATCCATTATGCCGTCAAGGCGAATGCCAATCCGCTTATTCTCGCTCCGATACGTGAAGCGGGGTGGGGCATAGACTGCGTGAGCGGCAACGAGGTAGAGGCAGCCGTGGTCAACGGTTTTTCACCCGACTCAATCGTGTTTGCCGGTGTCGGTAAATCTGACGACGAGATTAATTATGCCCTTGGCGTAGGCATTGGCTGTTTCAACGTGGAGTCGCTGCCCGAACTTGAGGTAATATCGGAACTCGCATCTGCACGTGGCCTGACCGCAAAAGTGGCGCTCCGTGTCAATCCCGACATTGACGCGCACACGCACCACTATATCACCACCGGCCTCAATGAGAATAAATTCGGCATCGACCTGCGCCATCTCGACGCCGTGGTCGACAAAGCGCTGCAGCTCCCCGGCATAAAGCTGACCGGACTTCATTTCCATATCGGTTCGCAGCTCACCGACATGGAGCCGTATCGTATGCTTTGCGACAAAATCAACGAACTGCAGGAGCATTTTGCAGCCAAAGGCATCATCTTCTCATCAATCAACGTGGGCGGCGGTCTCGGTATCGACTACACCGACCCCGACGCGCATCCCGTGCCCGATTTCAAATCGTATTTCGATATATTCCGCGAGCATCTCCGTCTCGGCGAAAACCAGCAGCTCCATTTCGAGCTTGGCCGTTCGATAGTGGCGCAATGCGGCTCGCTCATATCGCGTGTGCTCTATGTAAAGCATGGCGTTGAAAAACAGTTTGCGATAATCGACGCCGGCATGAGCGACCTTCTGCGTCCTGCCCTCTACGACGCCCACCACAAGATAGAAAACATCTCCACTCCCGATGCCCCGGAAGAAGTCTACGACGTTGTAGGCCCCATCTGCGAGTCATCCGACGTATTCGGCAAGGACGAACACCTCCCCGCCCTCACCCGCGGTTCCCTCGTAGCCCTCCGCAGCGCCGGAGCCTACGGCGAAACAATGGCCTCCCGCTACAACCTCCGCACCCTCCCCGCCTCCCTCGCCTTCTAAACAACAAGGCGATAGAAAGATAGAAAACAAAAGAACAAAAAGCCACAACAGGAGCACAATGAATTTCCCAATAACGGGAAAACAATTGTGCTCCTGTTCATTTGTTAAAAAACAAGAGTACAAAAGCACAAAGGCGTGTGCGGGATAGTATTGTTCAAAATTAAGTCTAACAAGGGAGTTTAAAATTCTGTACACTTGTTTGATAAAACAATAGCACAAAAGCCGTGACAGTAGCACAAAGTAGTGTGGAATAGTATGAATTACTATATCGTTTATTCTTTGATAGAGATTTTTTTAGTCATCATATCTATTTTGTCATGATACGCTTCTTGTAGGTCGACCGGGAGGAATGACTCTTTTATAAGTTTGTGCCATTTGGGGATAGCTTTGGAGAATCGGTTGAAAAGGTTAGCGATTGCTTTTTCATCCATTCCGCTATCACGCATTGCATTTTCAAAATCCTCGCGCTTAATCCGCTTTTTCTTACCGTTAAGTGTCAATGCCAACTCCTCGTCATCTTCGGGAATGGCAAGTGCGGTTGACAGGAGGTCGTATGCCGGTGTCAGCATATATTTGTCGACAGGGCGGAAGAACGAGAAGTTTTTCAGATGCATATCTGCGTTTCCGGTAAGCCATGAGAAAAGAACTACTTCCCAAAAGTTGATGACATCCAGCAGTGGCGCAGATGAATATTGTCGTATAAGTTTTGCTATACGTTCGTAGGAGCCTTTATATTTATCTTCTGTGAGTCGTTCTGATAGCTGGCACATATCTTCCATGGCAATCTTTTCCCCCTTCTTTGTGCGGTCAATGCGGCGCGTTATGTAACATAGTTCACCGTCGGTAAACCGTATCAGCGAGTGTGGCACAGTTTTTATTCCGGCTGCTTCCGCCATGTGCATGGTGAGATCCTCGTTTTCCGGAAGATGGGCGAAGCGGTCGGTTTGCGGCTTAAGGATAAATCGCCCCCACAGCCCTACGATAGTGAAGCGTTGTGGTTCTCCGGCACGTCCTCGTGATATATCGAGTGATAGTTTCGCCTGTACGCCGGTCACGGTTGTGTTAGCTCTCACTATCTCCCGGGCCAGTTCCTTTATATTGGCGCGGGTATATGGCAACAACGGTACAACAGCTGATTCGAATATTTTATGTGCACAAGCCTTATGGTAATCAACTTCACCGTTGCCCAATGTTTTATAGCAAAACAGACATTTATTCATTGCCGGCCTCCTTTCTTTCAATTGGTATTACACTGATATTGCCGATGCAGTCCTTGCAGCAAGCGAGCAGCAATGAGAACCTGTCACGTGCGGATATTTTCCAGTTTTGTTCTGCAATATCAAGAAGCCAGCCTTCAGGAATAAGTCCGTCAAAAAACGGAAACAACACTTTGTCGCGATAAGGCTTATCAGTCAGCGGCAGTGTAAGACTCACGGCTGTGGCTCCTTTCGATTGCAGATAGTTGGAATCATAACGAAATTCATAACCCATATCATCTTCGGTAAGAACCCCGGCGAACATATTGTTTAGAAACACCTTTGCTTTCTTCATATAGAATTGAATTTAACGTTTAAAATGGGGAATCGGATAGCCCGATTTTAAATTTAAAGCACCCCATTTTCAATTCCTTTCGGTGTCATTTGGGCCCCGAAAAGCGCGAGCACTTGATTTACCTTATCAAGGCGCAGAGTTTCTTTGCCCTGCTCAAGTTCGCGTACAAAGCGTAGTCCTACCCCTGATTTTTGGGATAAGTCAACCTGCGTAAGTCCGAATTGCTTACGCATCTCCTTCACATATCTTGATAATTGAGTCATACGATATACCCTTTTGGGTACAAAGATAATGAACTTTATCTATATTGTACCGTTTCGGGTATAAAATATTTTAATTTAGGATAAATTATACCCTTTAGGTTATATTTATTCTGTATCGGTGTGATATTGTACGCCTTGCATTTGCTTGATAAAAAACAACATTACAAAAAGCGATAACAGGAGCACAACAAATTTCCCAATAAGGGAAAAACAATTGTGCTCCTGTACACTTGTTGAAAAACAGGAGCACAGGAGCACAAAAAAGTATGTGGGATAATATTACTGTCTGATAACGACTTTCTCAGTTGTGCAGTCTCTGTAAACTATGATATAGATACCTTTAGGCATTATTTCCATTATTTCATCGTAAGAACAATTTTTCTTTAAAAGGATGCCTTCAGTGGAGTAAACAGATACTTGGGTATCATGGTCAGCAAATATATTGTCGACGCCATTATCTCCAAGGACTGAGACCTTACAACTTGCATAAATTTCTCCGCATTTTGCCGTTATTGTCGACTCGCCAATAGAAATGCCAGTCACTATGCCTTCGTTGGAAACGGTTGCGACAGAAGAATCTGAGGACGTCCACAATATGGAAGTATCAGCTTCCTGGGGGAAAACAGTTCCAATAATCTGAAAGGATTCTCCTATATGTAACGTAAGAAAATCATTGGATAGGATAATCTTTTCAGGTTTTACTTCGTCTTTTTCATTAATGCTCCAAAAATTACACCATGGGCTTGTCTCTAAATAAATTTCTTTAAAACCACAAGGAACAATTAGTTCGCAATTTAAGTATGTGTCGTGCTCGAATTCGTCTGCTGATGGTGGGTTTTCCCCTTCGAGAATTATCGTTTCAAGTGGACAAGTTGACAAAGAAGACGAGAGCGATTTTATAGTCGAAGGGAGAATTATGTGGGTCAATGAAGAGCAGCCCATAAATGCATTTGATGAAATCTTCTCTACATTTTCTAAATTTATCTGATGTAATTTGGTATAATTCTTATACGCATCTTGTCCTATACTTTCTATACTTTTTATCGTAATTTCCGCTATATTATTGCAGCCAACGAAATATTCCGGCAATATTTCAGAACAATTTATATGATTAATTTCTAATTGCTTTAGATTCAATAAGTTTGAAAATGAAATTTCTCCTTTTAATTTGTAATAAAGAAGTCCCCACCCACCAGAATAGTCTTCTGTATTAAAGCTAAATTTTTCAGACAAGAAAATAACTTCTATAAAAGGATTATCATCAAATGGAAATTTATAACTTTTTCCATCAACAGAATCGTCATTTCTAAAATACGATAAATATCTTATAGGTCTATTTATAATTAATTTCTTCACTTTTAGATTCTCAAAATCACATGGTAGTGCACTATAACGGATATAATTCGGCCACCTATCTTCATAACCGCCCAAATTTAAACTCCGTCGACTTTCCCTCATTTCTAAGGTCTCCATTTCAGTACATCCCCATAATGATGATCCTGTAATTTCATTAATTCCACTTCCTAAACTAAATAAAGATATATTATTACATTTGTAAAAGGCATTTTCACCAATTGAGTTTACACAATCAGGAATAACTATCTCTTTAATCTTACTACATTTATAGAAAGATTCTTTCCCAATCCTTTGCAAATTGTATGGAAATTCAATTTCATCCAAAAGAGAGCAATTATAAAATGCCTTGTCATGAATATCTACAATATTGTGGGATAATATTATCTTTTCAAGAGATACGCAATTTAAAAAAGTCCCCTCTTCAATTTCGGAGATTCCATCAGGAATTTCAATCGAAAATAGCGCAGTACAATTTGCGAACGCATTTGATCCAATGACTGTCATTGATTGTGGCAAATCTATAGAGTGTAGTGATAGGCAACCATTGAATGCATCTGCCCCAATACTTTTTAATGAATCTGGCATTCCGACAGTTTTTAGAGCAGAACAATCTCTAAATGCATTCTGACCAATGCTTGCTATTTTATTGGGGAGAATAATTGAAGTTAATGCAGAACATCCGCTAAATGCATTATTACCTATTGAAGTTAAAGAATTTGGAAGAATAATTGATTGTAACAAAGAACAGTCTTCGAAGGCTTCCTCAATGCCCACAACAGAGAGCTTGTTGTTTCTGAAAGCTATTGTTTCAGGAATGTTAATATCTCCTTTATAGATTGAATCGCCACTAACTACTACAGCAGTTTTATTATTTGCATATATATTATAATAAATTCCATCAACTTCAATGTCATAAGCGTAAACCAAAAATGATGTAAATATAAATGACAATAATGACATGATTTTAAAAGTAGGTCTCATATTATGCGTGATTAGTTGTTTTAGAATAAAAGGTAATTGTGAAATCTTCTCGTTCAAAATTGGAAACATAATGTTCCCTTACAAATATTCTAATGTCATCAGGTTTTATATCAACAGATTCTTCTTCGTTTAGAAGTATGTAGACATATTCATTAATTATTAAATTATGAATAATAACCAGTCTCATTGGAATTTTTTCATGGAGTTCGTTGAATGTTGTCTCATTGATTATTTGCATATCGTTGTATTTTGTGTTTCTCATCCTCCAATGAAACAGGTAAGTATTAGGTATATAAAAAAGGTGTGAGGATTGTATCTTGTTTTATCCAATCATCAGGCCTTGGCGTGCCTTTGTAGCAGATAAAACAATAGCCCCACACCGATTGTGCTATATATTCTGCCGATAACGGCAGGGTATATGCAACCGATGCAGGTGCTATTGCCAACCTTATCTTTGCTACAGTTCAAACCGCCAAGTTCGATGATTAAAGATAAAATTTCAATAACACCTTTTATCAAAATGTATTGATTGCCGCGGCCATCTCTATGGCACATCGGCAACCGCTGACAAAATTAATAAAAAATGTTTTCGGTAGGGCTACATATATACATGTTTTTTAGCACCATACCCCGAAAAAATAAAAAAAATTGTGAACCTGTCATAGCTACTGTTCATTGGTTAAAAAACTATAGCACAAAAGCACAAAGGACAAGGCGATATATTATTGCTGTTATTTACCCTATATCGCGGCAAGATATTGAGCGACCTGCATTTTTGTCGTCGTTAATAGCATATAAAGTGACGGATACGCACGATATTAAACCTTTTGTTCTGTTGTGCTCCTGTTCAAAATTAAGTTCAACAAAAGATTCCCTTAAATCTCTTATGCATTTGTTTGTTAAAAAACAAATGCACAAAAGCCAAGACAGGGGCACAAATAAATTCCGTGGTATCCGGAAAATATTGTGCTCCTGTCTTGGCTTTTGTACCCTTGTTAAGAAATAGGACGGTTGGAATTCAGACGGTGTAGTCTACGCAGGCGCGCGACTCCTTGCAGGGGGCTATGATGGCGGCTGCGGCCACGTGGGCGGGGTGCTTGGCGTAGATGTCTACGTCGGCGAGGGTGTCGACGGTGGCTGTCAGAACCACGTCCCATGTTTCGGCGGGATTTTCGTTGATGCCTACCTCGATGGCGCGGAGCACGTCGATCTGTGCGGGAAGAGCCTCAAGGGCGGCTTTGAACTGTTCGGCTGCGGCGCGACGCTCCTCGGCGCTGCATTTGAGCTTGAATGTTACGATATGTTTTACCATTGTGCTATGGGGTTACGGTTGCTGTTTGATAGTGAGATAAAAACTCTTTAGTTTGTGCCGTACAGACGTTCGCGGGCGGCGGCTACTTTCTCGTCGGTGATGTAGTCGTCATAGTCCATCATCTTGTCGATGATGCCGTTGGGCGTAAGTTCGATGATGCGGTTGCACACGGTTTGGATGAACTCGTGGTCGTGCGAGGCGAGGAGTATGTTGCCCTTGAATGTCTGAAGCGTGTTGTTGAACGCCTGGATTGACTCCAGATCGAGGTGGTTGGTGGGGGAGTCGAGCACCATGGTGTTGGCGTTGCGGAGCATCATGCGCGCTATCATGCAGCGCATCTTCTCGCCACCGCTGAGCACTGACGCTTTCTTCAGCACCTCTTCGCCCGAGAAGAGCATCTTGCCGAGGAATCCCTTGAGGTAGATTTCCGAAGAGTCATCGGAGAACTGGCACAGCCAGTCCACGAGGTTCATGTCGGTGTTGAAGAAGTCGGAGTTGTCGAGGGGAAGATATGCCGTGGTGATGGTCTGACCCCATTCGTATGTGCCGGCGTCGGCCTTGCGGTTGCCGTTCACAATCTCGAACAGCGCGGTCATGGCACGCGGGTCGCGGCTGAGGAATGCCACTTTGTCCCCCTTCTCGATCTGGAAGTTGACATCATGGAAAAGCACTTCGCCATCGACCGAAGCCGAGAGTCCGTGCACTTCGAGTATCTTGTTGCCCGGTTCGCGTTCGGGGGTGAAGATGATGCCGGGATAGCGGCGCGATGATGGTTGTATCTCCTCCACGTTGAGTTTTTCGAGCATCTTTTTGCGCGATGTAGTCTGCTTCGATTTAGCCACGTTGGCCGAGAAACGCTGTATGAATTCCAACAGCTCCTTGCGTTTCTCCTCGGCTTTCTTGTTGGCCTGCTGCTGCTGGCGGAGCGCGAGCTGACTCGACTGGTACCAGTAGCTGTAGTTTCCGGCGAAAAGCTGCACCTTGTTGTAGTCGATATCGAGGGTGTGGGTGCTGACTGAGTCGAGGAAGTGGCGGTCGTGGCTCACCACGAGCACCGTGTTTTCAAATTTCGACAGATAGTCTTCGAGCCATGCCACGGTGTCGAGGTCGAGGTCGTTGGTCGGCTCGTCGAGGAGCAGGTTGTCGGGGTTGCCGAAAAGAGCTTTGGCAAGGAGTACGCGCACCTTCTCGTTACCGGTCATGTCGCGCATCAGCATGTAGTGCTTGTCCTCCTTGATGCCGAGGCCGCTGAGCAGCGCGCCGGCATCGCTTTCGGCGTTCCAGCCTTCGAGTTCGGCGAATTTCTCCTCGAGTTCCGAAGCACGAATGCCGTCCTCGTCGGAGAAATCGGCTTTGGCGTAGAGGGCGTCCTTCTCCTTCATGATGCCCCACAGTACGGTGTGACCCTGGAGCACGGTGTCCATCACCGTGCAGTCGTCAAACTTGAAGTGGTCCTGTTCGAGCACGCTCAATCGTTCGCCCGGACCGAGAGTGACATTGCCGTGGGTCGGCGACAGCTGTCCCGACAGAATTTTCATCAGCGTCGATTTGCCGGCGCCGTTCGCACCGATTATGCCGTAGCAGTTGCCGGGAGTGAATTTCAGGTTCACATCCTGAAACAATACCCGTTTGCCAAACTGAATGCCTAAATTATTGGTCGTAATCATTACTTTTCTACCTTAGAGATAATTATCCATAAAAAATCGACTGCAAAGGTACAAAAAAATTACGTCACCACGAAATTTCCGCCGAAACTACCATCTTGCATGAATAACAATCACCGTTTCCGCAACCGTGGTTGCTATTTATGCGGAACCTAAAGTCAAAGTCGAAATGCAATTTTCCACCTGCATAGCCTCATATATTTTGA